>NZ_JAYDCJ010000003.1:1239602-1549503 GCF_034555935.1 Marinobacter qingdaonensis
CTCTCGACGCCCTGATATCAATGACCGCATCACCCAGAGAAAGGTAAAGAATATTGATGCGCGGTAGTACTTCGCAGAGTTGAAGGTATACGGACCGACGCATCTCTGCTTTCCTGTGCCTCCTATTTTCTTGTTCTTGCCGATCTATCTGTATTCTTAGCTGTTCTCGACTATTGCGATTAGAAAGGTGAACTCCGAAAAGGGTGATTAGAGCCGCTGTCACGGCCGCCCACACGGTATCGGGAATATTGCTTAGAACTGTTGGTATACACTCGATTGCGGTGGTCAGCGAAATGATGTCGGTTGACACTTTGTTGACGCCTCCATGTCCTTTTTATTTTGATTCAAAAAAAAAGCCCCTGAAATCAGGGGCTTTTCTCTTGGTGATTGGTGGAGACGGCGGGAATTGAACCCGCGTCCGCCAGTACTCTGCCTTGAGATCTACATGTTTAGCTTCCTTCTATTGATTTAATCTCAAGCGGCCCGAAGGTCAGGGCGCAAGAGACGAGCTCTTTGGATCTTAGCTAGCGGCCAGTGAGCTCTGGACGCTAGAGCAGCCTGTTAGCGATGACGTCCTGAGATGTTGCTTCTGGGATACAGGCATCCCAGTCAGGACGACTAGCAGCTTACGCTGCTAGTGCGTAGTTTTCGTCGTTTGCGACTATTTAAACGCAGCTTTGGATTAACGAGATTGGCTGCCATCTCGACATGCACCCAAGGGTTCGCAACCGGCGTCGAAGCCATGTCGTCCCCCTATGCCTCAAGTATATGTGTCCGGTTTGGCGGACTTCAAGGTTTGTTTTGGTCTGCCGGCCGTTTACGGCCGGGAGTTGTACCTATTTCCATCACCCGGCCCGTCGCTCCAGGGCGCCTTGTCGGCCCGCGAGGGCGGCGTGGCTCAGGGCCTGGAAGCTTTCCTGGAAGTACTCCATCACCGCGTCCGGGTCGGCGGGGATGTTCTTGTCGATGGTGATCCCGAACTGCACGGTGCCGGCGTAGCTGAAGATGCTCATGCCGATGCCAATGCTGCCGCTCTGGGGTACCCAGAACATGGGTTGGGTGACCTCGGCGCCGGCCAGATACAGGGCGTGTTTCGGGCCGGGTACGTTGGTTAGCACCGCCGAGGCTTTGTTGCTCAACAGATGCAGGGCCCGGCGTTCGAGCACATCCGGGCCGCGGCCGAACAGGTCGAGCAGGCTGTAGGTCACCTGGGCCTGGTAGGAGCGCTTGAGCCGATTCATGTTCTCCTGCACCTGGCGGAAACACATGATTGGGTCCCGTACCTCCACCGGCAGGGCCAGCAGCACCAGGCCGAACTGGTTGCCCAGGGTGTCGATCGGTTGGTTGAGCGGGCGCAGGTTGAAGGGCACGGCCACCCGCAGGCCGCATTCCGGCACCCCTTCCTGGTGCGCGGCGAAATGCCGTTGCAGGGCGCCGGTGGCGGTGCACATGAGGATGTCGTTGACGGTGCCGCCCAGGGCTCGGGCGCAGGCTTTGACTTCATCCAGAGGCAAGGGCTCGGCCCAGGCCACTCGTTTGCGACCGCACAGAGGGCGTTTCAGGCCGGTCTCGGGTTCCACGGGGGCGAGGCCCAGTTTAAGTAGATCGAAGGCCACGCTGCCTGCGGTGGAGGCCAGTTTCAGGGGATATTCGGGTTCGTCGCGAACCGACTGGATGAATAGCCGGGTCTGGTAGTTGGCGGCCTGCACGCTGTCCACCGCCCGGTGCAGAGTGGCCTGAATCCAGGAGCGTTTGGGCGGCGTTGTTGTGACCCGCGCCGGCACCTTGGCGAGCTTGGGCTCCGGGCCCCGGTCGGTCAGGGAAAGCATTACCCGGACCAGGGAAATGCCGTCGGCAATGCAGTGGTGGATGCGCAGCAAGAGCGCGCTGCCGCCCTGGTAATTATCGATGTAGTGCAGTTGCCAGAGCGGGCGCCGGAAATCGAGGGAGCTGCTGTTGAGGTCGCTGACCAGTTTTTGTAGGGCGGCCTTGTCGGCGTCGCCGGGCAGGGCGATCTGGTGCAGGTGGTTGTCCAGATCGAACAGTGGGTCGTCCTGCCAGTAGGCGCGATCGCCCTTGTCCACCACCCGCTGGCGGAACCGGTGAAAACGCAGGAAGCGTTCCTCCAGCGTGCGCTTGAGCCGGTTGATGGAAATGGGGCGGTCCATGGCGAGGACGCCACAGATCATCATCGGGTTTTCCGGCGTGTCCATGCGCAGCCACGCTCGGTCGACCGCGGTCATCGGGGTTCGGGTAAGAGGCATATGCATTCCCTTTGCCTGCCAATGGGAACACAGGAGTATAGGCCTGATGAAAAAATGCGCAAAGAGAGTAGGTTTGCGACACAAAAATGTGCCGCAGTGAGGTCGGTGTCAGGCGGCGGGTTGAGTGGTTAGCCGTTGGCTTCGCGCAGAATGCGTTGCTTCTGGCGGTTCCAGTCCCGCTCTTTCTCGGTCGCCCGCTTGTCGAACTGCTTCTTGCCTTTCACCAGGGCGATCTCGCATTTGACCTTGTTCTTCTTCCAGTACAGGGCCAGGGGAATGCAGGTGTGACCGGTCTGGTTCACCTTGCCGATGATCTTGGAGATTTCCTTGGCGTGCAGCAGCAGCTTGCGGGTTCGGGTCGGGTCCGCGATGACGTGGGTCGAGGCCGTATTCAGCGGCGTGATGTGCGAGCCAAGCAGCCAGGCCTCGCCGTTTTTCAGCAGCACGTAGGCATCCACCAGCTGGGCCTTGCCGGCACGCAGGGATTTGACTTCCCAGCCCAGCAGGGCGAGGCCCGCCTCGAAGCGTTCTTCAATGTGGTATTCGTGTTTCGCCTTCTTGTTCAGGGCGATGGTACTGCTCGGCGTTCCGGGCTTTTTCTTGCTCATGAATCAACAATCCGGGGTCGGACAAATGAACGAATGGGTCGGCGTTCTGGCCGGCAAAACGCGCATTGTAGCCCACAGGTGCCAGACCGGTCACGAAATCACGGACTTGCAGCTGGCGGTTCGTGCGTGGATCGAACGATCGGCTACAATGTGAAGCCAGTTATCTTCAGGGACGCGAATGCCTACGCCGTATCAGACACATATCGGGTCCTTCACCCGGAAATCAACCTTCTTCTGGGCCGCGGTCGGTGCCACCGTGGGCCTCGCCAATCTATGGCAGTTCCCCTACCTGGCCAGCCTGCACGGGGGCGGCCTGTTCGTGCTGCTGTACCTGGCCAGCCTGCTGCTGGTGACCCTGCCGCTGATGGTGACCGAGGCGGTGCTTGGCCGCTATGCCCGTCATGGCCTGGTGCTGGCCATGGATGGTTTCATCCGCAGTGCCAAGGTGTCCCGGTGGTGGATGGCCGCGGGCCGGTTGGGCATTCTGGCCGCCTTCCTGGTGTTGTCGTTCACCGCGGTTTTCGGCTCGATCGCCCTGGCCTATGTGTTCTACGGCGCCATGGGGCTGTTTTCGAACGCCGACCAGGCCGGCGCCACCGCGATTCTCTCGGGCCTGGTGTCCGACCCCAACGAGTACCGGGTGTTCATGGGCTGGCATGCGGCGTTTCTGGTGCTGGTGGTCTGGGTCTCGGTGCAGGGCGTGGTCAAGGGGCTGGAGCGCACGCTGCGGGTGGTGGTGCCCGGAACCCTGCTGTTGATGCTCGGGTTGTTCGCACTCGCCGCCTGGCACGGCTGGGTCGATGGTGCCGTCGGCCAGCTGCTGGAACTGCACCCGGACCGAGTCTCTCTCGCCAGTGTCAAAGCGGCGCTGTTCCACGCCTTCTTCACCCTCGGCCTGGGCATGGGCGTGTGGGCTATCTTCGGCGCCTACACAGCGCCCGAGACCCGGCTTAAGCGGTCGATCCTGGCGGTGGTGCTGATGGACACCCTGGTGGCGATCCTGGCCGGATTGATGATCTTCTCGGTGGCCGCGGACGGCGCCAGCTTCGACGGCGAGCGCGGCTTTGGCCTGTTGTTCGTGTCCCTGCCGGTGACCCTGGGGCAACTACCGGCCAATCAATTCGTGCTCGCCACCGTGTTCCTGCTGGTGGTGATGATTGTCTGGACCACGTCGCTGGCGCTGATGGAACCGGTGGTGGGCTGGTTCCGAGAATGGACCGGGGCGCCCCGGGGCTGGTCGGCGCTGATCGTCGGACTGCTGGTGTGGCTGGCGGGGCTGGCCTCGCTGCTGTCGTTCAACGTCTGGGCCAGTGACCGGTTTGCCGGGGCCACGGTGTTCCGTTGGCTGGAGCTGCTGACCGGCGGGCTGTTGATCCCGGCGGTGGCCATCCTGATCTGTGTGTTCACCGGCTGGCGTCTGACCCACAGCCTGTCCCATCGGATCCTGGGGCGGGCGCCGGTGTTGTTTGCCGCCATCTGGTACTGGGTCATGCGGCTGGTGTTGCCGGTGGTGATCGCCTACATCGGCATCCAGTACACTGCCTTCTCGCTGACCAACCTGTGCGCGAGCGGCGGCGATGGCATCTGGTGTGGCCGGCCGGCGAGCGTGTTGTCCACTGTGGATCAGGGCACTCTGGCGCCGAAGGACGAAGCCGAGACCAAGGCCGAACAGGGTGCGCCGGCACCCCAGCCCGCGCCTAAATCCGAGGGCACGGCACCGACCCGCGATAGCCAGCCGAAGGCCGGGCCGTCCGGAAATGGCCCAAAAGAGGGCGAGATCCTTTATCATAGCGTTTGAGCTGGCGCGTCTGTTCCAAAGGCTCGTATATTCAAGCAAGTTGATCAGCAGGACACCCGGTACCCATGCCCCATCAGATCGATAAATCAGCCCTTGTCATGCACTCGGCGGAGCGAATGTTCCACCTGGTGAACGACGTTGCCCGCTACCCGGAGTTTTTGCCCTGGTGCGCCAACACCCGGATCCATGACCAGAACGCTGAGCAGGTCACCGCATCGATGGAGATCGCCAAGGGCGGGGTGCGCCACACCCTGACCACCCGCAACCAGTTGCAGAAGCCCGAAGCCATCGAGATGAGCCTGGTGGACGGTCCGTTCCGCAACCTGGCCGGGCGCTGGCACTTCAAGCCGCTCAGCGAGACCGCCTGCAAGGTGATCCTGACCCTGGAGTTCGAATTTTCCGGCTCCCTGTCGCGCATGGCGTTTGGTTCGGTGTTCAGTCAGGCCGCCACCACCATGGTCGACGCCTTTTGCAAGCGGGCCGACGAACTCTACGCGGGAGGTCAGTGATGCCGGTGGTGGAAGTGGCTTACGCGCGCCCGGACAAGCAGGAAATCGTGCCGGTGACCGTACCGGAGGGCACGACGGCGCTGGAGGCGGTAAAACTCTCGGGGATTGTCGCCCTCTTTCCGGAGGTGGATCCGGAAAGCATCGACATGGGCATATTTGGCAAGGTGATCAAGGACCCCGCCGCCCACCAGCTTCGGGAGGGGGATCGGGTGGAGCTCTATCGTCCGCTCAAGATCGATCCCAAGCAGGCCCGACTGAACCGGGCCAAGAAGAAAGGCTGAGCAGCCGGCTCAGTAGGCGGGGGTCTCTTTCAGCAGCTGGGCTTCGTAGTGGGAGAACTGGTCGTCGTTGTAATAGACGATGATGCGCTGCTCCTCGATGTCCCCGCCGCTGCGCTGGAAGGTGTAGATGTAGTACTCCCGGGACGCGTCCACGGGATTCAGCATCAGCGGTGTTCCCATCAGCGCGTGCACCTGGCTTCGGGGCATGCCCGCGGTCAGCGCTGTAAGCTCCTCATCAGTGACGATGTTGCCCTGTTGCACGTTGATCTTGTACACCCCAGGGAAGACACAACCGGTCATGATGAGAGTGAGAATGAGAGCTGTGAGCTTTTGCATCGCCGGGGGAAATCCTCTATCTTGAAATCGCCTGCTGAGGCAGGTGCGGCACGGGTTAACCGTCTAAGGCGGCTTCATCATACCGGAAGCCGTGAAGCACACCAAAGAGTGAATAGTAACATGTCATCTGAAAACGCCGAATTGCGAAAAGTCGGTCTGAAAGTCACTCTGCCGAGAGTGAAAATCTTCAACATTCTGGAGAACTCTGAAGAGCACCACCTGAGTGCCGAAGACGTTTACAAGAAACTGTTGGAGCAGGGGGATGACGTGGGGCTGGCAACCGTGTATCGGGTGCTGACCCAGTTCGAAGCGGCAGGCCTGGTGTTACGCCACAACTTCGAAGGTGGTCATGCGGTGTTCGAGATGGCCGGAGACGACCATCACGACCATATGGTCTGCACCCAGACCGGTGAGGTTATTGAGTTCGTTGACGAAGTCATCGAGGAACGTCAGCAGAAGATCGCCAGGGAACGTGGTTACGAGATCGTCGACCACAGCCTGATCCTCTACGTGAAACCCATCAAGTCCTAAAAAGAAAAAAGGGGCGGGTGATTAACCCGCCCCAACAGCTCTCAGGATCGAGAGGGGTAGTGGTTCGTCGCCAGATCAGTGATGGGTCGCCTGCCCCTTGGAAAACATCTCCCGGGCATGGGCAATCGTGTGCTCGGTCATGTCCACGCCGCCCAACATTCTTGCCACTTCACTGATTCTGCCGTTGTCGTCCAGGGTCTCGATTTTCGAGAAGGTGGCGTCCCTTTCGGTAAATTTGCTCACAAACAGATGCTGATGGCACTGCGCGGCCACCTGCGGCAGGTGCGTGACGCACAGCACCTGGCCATTGCTGCCCAGGGTGCGCAGCAGGCGTCCGACCACCTCGGCGGTGCCGCCGCCAATGCCCACATCCACTTCGTCGAACACCAGGGTCGGGGTGGTTGAGGTCTGGGCCACCACCACCTGAATCGCCAGGCTGATCCGCGACAGTTCGCCGCCGGAGGCCACCTTGGCCAGTGGTCGGGCCGGCTGGCCCGGGTTGGCGCTGACCAGAAATTCTATGTCCTGCTGGCCGTGCGGGGCCGGCTCGTCGTTGGCGTTGCGGCTGAGCCGGGTAACGAACTGCACCGTCGGCATGCTCAGCTGCGCCAGTTCCTCGGCCACGCGCTGATCCAGGTCCACCGCCGCCTGCTCGCGGGCTTCGGTCAACTGCCCGGCCAGTGCGTCAAAGGCCGCACGCTGCTCCTGCAGTTCCACTTCCAGTTGCTCCAGGCTGCCGGCGCCGCCGTTCAGTTCCGCCAGTTCCGCGCTCAGGTTCTGGTGCAGTTCCGGCAATTCCTCCGGGGTAATCCGGTGCTTGCGGGCCATCTGGTAAATGCTGCTCAGGCGCTCCTCCACCTCGGCCAGGCGGGCCGGATCGGCCTCGTAGTCCTCCACGAACCGGCGCAGGTTGTCACCGGCTTCGCCGATCTGGATCTGGGCCTCGTTCAGCATCTGGATGGTGTCGGCCAGGGCGGGCACCTCAACCGGCAGCTGCTCCAGTTGTTGCAGCGCCTGGCGCACCAGGTCCGCGGCGCTGGTCTCGTCCTCGGTGCACAGCAGGGCTGCCTGGTGGCTGCTGTGCAGCACCGCGTCGGCCTGGCTCAATTGTGCCTGTTCCTGTTCCAACTGGTCCTGCTCGCCATCGTCCAGAGCCAGGCGGTCCAGCTCCTCCACCTGGTAGCGCAGCAGCTGCAGCTTGGCCTCAGTTTCGTCGGCGTTCTGCTGGCGCTCGGTCAGCCGCTGGCGGGTCTGGTTCCAGACCTTGAACGCGGCATGGGTGTCGGCCGCCAGGGCTTCTACCCCGGCGAATTCGTCCAACAGCTTACGGTGGGTGTCCTTGCGCAGCAGGGACTGGTGCTGGTGCTGGCTGTGGATGTCCATCAGCAGGCCGCCCAGATCCTTCAGGTGAGCCAGCGGGCAGGGCTGGCCATTGATGTAGGCGCGGGAGCGGCCGTCCTTGCTGATGACCCGGCGCAGGATGCAGTCGCTGTCGTCGTCCAGCTCGTGCTGCTCCAGCCACGCCACGGCTTCCGGGATCTTGGCAACGTCAAAGGTGGCGGTGATGTCGGCGCGCTTGGCGCCGTGACGCACGGCACCCGCGTCCGCCCGGCCGCCCATGGCCAGTCCGAGCGCGTCCAGGACAATGGACTTGCCGGCGCCGGTTTCCCCGGTCAGTGCCGTCATGCCCGTGTTGAACTGCAGTTCCACCCGTTCGGCGATGGCGTAATTGGAAACCGTAAGCTGAGTAAGCATGCAGATAACCTCCGCGTCCTTCGAATTGCTGCGCTGAACAACCCGCTGTGTAAGCTGGGCGAAATACTGTTTGGTTATACAGTGACTGTGAATATATGCAGGGTTTTTTCGGTTTGCAAATCGGCGGGTCGGGAATTTTTCCGGGAAACCGTGCGGGGTGGTTGAAACCTGAACACGGGGCCCCATATCCGTCCCCAACTAGAAATTTCCGGCTCGCGTCGGTCGGAAGCCATGTTGAATCGGCCGTCTGGTTGTCGGCCGCCGGATAGCTAGCAGGAGAACTCATGAGCACTGACGAGAACCGCACCGAACAGGTAGAAGACGAGCTGAACGAAGCAACCGAAGCCGCGGCCGAAGAGGTCCAGGCCGAGGCGGAAGCGGCCGAGGGTGGCGAGTCTGAAGTGGACGCGCTGAACGCGAAGGTCCAGGAGGCTCAGGACCAGATGCTGCGGCTGCAGGCGGAAATGCAGAACGTCCGTCGCCGGTCCGAGATTGATGTCGAGAAGGCTCACAAGTTTGCGCTGGAAAAGTTCGTGAAGGAGCTGCTGCCGGTCGCTGACAGCCTGGAGAAGGCGGTGGAGAGCACCGAGGGCAGTGATGACGCCGGTGAACTGGTGGCCTCCATCCGTGAAGGCGTCGAGATGACCCTGAACCTGTTTATGAGCAGTCTGGGCAAGTTCAATGTCGAGCAGGTGAACCCGGTGGGCGAGCCGTTTGACCCCCAGCAGCACGAAGCCATGTCCATGGTGCCGGCGCCGGATGCCGAGCCCAACAGCGTGGTCGCGGTGGTGCAGAAAGGGTATCTGCTCAATGGCCGTGTGGTCCGTCCGGCCATGGTCGTGGTCGCCAAGGCCGAAGACGCACCAAAAATTGATGAGCAGGCTTGAAAAGGCGATTAACGCGCCAATATAGCCTGTAAATGGTCAGAGCCGGGGCGATTCCCCGGGAAAGTATTCAGAAGCATTGGAGTGACTCAATGAGCAAGATTATCGGTATCGACCTGGGAACCACCAACTCCTGTGTCGCCATCATGGATGGTGACAAGGTCAAGGTTATTGAAAACGCCGAGGGTGATCGCACCACCCCGTCCATCATCGCCTACACCGATGACGGCGAGACACTGGTAGGCCAGTCTGCCAAGCGTCAGGCGGTCACCAACCCGCACAACACCCTGTACGCCATCAAGCGTCTGATCGGTCGTCGTTTTGAAGACGACGTGGTCCAGAAAGACATCAAGATGGTGCCGTACAAGATCACCAAGGCTGACAATGGCGATGCCTGGGTTGAGGTAAAAGGCGAGAAGATGGCACCGCCGCAGGTGTCCGCGGAAGTTCTGAAGAAGATGAAGAAGACCGCGGAAGACTACCTGGGCGAGAAGGTAACCGAGGCGGTGATCACCGTTCCGGCCTACTTCAACGACAGCCAGCGTCAGGCCACCAAGGACGCGGGTAAGATCGCCGGTCTGGAAGTGAAGCGGATCATCAACGAGCCGACCGCTGCGGCCCTGGCCTATGGTCTGGACAAGAAGAGCGGTGACCGTACCGTAGCCGTGTACGACCTGGGTGGTGGTACCTTCGACCTGTCCATCATCGAGATTGCCGATGTGGACGGTGAGCACCAGTTCGAGGTTCTGGCCACTAACGGTGACACCTTCCTGGGTGGTGAAGACTTCGACCTAAAAATCATCGAGTACCTGGCTGACCAGTTCAAGAAAGACAGCGGCATCGACCTGCGTGGTGATTCCCTGGCGATGCAGCGTCTGAAGGAAGCTGGTGAGAAGGCCAAGATCGAGCTGTCCAGCAGCCAGCAGACCGACGTCAACCTGCCGTACATCACCGCAGACGCGTCCGGTCCGAAGCACATGAACGTCAAGCTGACCCGCGCCAAGCTCGAGTCACTGGTGGAAGATCTGGTTCAGCGCAGCCTGGAGCCGTGTAAGGTGGCCCTGCAGGACGCTGGCATGAAGGCCGGTGAAATCGACGAGGTTATCCTGGTCGGTGGTCAGACCCGTATGCCGCTGGTGCAGGAAAAGGTTAAAGAGTTCTTCGGCAAAGAGGCCCGCAAGGACGTTAACCCGGACGAAGCCGTGGCCATGGGTGCTGCCATCCAGGCCGCCGTGCTGTCTGGCGACGTGAAAGACGTTCTGCTGCTGGACGTTACTCCGCTGACCCTGGGTATCGAAACCATGGGTGGCGTGGCGACCCCGCTGATCGACAAGAACACCACCATCCCGACCAAGAAGTCGCAGACCTTCTCCACCGCGGATGACAACCAGACCGCCGTGACCATTCACGTGGTCCAGGGTGAGCGCAAGCAGGCGAACCAGAACAAGTCGCTGGGTCGTTTCGATCTGGCCGACATTCCGCCGGCGCCCCGTGGCGTGCCGCAGATCGAAGTCACCTTCGACATCGACGCCAACGGCATCCTGAACGTGTCTGCGAAAGACAAGGCGACGGGCAAGGAGCAGTCCATCGTTATTAAGGCCTCGTCCGGTCTGAACGACGACGAGATCGAAAAGATGGTGCAGGACGCCGAGGCCAACGCCGAGGAAGATCGCAAGTTCGAGGAGCTGGTGCAGGCCCGTAATCAGGGCGATGCCATGGTGCACGCGGTACGCAAGACTCTGAGCGAAGCCGGTGACAAGGTCAGCGACAGCGAGAAAGAGTCCATCGAAGCGTCCATCAAGGAGCTGGAAGAAGCTCTGGAAGGTTCCGACAAGGACGACATCGAAGCCAAGACCCAGAAGCTGACCGAAGTGTCCTCTGAGCTGGCTCAGAAGATGTATGCAGATCAGGCCGAGCAGGCGCAGCAGGCCGGTGGTCAGGAAGAGGCCCAGGGCCAGCAGTCTGACGACGCCGTTGACGCCGAGTTTGAAGAAGTCAAAGACGACGACAAGCGGTAAATCTGACGTACATCAGGCAGTTGGAAAACGCGGGGAACTCCCCGCGTTTTCCGCGTTTAAAAACAGGGTTTTGAAGCATGGCCAAGCGCGATTATTACGAAATTCTCGGGGTTTCCCGGGATGCGGACGAGAAAGACATCAAGCGAGCCTACCGCAAGCTTGCGATGAAATATCACCCCGACCGTAACCCGGACGACACCGACGCCGAGAACAAGTTCAAGGAGGCCAGCGAAGCCTACGAGATCCTGGCGGACGACTCCAAACGCGCCGCTTACGACCAGTTCGGTCACGCCGGTGTCGATGGCCAGGCCGGCGGTGGCTTCGGCGGTGGCGGTGCCAGCTTCTCCGACATCTTCGGGGATGTGTTTGGCGATATCTTTGGTGGCGGTGGTCGTGGCCGCAACACCCGCGGTGCCGATCTGCGCTACACCCTTGAGCTGGATCTCGAGGAGGCCGTGAAAGGCAAGACCGTCCAGATCAAGATCCCGGGTCACCGGGAGTGTGAGGTCTGTGATGGCAGTGGGGCCGAAAAAGGCTCCACCCCGGAAACCTGCGGTACCTGTAAGGGTATGGGGCAGGTGCGCATGCAGCAGGGCTTCTTCACCGTGCAGCAGGCGTGTCCGACCTGTCGCGGTTCCGGTCAGATCATCAAGAATCCGTGCAAGTCCTGCCACGGTCAGGGCCGGGTTCAGGAAGAAAAGACCCTGTCGGTCAAGGTGCCGCCGGGTGTCGATACTGGCGACCGTATCCGCCTGTCCGGTGAGGGCGAGATGGGTATTGACGGTGGTCCGCCCGGGGATCTGTACGTGCAGATCGCGGTGCGTGAGCATGCCATCTTCACCCGGGATGGTCGTAACCTATACTGTGAGGTGCCGATCAGCATCGTGGATGCGGCCCTGGGTGGCGAGTTGGAAGTGCCGACCCTGGATGGCCGGGTCAAGCTGAAGATTCCGGCCGAGACCCAGACCGGCAAGCTGTTCCGCCTGCGCAACAAGGGCGTCAGCCCGGTTCGTGGCGGCCCCTCCGGCGACCTGCTGTGCCGGGTGATCGTGGAGACGCCGGTGAACCTGACCAAGCGTCAGAAGGAACTGCTGGAAGAGTTCCAGCAGACCCTGGACGGCGGCAACGGCAACGAGCACGCACCGAAGAAAACCTCCTGGTTTGAGGGTGTGAAAAGCTTCTTCGACGAAATGAAATTCTGACCGGCCGATAAAAGGAAGTGCGAGCATGAGGGTAGCAATCATCGGCGCCGCCGGGCGCATGGGCAAAGTGTTGATCGAAGCCGTTGACGGCACCGAGGGTCTGGAGCTGGGTGCGGCCGTGGTCGAGCCGGGCAGCAGTCTGATCGGTGCCGATGCCGGCGAGCTGACCGGTATCGGTAAGACCGGGGTCAAGCTGGTGGGCGCCCTGGATGAGGTCAAGGACGATTTCGATGTGCTCATCGACTTTAGCTTCCCGGACCTGACCCTGGCCAACGCCGAGTTCTGCAAGACCCACGGCAAACGCCTGGTGATCGGTACCACCGGCATGTCGGAGGCCGAAAAGGCGCAACTGGCGCTGGCGGCGGAATCGGCGCCGGTGGTGTTCGCACCCAACATGAGCGTGGGTGTGAACGTGGTCCTCAACCTGCTGCGTACCGCCGCCCAGACCCTCGGCGACGACTACGACGTGGAAATCATTGAGGCCCACCACCGCCACAAGAAGGACGCGCCGTCCGGAACTGCCCTGCGCATGGGTGAGGTGGTGGCGGACGCCCTCGGTCGGGACCTGAAGGAATGCGCCGTCTACGGCCGCGAAGGCTTCACCGGCGAGCGCACCCGCAAGGAGATCGGTTTCGAGACCATCCGCGCCGGTGACGTGGTGGGCGATCACACCGTGCTGTTCGCCACCGAGGGGGAGCGCATTGAGGTTACCCACAAGGCCAGCAGCCGCATGACCTTCGCCAAGGGCGCCATGCGGGCGGCGCTGTGGCTGGCGGACAAGCCAGCGGGCCTGTACGACATGCAGGACGTACTGTCGCTCAAATAGGCCGGTGGGCGTGATTTTGAATGGACAGAAAGCCGCATATTTTTTACACTAGGGCGGTTTAACTGCACCAAGCGTAGCTTTTAAAAACGCCCGTGAAACCTAAAGCGTTTACGGGCAACAAAAAGCGGGACGGAGTTTTGACTCCCTCTCGCTTTTTTGCGACCTGAATTTGCGCTTGCGTTCCTGTTCGTGACGAACCGATACGCCACTCGATGAGGATACAAGCCTTGAGCACACCTGCAATCCTTGCACTCGCAGACGGAAGCCTGTTCTACGGCACTGCCATTGGCGCTGACGGAGAAACCAGCGGCGAAGTGGTGTTCAACACCGCCATGACCGGCTACCAGGAAATCCTGACTGATCCGTCCTATTCCCGCCAGATCGTGACCCTGACCTATCCGCACATCGGCAACACCGGTGTGAACGAGGAAGATGTCGAGTCCGACCGCGTCCAGGCCGCCGGCCTGATCATTCGCGACCTGCCGCTGACCACCAGCAACTGGCGCAGCAAGGGCTCGCTGGACGACTACCTGCGCAGCAACAACATTGTCGGCATCGCCGACATCGATACCCGCCGCCTGACCCGCATCCTGCGTGACAAGGGGTCCCAGAACGGGGCCATCGTCGCCGGTGCCGAGGCGACGGCCGAGCGTGCGCTGGAGCTGGCCAAGGCCTTCCCGGGCCTGAAAGGCATGGATCTGGCCAAGGAAGTGACCTCCGAGAAGGTCTGGAACTGGACCCAGAGCGAGTGGACCCTGGACGCGGGTTACGGCGAGCGCGGTGATGCCCGGTTCAAAGTGGTCGCTTACGATTACGGCGTGAAGTTCAACATCCTGCGCATGCTCGCCGCCCGCGGCTGCGACATCACCGTGGTACCGGCCCAGACCCCGGCCTCTGAGGTGCTGGCGATGAATCCGGACGGGGTGTTCCTGTCCAACGGTCCGGGCGACCCCGAGCCCTGTGACTACGCCATCAAGGCGATCCAAGAAGTGTTGGAGACCGAGATTCCGGTATTTGGTATTTGCCTGGGCCACCAGTTGCTGGCCCTGGCCAGCGGCGCCAAGTCCATGAAAATGGGCCACGGCCATCACGGTGCCAACCACCCGGTGCAGAACCTGGCCGACGGTACGGTGATGATCACCAGCCAGAACCACGGCTTTGCCGTGGACGAGAGTTCGCTGCCCGAGACCCTGAAAGCGACTCACAAATCCCTGTTCGATGGCACCTTGCAGGGGATTCGTCGCACCGACAAGCCGGCGTTCAGTTTCCAGGGCCACCCGGAAGCCAGTCCCGGCCCCCACGACGTGGCGCCGCTGTTCGACGAGTTCATCCGGCTGATGGAAGCCCGGTCTGCCTGAGGGCAGAGCCTCCGGGCCAGCGCCCGGAACCGACACGCGCCGCGTTTTGCGCTGCAAGAATTTCATAGTTGCTGACAGGTTTTACAAGACATGCCAAAACGTACCGACATCCAAAGCATTCTGATCCTGGGCGCGGGCCCCATCGTCATCGGACAGGCGTGCGAGTTCGACTACTCCGGAGCCCAGGCCTGTAAGGCACTGCGGGAAGAGGGGTACCGGGTCATCCTGGTCAACTCCAACCCGGCCACCATCATGACCGACCCGGTCATGGCCGATGCCACCTACATCGAGCCGATCACCTGGAAGACCGTCGCCAAGATCATCGAAAAGGAAAAGCCGGATGCGCTGCTGCCGACCATGGGTGGCCAGACCGCGCTGAACTGCGCCCTGGACCTGGAAAAGCACGGTGTGCTGGCCGAGCACGGCGTTGAGATGATCGGCGCCAACGCCGACACCATCGACAAGGCCGAAGACCGGGACCGGTTCGACAAGGCGATGAAGAAGATTGGCCTGGAGTGCCCGCGCGCCACCATCGCTCACTCCATGGACGAAGCCTGGAAAGTGGCCGACGACATCGGTTTCCCCTGCATCATCCGGCCGTCCTTCACCATGGGTGGCTCCGGTGGCGGCATCGCCTACAACCGGG
Organism: Marinobacter qingdaonensis; assembly: GCF_034555935.1. NCBI lineage: Bacteria > Pseudomonadati > Pseudomonadota > Gammaproteobacteria > Pseudomonadales > Marinobacteraceae > Marinobacter > Marinobacter qingdaonensis. The sequence continues at coordinate 1,254,619 of NZ_JAYDCJ010000003.1, forward strand.
ACGAGTTCGAGGAAATCTGCCAGCGCGGCCTGGACCTGTCGCCGACCAACGAGCTGCTGATCGACGAGTCCCTGATCGGCTGGAAAGAGTATGAGATGGAGGTCGTTCGCGACAAGAACGACAACTGCATCATCGTCTGTGCCATCGAGAACTTCGACGCCATGGGCGTGCACACCGGTGACTCGATCACCGTGGCTCCGGCCCAGACCCTGACCGACAAGGAATACCAGATCATGCGGAACGCCTCGCTGGCGGTTCTGCGTGAGATCGGTGTCGAGACCGGCGGCTCCAACGTGCAGTTCGGCATCAACCCGGACACCGGCCGCATGGTGGTCATCGAGATGAATCCGCGGGTGTCCCGCTCCTCGGCGCTGGCCTCCAAGGCCACCGGTTTCCCGATCGCCAAGGTGGCTGCAAAGCTGGCGGTGGGCTATACCCTCGATGAGCTGCGCAACGAAATCACCGGCGGCGTGACCCCAGCCTCGTTCGAGCCCAGCATCGACTATGTGGTCACCAAGATTCCCCGGTTCACCTTCGAGAAATTCCCCCAGGCCGATGCCCGCCTGACCACCCAGATGAAATCCGTGGGCGAGGTCATGGCCATCGGTCGGACCTTCCAGGAATCCCTGCAGAAGGCCCTGCGGGGTCTGGAAGTCGGTTCCGAAGGCTTTGACGAAAAGCTCACCGACCTGAGTTCGGAAAACTCCCAGGAAACCCTGACCCGCGAACTGAATGTGCCCGGCGCCGAGCGCGTCTGGTACATCGGTGACGCCTTCCGCGCCGGCATGAGCGTCGAGGACGTGTTCGAGCACACCAAGGTCGACCCCTGGTACCTGGTGCAGATCGAGGACATTGTCCGCGAAGAGCAGGCGCTGAAATCCGCCGGTAAGGCCGACATCGACCAGGCCACCCTGTTCCGGCTCAAGCGCAAGGGCTTCTCCGATGCCCGTCTGGCCAAGCTGCTGGGCATTTCCGAAGTCAGCCTGCGCAAGCTGCGCCACGACCTGGACATCCGTCCGGTGTACAAGCGGGTGGACACCTGCGCCGCCGAATTTGCCTCCGACACCGCCTACATGTACTCCACCTATGAGGAAGAGTGCGAGTCGGACGCCAGCGACCGGGACAAGATCGTGGTCATCGGTGGTGGCCCGAACCGCATCGGCCAGGGCATCGAGTTCGACTACTGCTGTGTCCACGCGGCCCTGGCCATGCGTGAGGACGGCTACGAAACCATTATGATCAACTGCAACCCGGAGACCGTGTCCACCGACTACGACACCTCCGACCGGTTGTACTTTGAACCGATCACCCTGGAAGACGTGCTGGAGATCATCCACGTCGAGAAGCCCAAGGGCGTGATCGTGCAGTACGGCGGCCAGACCCCGCTGAAACTGGCCCGTGGCCTGGAAGCGGCCGGCGTGCCGATCATCGGCACCAGCCCGGACGCCATCGACCGCGCCGAGGACCGGGAGCGGTTCCAGCAGATGATTACCCGCCTGGGCCTGAAGCAGCCGGACAACGCCACCGTGCGCAGCCACGAGGAAGGCATTCTGGCGGCCCGGGAAATCGGCTACCCGCTGGTGGTGCGCCCGTCCTACGTTCTGGGTGGTCGCGCCATGGAGATCGTCTACGACGAGGAAGAGCTGGTGCGCTACATGCGCAACGCGGTGCTGGTGTCCAACGACAGCCCGGTGCTGCTGGACCACTTCCTGAATGCCGCCATTGAGGTCGACATCGACGCCATCAGCGACGGCAAGGACGTGGTCATCGGTGGCATCATGCAGCACATCGAACAGGCCGGCGTGCACTCCGGTGACTCCGCCTGCTCCCTGCCGCCGTACACCCTGTCCCAGCAGGTGCAGGACGAGATGCGCGAGGCCGTGAAGAAAATGGCGATCGAGCTGGACGTCATCGGGCTGATGAACGTGCAGCTGGCCTGGCAGGATGGCGAGATCTACGTGATCGAGGTCAACCCGCGGGCGTCCCGGACCGTGCCGTTTGTGTCCAAGGCCATTGGCGTGTCCCTGGCCAAGGTCGCGGCCCGGGTCATGGCCGGTGTGTCCCTGGCCGAGCAGGGCTTCACCCAGGAGATCGTGCCGTCCTACTACGCGGTCAAAGAGTCGGTGTTCCCGTTCAACAAGTTCCCGGCCGTGGATCCGATCCTTGGGCCGGAGATGAAGTCGACCGGTGAGGTCATGGGCCTGGGTGACAGCTTTGACGAAGCCTTCGCCAAGGCTGCGCTGGCGGTCGGTGAGCGGCTGCCGGTGAAGGGCACCGCCTTCATGTCGGTGCGGGACGTGGACAAGCCGGGTGCGGCCAAGGTCGCCCGCGATCTGGTCGAGGCCGGATTCAAGCTGATCGCGACCACCGGCACCGCCAAGGCGCTGCGTGAGGCCGGCATCGAGGTCGAGCGCATGAACAAGGTGCGTGAAGGCCGGCCCCACATTGTGGACGCCATCAAGAACGGACAGGTCCAGCTGATCATCAACACTACCGAAGGGCGCAAGGCCATTTCCGACTCGGCCCAGATTCGCCAGTCCGCCTTGCAGACCAAGGTGACCTATACAACCACACTGGCAGGCGGCGAAGCCTTTTGCCGGGCCATCAAATTCGGCCCGGAGCGCACTGTACGTCGCCTCCAGGATCTCCACGCAGGAAAGTGAGACTATGTCTGACAGAGTACCAATGACCAAGGCGGGCGAAACCCGCCTCCGCGAGGAACTTCAGAAGCTGAAAACTGAAGATCGCCCGCGGGTGATTGCCGCCATCGCCGACGCCCGCGAGCACGGCGATCTGAAAGAAAACGCGGAATACCACGCGGCCCGGGAGCAGCAGAGCTTCGTCGAAGGCCGGATCCAGGAAATCGAAGGCAAGCTGGCCTCGGCCCAGGTCATCGATGTGACCACCATGGAGAACACCGGCAAGGTGATCTTCGGCACCACGGTGCACCTGCTGAACATGGATAGCGACGAGCAGGTCCGCTACCAGATCGTGGGTGAGGATGAGGCCGACATCAAGGCCGGCAAGATCTCCATCTCCTCGCCCATTGCCCGCGCGCTCGTGGGCAAGAACGAAGGCGACGTGGTAGCCATCCGCGTGCCCTCGGGCACCGTGGAATACGAAATCGAAGAGGTGGAGTACGTCTAAGCGACGGGACTGCACAAAAAAAAGCCGGCTCGGGTGCTGCCCCAGCCGGCTTTTTTGTGTCCGTCAGTCTGATGCGATCAGTTCTTGAAGCGCAGCAGGTTGGACAGCTTGGGGTTGGGCTTCTTGGCGCGCCGAAGAATCACCGCGATCTTGCCAATCGACTGCACCAGTTCGGCGCCCGCCACCTTGCACAGCTCCTGCATTGCTTCCTGGCGCGCTTCACGGTCAGGATTGGCGACTTTGATCTTGATCAGCTCGTGGTCGTTCAGGGCCCGCTCCAGTTCCTCCTGGAGTCCTTCGGACAGGCCCTTGTCGCCAACGATGATCACCGGCTTCAGATTGTGGGCAATAGCCCGGTATTCCCGGCGCTGTTCCGGAGAAAGGCTCATGATGTGATCTCTTTATGAATGCGATTAACAAAAGGTCAGCGTTTTGGCGCCGACAAACTCGTAGACTAGCCAGTGTATCAGATCGCCGGTCCTGAAAAATGGCCGTTAACACTTATCCTGGGCGCGCTCCGGGCGTTGCGGATGGCGGTCGCGGCGGCCGATTGGTCGCCGGGGCGTTGTAATTTCAGATTTCGCGCCCAATATCAGGGTATGACCGCGCTTATTGGCATTGGCCGGCGCGGACACGGGCGCTCTAGCACCGCCCGCCTGTGGCCGATACGGATGGGCCGTTTCTGGTGGACCGGCGTACAATTGGTGTAAGGTGTCAGGAAAGGGCTCCGGAAGGCGGCCCTTCAATTCACAGGTGACGATCCTTGAACGATATGGCAAAAAATCTGGTTCTCTGGCTAATCATAGCCGCAGTGCTGCTGATGGTGTTTCAGAATTTCTCTCCCACACCCGGCGGCCAACAAGTCAATTATTCCCAGTTTGTTGAAATGGTCCAGCAGGGCCAGGTCAGCAGGGTGACCATCGATGGTCTGGAAATTCAGGGTACCCGCGGTGACGGCTCCCAATTCCAGACGATCCGTCCCCAGGTGTCCGACAACAAGCTGATGGACGATCTGCTCGCCAACCAGGTCGAGGTGATCGGTAAGGAGCCTGAGCGCCAGAGCCTGTGGACGCAGTTGCTGGTCGCGGCCTTCCCGATCCTGATCATCATCGCGTTGTTCGTGTTCTTCATGCGCCAGATGCAAGGTGGCGGGGGCGGTAAAGGCCCGATGTCGTTCGGCAAGAGCAAGGCGCGGCTGATGAGCGAAGACCAGATCAAGACCACTTTCGCCGACGTCGCCGGTGTCGACGAGGCCAAGGAAGACGTCAAGGAACTGGTGGATTTCCTGCGGGATCCGAGCAAGTTCCAGCGTCTGGGTGGCAGCATCCCCAAGGGCGTGCTGATGGTGGGGCAGCCGGGTACCGGTAAGACCCTGCTGGCCAAGGCGATTGCCGGCGAGGCCAAGGTGCCGTTCTTCTCCATCTCCGGCTCCGACTTCGTGGAAATGTTCGTGGGTGTGGGTGCCTCCCGGGTACGCGACATGTTCGAGCAGGCCAAGAAGCAAAGCCCGTGCATCATCTTCATCGACGAAATCGATGCGGTCGGTCGCCATCGTGGCGCCGGCATGGGTGGTGGCCACGATGAGCGCGAGCAGACCCTGAACCAGCTGCTGGTTGAGATGGACGGTTTCGAAGGCAACGAAGGCGTGATCGTGATCGCCGCCACCAACCGTCCGGACGTGCTCGACCCGGCGCTGCTGCGCCCGGGCCGTTTCGACCGTCAGGTCGTGGTGGGCCTGCCCGACATCATCGGTCGCGAGCAGATCCTGAAAGTGCACATGAAGAAGGTGCCGCTGGCGGACGGCGTTGAGCCGGCCCTCATTGCCCGCGGTACCCCCGGCTTTTCCGGTGCCGATCTGGCCAACCTGGTGAACGAGGCGGCGCTGTTCGCAGCCCGTCGGAACCAGCGCCTGGTATCCATGGAGGAGTTTGAACTCGCCAAGGACAAGATCATGATGGGCGCCGAGCGCAAGTCCATGGTCATGAGCGAGAAGGAAAAGCGCAACACGGCTTACCACGAGTCCGGTCACGCCATCGTCGGCCGGCTCATGCCGGAGCATGACCCGGTGTACAAGGTCAGTATCATCCCGCGCGGCCGCGCCCTGGGTGTGACCATGTTCCTGCCGGAAGAGGACAAGTACAGCCACAGCAAGCGCTATCTGATCAGCTCCATTTGCAGCCTGTTCGGTGGCCGGATTGCGGAAGAGCTGACTCTCGGCTTCGATGGTGTTACCACCGGTGCCTCCAACGACATCGAGCGCGCCACCAGCCTGGCCCGCAACATGGTGACCCGTTGGGGTCTGTCCGAGAAGCTGGGACCGCTGCAGTACGACACCGACAGCGAAGAGCCCTTCCTGGGCCGGTCCGCCGGTCAGTCGCAGACCGTGTACTCGCCGGAAACCGCCCAGCGCATCGACGAGGAAGTGCGGAACATCATCGATGAGTGCTACGAAAAAGCGCGCCAGCTGCTGATCGACAACCGCGACAAGCTCGACCTCATGGCCGATGCCCTGATGAAGTACGAAACCATCGACCGCTTCCAGATCGACGACATCATGGAAGGTCGGGTGCCGCGTCCGCCCAAGGGCTGGGGTGACAATGGTCCGACCGGTGGGGCTACCGCCGGGGATTCGGAGCAGGTCGCCGGTGCCAAGGACGCCAGCGACGATCGTCAGCCTGGCATTGGGCGTCCGGCCGGCGAGCACTGACTCGCCCGCAAGACCCCTAGCTGAAAAAATGCGCCGTCCGGATTCCGGGCGGCGTTTGTTTTTGTCACTCCGAAACAGGATGGGTTATGGAACTGAATTTTGCCGGGCGGGCGCTCGATATGTCCCGCTGCCACGTCATGGGCGTGCTGAACGTCACGCCCGACTCCTTTTCCGATGGTGGCCAGTTCAACAGCCCGGCGGCAGCGATGGCCCGGGCCCGGCAGATGGTGGCGGACGGCGCCGCGTTTATCGATGTGGGGGGCGAATCCACTCGCCCGGGTGCGTCGCCGGTGTCGGTCCAGGAAGAGATGGACCGGGTATGTCCGGTGGTCGAGGCCATCGCCAAGGAGCTGGACGTGGTGGTGTCGGTGGACACCAGTGCGCCGGAGGTCATGGCCGAAACCGCGCGCCTGGGCGCGGGGCTGATCAACGACGTACGTGCCCTGCAGCGTGACGGTGCCCCCGAGGCCGCCGCCAAGGCCGGCATTCCAGCCTGCATCATGCACATTCAGGGCGAGCCGGATACCATGCAGGACCGGCCGCACTACCGGAATGTCCGGCGGGACGTCAGTTCGTTCCTGACCGAGCGTATGCGGATCGCGGAGCAGGCCGGGATGCGCCCGGAGAACATCATCCTCGATCCCGGGTTTGGTTTTGGTAAAACCCTGGAGCACAACCTGCAGTTGCTGGCGTGCCTGGAGCAATTGCACGTGCTGGGCCACCCGCTGCTGGTGGGGATGTCGCGCAAGTCCATGCTGGGCGCGATCACCGGCCGGGAAGTCACAGAACGGTTGCCCGCGAGTCTCGCCGCCGCGACAATAGCGGCCATGAAAGGCGTCAGCATCGTTCGGGTGCATGACGTTCGGGAAACTGTGGACGCCGTCAAGGTAGTGACGGCCATGAAGGAGGCACGCTGATGTCCGACAGAAAGTATTTTGGCACCGATGGCATCCGGGGGCGGGTTGGCGAAACGCCGATTACCCCGGAGTTCATGTTGCGCCTGGGTTGGGCGGCCGGACAGGCGTTCAAGCGTGACGGTCAGCGCAACAGCGTGCTGATCGGCAAGGACACCCGCCTGTCCGGGTACATGTTCGAATCTGCCCTGGAGGCGGGGCTGTCCGCCGCCGGTGTCGACGTCAAACTGCTCGGGCCCATGCCGACCCCGGCCATTGCCTATCTGACCCGCACCTTCCGTGCCTCGGCCGGTATTGTCATCAGTGCCTCTCACAATCCACACCATGACAATGGCATCAAGTTCTTCTCGGCGTCCGGTACCAAGCTGGACGACGCCCTGGAGACCGAGATCGAACGCTGGCTCGATCAGCCCCTGGAAGTGTGCGCCTCGGCCGACCTGGGCAAGGCGTCGCGGGTCGATGACGCGCCGGGTCGCTACGTCGAGTTCTGCAAGAGCACCGTACCCAACGAGTTCACTCTGGAAGGCAAGAAGATCGTGCTCGATTGCGCCCACGGCGCGACCTACCACGTCGCCCCGAAAGTCTTCCGGGAGCTGGGTGCCAAGGTGTCCGTGATTGGGGGCGAGCCGGATGGTCTGAACATCAACCTCAATGTGGGTTCCACCGAGTTGGGCGCGCTCAAGCGCGCCGTGGTCGAGCAGGGCGCCGATCTTGGCATTGCCTTCGACGGCGACGGCGACCGGGTGATGATGGTGGACCGGGACGGCAGCGAGGTCGATGGCGACGAACTGCTGTTCGTGATTGCCTCCCAGCGTTTTGCCGAGGGCCGGCTCAAGGGCGGCGTGGTCGGCACGCTGATGACCAACCTGGGCGTCGAGCTGGCCCTGCGGGAGCAGGGCATCGAATTCGAGCGCGCCAAGGTGGGTGACCGCTACGTGATGGAGCGGCTGCTGGCGAACAACTGGGTGCTGGGCGGCGAAGGGTCCGGCCACATGGTGATTCGGGATTGCACCAGCACCGGTGACGGCATCGTCTCCGCCCTGCAGGTATTGCTGGCAATCAGCAAGTCGGGCAAGACCCTGGCGGATCTGCGTCGGGGCATGACCAAATTGCCGCAGACCATGGTCAACGTCCGGGTGGCGGAGCGGTTCGATCCGCTCGGCCGGAACGACATTGTTGCCGCGGTCCAGCGCGCCGAGGCCGAATTGGGTGATGGCGGTCGTGTGCTGTTGCGGGCGTCGGGCACCGAGCCGCTGATTCGGGTCATGACCGAAGGTCAGGACGCTGAGGTGATTGCCCGTATCGCCAACGAGCTCGCCGTGGTGGTCGAGCAGTCCGCGCCTTAGTGGCGAAAATTCAGGCGGTTGTCTGCCGGGAGGGAGTGCTGTATAGTTCGCCCTCCCTCACGTTTGGGAAGAGTTATGCGCCGTAAGATCGTAGCCGGAAACTGGAAAATGAACGGGTCGAAAGACCTGGCCAAAGAGCTTGTCGGCTGTGTTCGGTCTGAGGCCGAAGCGCTTGATAATGGTGTGGAGGTTGTTATTATCCCTCCCGCGATTTATGTCGGTGATGTCGTTGAACAGGCTGGCGGTAAGCTGGCGGTTGGCGTGCAAAACGTGGGGCAGTGGTCCTCTGGGGCCTACACCGGGGAAGTGTCCGCGGACATGGCCAAGGATCAGGGTTGCGAGTACGCCCTGGTCGGGCACTCGGAACGGCGTCAGCTGTTCGGCGAAAGCGACGAGCTGGTGGCTGCCAAGGTGGAGCGATTGCTCGCCTCTGGTCTGACCGCGATCGTCTGCGTCGGCGAGACCCTGGATGAGCGTGAGGCTGGCCGGGCCGAAGCGGTCGTAGCGTCGCAGGTGAAAGCCGCGCTGACCAAGGTGGCGGCCGAGCAGTGGGGCCAAGTGGTCATTGCCTATGAGCCTGTCTGGGCCATCGGTACTGGCAAGACCGCGACCGCGGAAGACGCCCAGGCCATGCACGCTGCGATTCGGGTCACGTTGGCCGAAGCTGGAGCGCCCGCCGAGAGCATTTCCCTGCTTTACGGCGGCAGTGTAAAAGCGGATAATGCAGCCGCTTTGTTCGCCGAGCCGGATATTGACGGCGGTTTGATCGGCGGAGCATCGTTGAAGTCAGAAGATTTTGTAAGTATTTGCCGAGCCATGCCGGCAGGTGCTGAAAGTTAAAGGTTCGCGAGAGTCGTTATGGATTGGATGGAAACACTGGTAGTCGTTGTGCACGTGGTGATTGCCGTGGCACTGGTGGGTCTCGTGCTGATCCAGCAGGGTAAGGGTGCCGATGCAGGCGCCGCCTTCGGTGGTGGTGCCTCCCAGACGGTATTTGGTAGCCAGGGTAGCGGCAGCTTCCTGACCCGGATCACGACCATCCTGGCGATCGTGTTTTTTGTGACGAGTTTTTCGCTGGCGGTCTTCGCCAAGCAGCGCGCCGAAGTGGCGGGTGAAGCAGGTATTCCTATGGTCGAGGAATCCCGGCATTCAGCGCCCATGGAATCGGCTGGCGAAGCCGAGGCCGAGCAGGCCGGCGAAACCGAGAGCGGGGAGTCTGATCTTCCCGAGCTCGAGTAAGAGTGTTGCCCGGGTGGTGGAACTGGTAGACACGCTATCTTGAGGGGGTAGTGGCGAAAGCCGTGCCGGTTCGAGTCCGGCCCCGGGCACCATATTAGAAGAAAAAAACGGCTTGGCTAACCCAGGCCGTTTTTTTTGGTCAGTCCTTGACCAGTCCGTTTGGCGTCTCTATACTCCGGCGGATATTGAGACCAGCGCCCTGGGCGCAGGTTTCTGGCAGGCCAGGTGTCTGTCAGCAGGAAGCGGTTCATCGGTGTGCTTCCTGTGAGTTCTTGCAACAAAAGGCCCCAACATTCGGGGCTTTTTGATTAAGGGGCCTGGCGCATCAGGCCCTGGTGCATAAAAAGGGCTGATCAACAGCCCTTTTTTTGTTTTTGGGCCCGGTAAATTTACGAACGGAGATGGCAAAACTTGTCAGCCAAGCTTAAGCAACTGGAAGACATTCTTCGCCCGGTGGTGGAAGGCCTCGGTTACGAATTCTGGGGCATCGAGTACCGCTCGCAGGGCCATTACTCCAAGCTTCGGGTGTTCATCGACAACCCGGAACAGGGGGTGTCGGTCGACGATTGTGAGAAAGTCAGTCGTCAGATCAGTGGTGTGATGGATGTGGAAGACCCCATCCAGACCGAATATACCCTGGAAGTGTCATCGCCCGGAATGGATCGCCCGCTGTTCCGCCTGGAGCAGTATGAGGCGTTCGCGGGGCATCGGGTCCAGATCCGATTGCGCATGGCCTACGAGGGGCGGCGCAAGTTCGAGGGCCTGCTGAAAGGCATTGAAGGTGACGATGTGGTTGTGGTGGTCGACGACCACGAGTATCTGCTGCCGTTCGAGAGCATTGAGCGGGCACACATCGTCCCGGTTTTTGAGTGAACACATCTGAATAACAGTCATTGGACGCACAGTCTATTTTGAGGGCAGGGCAATCGAATGAGTAAAGAGATCTTGCTGGTGGTTGAGTCCGTCTCGAACGAGAAAGGAGTCGAGAAGGATGTGATTTTCGAGGCGATCGAACTCGCTCTCGCCACCGCGGCCAAAAAGCGGTACGAGGACGAAGAAGCCGACATTCGAGTGTCTATCGACCGTCGCACCGGCGAATACGAAACCTTCCGTCGCTGGCTGGTGGTCGACAACGACGCCGTGCCAGCGCTGGGAACCGAGCTGACTCTGCAGGAAGCGGGTGACATCGACGAAGAGCTCAAACCGGGCGACATCCACGAAGAGAAGATCGAGTCGGTGGCCTTCGGTCGGATTGGCGCCCAGGCGGCCAAGCAGATCATCTTCCAGAAAGTGCGTGAAGCCGAGCGCACCAAGATTGTCGACAGCTACCGTGACCGGGTCAGTGAGCTGGTGTCCGGTACCGTCAAGAAGGTAACCCGCGACAACGTCATCGTTGACCTCGGCGCCAACGCCGAGGCCCTGCTGCCCCGGGAAAACCTGATTCCCCGGGAGACTTTCCGCATGGGCGACCGGGTTCGCTCCCTGCTGCTGGAGATCCGCACCGACCATCGCGGCCCGCAACTGATCCTCAGCCGTACCGCGCCGCAGATGCTGATCGAACTGTTCCGCATTGAAGTGCCTGAGATCGCCGAGGAGCTGATCGAGATCCGTGGTGCCGCCCGCGATCCGGGCTCCCGCGCCAAGATTGCCGTCAAGACCAACGACCGCCGGATCGATCCGGTCGGCGCCTGCGTCGGTATGCGTGGTTCGCGGGTTCAGGCCGTGTCCAACGAACTCGGTGGTGAGCGCGTCGATATCGTGCTGTGGGACGACAACCCGGCCCAGCTGGTGATCAACGCCATGGCACCGGCCGAAGTCGCGTCCATCGTCATGGACGAGGACCGCCACACCATGGACGTCGCGGTTGCCGAAGACAACCTGGCCCAGGCCATTGGTCGTAACGGCCAGAACGTACGCCTGGCCACCGACCTGACCGGCTGGACCCTGAACGTGATGACCGAGGAAGAAGCCGGCGAGCGTCAGGAACAGGAGTACAATCGTCTGGTTGAGCACTTCACCAGCAACCTGGACGTCGACGACGAGTTTGCCGGCTTCCTGATTGAGGAAGGCTTCACTTCCATTGAAGAAGTGGCCTATGTCCCCATGGAAGAGATGCTGGCGATCGACGGCCTGGACGAAGAAACCGTCACCGAGCTGCGTCGCCGCGCCAAGGATGTCCTGTTGAACCAGGCCCTGGCCAGCGAGGAGGCGCTTGAGGGTGCCGAGCCGGCAGAAGACCTGCTGGGTATGGACGGCATGGACCGCGGACTGGCGTTCAAACTGGCCGGCATGGGCGTACGCACCATGGAAGATCTGGCCGAGCAGTCCGTAGGTGATTTGCTTGAGATTGAAGGTATGGATGAAGAGCGTGCCGGTCAGCTCATCATGACCGCACGTGCCCCCTGGTTCGAAGACCAGGCTTAATTCGGGAGGAGGACCAGTATGGCTGAAGTAACGGTAAAACAACTGGCCGATGACGTAGGCGCTCCCGTGGATCGTTTGCTGAAGCAGATCGTCGAGGCAGGCCTGAAGGCCCGCTCCGAAAACGACGCTGTCTCCAGCGATGAGAAGCAGCAGTTGCTGGCCTATTTGAGAAAGACACACGGTGAAGCGGATTCCGAGCCCCGCAAAATCACCCTGAAGCGTAAGACCACCACCACGCTGAAGGCGGGCAAGGCCAAGACCGTGAACGTGGAGGTGCGCAAGCGTCGGACCTACATCAAGCGCGCCGAGCTGCAGCCGGAGGCGGAAGCCCCGCAACCGGAAGCAGCCCAGGAAGAGCGCAAGCCGGAAGCGGCGCCGGTGGAAGAGGCGCCGAAGGTTGCCGCCGAGCAGGCGTCGACGCCTGAGGCGGAAGCTCCGGCCACCGAAGCCGCGGCCGAGGCGAAAGCCGATCCTGCGGCGGAAGAAGCACCGGCCAAAGCGGCCGAGCCGGAGCCGACTCCGGCCCCGGAAGACATGCCGATGCCGCCGCCTGAGGGTGATGGCAAGGATCGCAAGCCGAAGAAAAAGAAAGAAAAAGTTCGCGAGCGCGGCGATGAGATTGAGGAAGGCAAGCCGAAGAAGAAATCGGCGGGCCATCGTGGTCCACGCAGCCGGCCGGTGGAAGAGCCGATCGTCATTTCCGACGATGAGGAAGAGACCACGCTGCGTAAACCGCTGCGTGCGAAAAAGAAACCCAAAGAGAAGCGTCACGGCTTCGAGAGGCCGACCAAACCAATGGTCAGAGAAGTAGAGATTCCGGAAACGATTACCGTCGGTGACCTTGCCCAACGCATGGCGGTCAAGGCGGCGGACGTGATCAAGACCCTGATGGGCATGGGCGTCATGGCCACCATCAACCAGGCGCTGGACCAGGAAACCGCGGTGCTGGTCACCGAGGAACTTGGGCACAAGGTCAAGACTGTCAGCGAAGACGCGTTCGAGGAAGAGGTCCTGAGCGAGATCGCCTTCGAGGGCGGGGAAAAGACCAAGCGTGCACCGGTGGTGAGCGTTATGGGTCACGTTGACCACGGCAAAACGTCACTGCTGGACTACATTCGCCGCACCAAGGTGGCGTCTGGCGAGTCCGGCGGCATCACCCAGCACATCGGCGCCTACCACGTTGAGACCGATCAGGGCATGGTGTCCTTCCTGGATACCCCGGGCCACGCGGCCTTTACCGCGATGCGTGCCCGTGGTGCCCAGTGCACCGACATCGTGGTTCTGGTGGTGGCGGCCGATGACGGCGTCATGCCCCAGACCAAGGAAGCCGTCGATCACGCCCGCTCCGCCGGCGTCCCCATCGTGGTTGCTATCAACAAGATGGATAAGGAAGAGGCCGATCCGGACCGGATCAAGACCGAACTGGCCGGGATGGAAGTGATTCCCGAGGACTGGGGCGGCGACGTGCAGTTCGTGCCGGTTTCTGCCCACACCGGGCAGGGCATCGAGGAGCTGCTGGAAGCCCTGGTGTTGCAGGCCGAGATCCTCGAGCTGGAGGCCTCCGCCGACGCACCCGCCAAGGGTGTTGTGGTCGAGTCCAGCTTGGAGCGCGGTCGCGGTTCCGTGGCCACGGTTCTGGTACAGAACGGTACTCTGCGTCAGGGCGACATGGTTGTGGCCGGTTCCTACTTCGGTAAGGTCCGGGCCATGACCGACGAAGCCGGCAAGCAGACCAAAGAAGCCGGTCCGTCCATTCCGGTCGAGATCCTGGGCCTGAACGGCACGCCGGATGCCGGCGACGAGTTCTTTGCCGTTGCCGACGAAAAGAAAGCGAAAGAGCTGGCCGAGTTCCGTCAGACCCGCGAGCGTGAGCAGCGTTTGCAGCGTCAGCAGGCGGCCAAGCTCGAGAACCTGTTCGAGAACATGGGCAAGGACGAGGTCAAGACCCTCAACGTGGTGCTCAAGACCGACGTCCGCGGCTCCCTGGAGGCCATCTCCAAGGCCCTGCAGGATCTGGGCAACGACGAGGTTCAGGTCAAGATGGTGTCTTCCGGTGTTGGCGGTATCGCCGAGACCGACGTCAGCCTGGCCATGGCGACCAACGCGGTCATCTTCGGCTTCAACGTACGGGCCGATGCCGCCGCCAAGCGCCTGGTGGAGCAGGAAGGTCTGGACCTGCGCTACTACAGCATCATCTACAACCTGATCGACGACGTGAAAGCGGCCCTGACCGGCATGCTGGCGCCGGAATTCCGCGAGGACATCGTGGGTATCGCCGATGTTCGCGACGTATTCCGGTCGCCGAAGTTTGGCCAGGTGGCTGGCTGCATGGTCACCGAGGGTGTGGTCTACCGGAACAAGCCGATCCGGGTGCTGCGCGATAACGTGGTGATCTTCGAGGGCGAGCTGGAATCCCTGCGCCGCTACAAGGACGACGTGCCGGAAGTTCGTAACGGCATGGAGTGCGGTATCGGCGTTAAGGGCTACGACGTCAAGGTCGGCGACCAGATCGAGGTCTTTGACCGCGTTCGCGTCGAGCGTCAGCTCGAGTCCACGGGGGCCTGATGCCGAGAGAGTTCAGTCGTATTGATCGCATCGGCGATCAGATGCAGCGGGAACTGGCCCAGCTGATCCAGCGGGAGGTCAAGGACCCGCGGGTCGGGCTGGTCACGGTCAATGCCGTCAAGGTCAGCCGGGACCTGGGCTATGCCGATGTCTACGTGTCGCTGCTGTCCACCGAGGAGCTGGGTGAGGAATCGCCCCAGGTGCAGGACTCCCTGAAGGTGCTGAGCAAGGCCTCGGGATTCCTGCGCGGCCAGGTCGGACGGGCCATGAAGCTGCGGGTAGTGCCCCAGCTTCGGTTCCATTTCGACACGCTCCAGGGCTACAGCCGCAAGATGGACAGCCTCATTCGCGAGGCCGTGGGCGACAAGCCCGCGGTGGAGCAGGATGGGGACGACACTCAGGACGATCCGGAGCAGAAGGCTTGAGTCGCCGACGCAAAGGTCGTGACGTAAACGGCATCCTGGTCATCGACAAGCCTCAGGGTGTGACCTCCAATGGCATCCTGCAACAGGTCAAGCGCCTGTACGGTGCGGCCAAAGCCGGCCACACCGGGGCGCTGGATCCCCTGGCGACCGGGGTGCTGCCGCTGTGTTTTGGTGAGGCCACCAAGTTCTCACAGATGATGCTGGACAGCGACAAGGCCTACATCGCCACCGCCCGCCTGGGCGTTCGCACCGAAACCGGTGACAGCGAGGGTGCCGTGGTCGAGGAGAAGCCGGTACCGGCGGAGCTCTCGGCCGAGGTCCTGGAGCCGCTGCTTGACCGATTCCGCGGCGACATCCAGCAAATTCCTTCCATGTATTCGGCCCTCAAGCACAAGGGTCGTCCCCTGTACGAGTATGCCCGCGAAGGCATCGAGGTGGAGCGGCCGGCTCGACCGGTGACCATCTACCAGCTCGATTTGCTGGCCGTGCGCGCCAATGAGATCGATCTGGCAGTCAGCTGCACCAAGGGTACGTACATTCGCTCACTGGTTGAGGATATCGGCGAAGCCCTTGGCTGTGGCGCTCATGTGACCGCCCTGCGCCGCACCATGGCCTCGGGGTTCACTCTGGACCACGTGCATAAGGTCCCGGATCTGGAGGCAAAACGGGAGCTGGGCGAAAGCCTGGATGGCCTGTTGGTGGCACCAGATGCGGCCTTGTCGATGTTTCCGGAGGTGCAGCTGGCGGGCCCGTCGCTGGTGTCGATATTGAATGGACAACCGGTTAGAATAACCGGTCAATCGCTTGAAGGCTTTGTGCGTGTATACGGCAGCAAGGGCTTCGTGGGGTTGGCGGAAGCAATCACGGACGGCGAGGCGGTTCAGCTTGTGCCCCGTCGTCTGGTGAAGAACAGCGATCAACGCAAGGCGTGACGCTGGTTAGCCGGGCTGTAGAGATGCGCGGTTCGGCCGTATTCGAGAGCATCGCAAACAATGAGGTGAAATATGGCACTGTCTGCCAGTGAGAAATCACAGATCGTTAAGGATTTTCAGCAAGGTGAAGGCGATACCGGTTCCCCTGAAGTTCAGGTGGCACTGCTGAGCGCCAACATCAACAAGCTGCAGGATCACTTCAAGACCAACAAGCAGGATCATCATTCCCGCCGTGGTCTGATCCGGATGGTAAACCAGCGTCGTAAGCTGCTGGACTACCTCAAGCGCAAGAACGCCGATCGTTACCTGGAGCTCATCCAGCGTCTGGGTCTGCGTCGCTAATCCGGTCTTATCGACCTGAAGGCTGCCAGGGCCTGCGCCCCGGCACGCCGGCAACCGGTAGATCCGTTTCGGGTCTGCCGGTTGTGCTTTTCTCATCAGCAATTCTGTAGCCACTGTGTAGCTGAGACCGGGAGATTCCCTGTCGTCATGGAAAGCCGAAATTGATAGCAGGTTGTTGAAAAGCCCGGGTGGGTCATTGAGTGAATGCCCATGCCACTGCCGGGGTTTTGCAACAGCCTGTTAGCTTTCAGACGGGTTACCTTTCGGATCACACAGTCACCTGCAGACCACAACCGGGCGCATGGGCGCGCGGTTGCATCAATCAGGCACTGAGTTATCAGGAGTTTTTTGTGGATCTGAAACCTGTAAAGAAAACCTTTGAGCTGGGCGGCAAGACCGTCACTCTGGAAACCGGTCGCATTGCCCGTCAGGCCACCGGCGCCGTTCTGGTCACCATCGACGACGTATCCGTGCTGGGTACCGTGGTGGGTGCCAAGGAGCCGAAGCCGGGTCAGGGCTTTTTCCCGCTGACCGTAAACTACACCGAGAAGACCTACGCCGTGGGCAAGATCCCGGGTGGCTTCTTCAAGCGTGAAGGTCGTCCGTCCGAGAAGGAAACCCTGACTTCCCGCCTGATCGACCGTCCGATTCGTCCGCTGTTCCCGAACGGTTACATGAACGAAGTCCAGGTCGTGCTGACTGTCATGTCCGCCAACAAGACCCAGGATCCGGACATCGCCGCGATGCTGGCGGCTTCTGCGGCTCTGTCGATTTCCGGTATTCCGTTCGACGGCCCCATCGGTGCATCCCGCGTGGCCTTCACCAACGAGCGCGGTTACTTCCTGAACCCGACCTTCGAAGAGCTGGAAACCTCGCTGCTGGACATGGTGGTCGCTGGCACCGAAGACGCGGTGCTGATGGTAGAGTCCGAGGCCAAGGGCCTGACCGAAGACCAGATGCTGGGTGGTGTGCTGTTCGCGCACCAGGAAATGCAGGTTGCGGTTAACGCCATCAAGGAATTCGCTGCTGAGATTGGCAAGCCGCGCTGGGACTGGACCCCGGAAGCCGAGAACACCGAGCTGCTGAACGCCATCAAGGCCGAGTTCGCCGGTGCCATCGAAGAAGCCTACAGCATCCGTGACAAGATGGACCGCTACGCGCGTCTGGGTGAGATCAAGACCGCCGCGGTTGAGAAGTTTGCGGGCGAAGAGGAAGGCCAGCCTTCCGGTGACGAGGTCAAGAAGTACTTCGGCAAGATCGAGAAGTCGGTTGTTCGTCAGCAGGTTATCGACGGCAAGCCGCGTATTGATGGCCGTGACAACAAGACCGTGCGTCCGATCGAAATCGAAGTGGGCGTTTTGCCGAGCACTCACGGTTCCGCTCTGTTCACCCGTGGTGAAACTCAGGCCATCGTAACGACCACCCTGGGTACTGCTCGTGATATGCAGATCATCGACGCCCTGGAAGGCGAGCGTAAGGACCCGTTCCTGTTCCACTACAACTTCCCTCCCTACTCCGTGGGCGAAGCGGGCCGTATGGGCAGCCCCGGTCGTCGTGAGATCGGTCACGGTCGTCTGGCCAAGCGCGGTATCGCCGCGGTTATGCCGACCATCGACGAGTTCCCGTACACCATCCGTGCGGTGTCCGAGATCACCGAATCCAACGGTTCCAGCTCCATGGCCTCAGTCTGTGGTTCGAGCCTGGCCCTGATGGACGCGGGTGTGCCGCTGAAGGCGCCGGTTGCCGGTATCGCCATGGGTCTGGTCAAGGAAGGCGACAAGTTTGCCGTTCTGACCGACATCCTGGGTGACGAGGACCACCTGGGCGACATGGACTTCAAGGTTGCCGGTACCAAAGACGGTGTGACTGCTCTGCAGATGGACATCAAGATCAACGGTATCACCGACGAGATCATGGAGCTGGCTCTGGAGCAGGCTCAGGAAGCACGTCTGCATATCCTGGGCGAGATGAACAAAGTGATTGCCGAGTCCCGTTCGGAGCTGTCCGCGCGTGCACCGAGCATCACCACCATCAAGATCAACCCGGACAAGATCCGTGACGTGATTGGTAAGGGTGGCGCCACCATCCGTTCCATCTGCGACGAGACCGGTGCCTCCATCGATCTGGACGACGACGGCAACGTGAAGATCTACGCCGACAACCAGGAAGCCGCCCAGGCGGCGGTTAACCGGGTGAAGGAAATCACCGCGGAAATCGAAGTGGGCGCGATCTACAAGGGCCGCGTTGAGCGCATCGTGGACTTTGGTGCTTTCGTTAACATCCTGCCGGGCAAGGATGGTCTGGTGCACATCTCCCAGATCTCCGAGCGTCGCATCGAGAACGTGACTGACGAGCTGAGCGAAGGTCAGGAAGTTCTGGTCAAGGTGCTGGATGTGGACAACCGTGGTCGCGTTAAGCTGTCCATGAAGGAAGTTCAGGAAGGCGAGCAGCCGACTGACTTTTCTGCCTGATAGCTGACCGCTAGTCGGTTCTGAGAAACCCGCCTTTCCGTTGGATTGGCGGGTTTTTCTTTTTCTGTCTCTCTGGTTTCGGTGGAGGCGACTGTTGAGGGCTAGTTTTCAAAACACGCTACGAGCACATCCATGTGCGCTTGTTTCGGGCCGTCCTTGGCCCTCAACAGTTTTGAAAACTAGCCCTCAACAGCCGCTCACAGCTGTTCAGTGGCGTCAAAGAGGAAATCCAGAAATTTCTGTTTGTAGGCAGGAATCACGAATGTTGAGGCGTGCGGTGTATCGGTCTGGAGGAATCGCTTAGGCTCCTCAGCGGCCTTATACAGCTTTTTCCCATGGTGAAAGGGGATGATTCCGTCCCGAACACTGTGAATCACCATGACCGGCACCGGGCTGATGGTGTCGATGCGGTCGATGGCTTCGTACTCGTCGGTGATGGTCCAGCTCAGTGGTGCCTGCAATAGCCAGGTCAGCCATACACTGCCGAGTTTTTCGCGGGCAATTCCCCGGAAACCGGTGAAGGTGCCATCGACAACGACCCCCGCTAATGGCGGTTCCTCGCTGCGTTTTACCCATTCGCTGGCCAGGGGAATGCCCAGGGCCCCACCCAGGCTTTGCCCCAGGATGAACACTCGGTCGTCTCTCACCTGAGGGTGTTCCGAGAGCCAGCGCAGTCCGATCTCGGCGTCGTGCAGGGCGCCTTCGATGTCCGGGGCGCCGGTGGATTTGCCGTAGCCGCGGTAATCGAGGGTGAACACGTTGTAGCCCTCCGCCGGCAGCCAGGCCACGTTCAGGATGTGGCTGCTGATGTTCTGGGCGTTGCCGTGCAGGAAATACACGGTGCCGCGGGCCTTGCCGTCGGGATGTTGGGCGGGCAGCCACCAGCCGTGCAGGGTCTCGCCGTCGGCGGTGTCCAGGTAGACGTCTTCGTAGTCGAGGTTCAGTCGGTCCGGGGTGATGTAGGTCACCTTGTCCGGAAAGAAGAACACGGACGAGCAGCCGCTCAGCATGGTGGTGGCCAGCAGGGCCAGTAACCCGGTGGCGCGATTGCCGAGGGTGGTCAGAAGTAGGCGTGGATTCCGGCTTGCCATGTGCTTTGGTACCTGTCGTAGTGGTCTTCCCGGGTGAATTCGGCGAACAGGCTGAAGTCCCGGCCGAGGTGCCAGTTGCCTTTAATATAGACCTGGTCCTGGCGGTGTTGGTTGCTGACAATCCAGGCCTTGGTCTTGGCGCCCGCAAGCAGACTGAACCGAGTGCCCTGGTGCAACAGACCCAGGTCGGCGCCCGGGGCGGCGTCGTAGCCGCGATGCAGGTCGTCGTCGATTTCCAGGTCGGCGGTGGCGATGGCGAAGGCCTGCAGTTGCTGGCCCAGCAGCCAGCTGCCGCCGGCACCACCTTCCAGGTAGGGCGTCAGCACCCGTCGGTCGCCGGTGTCGGTCCGGCGTCCACCAAATCCCACCTGCCACGACAACGGCGAGAAGAATTGGTCACGGGGGCTCAGGGAGCGTATTTCCACGCCGATCAGTTGTTCGAGTTGCAGTTCGTCGTTGTCGGTGTAGTAGCGGGCGTCTAGGCGCAGGAACTGCAATTGGGCGCCGGGTCGGTAGCCGGCCGGCGGGTCCAGCACGTCGTGGTACGCCGGGCGCAGGGTCAGTTGGGTGAATTCCCGGTGCGCCAGCTGGCCGGCGCTGACGCTGGCGCGAAAGGTGTCGTGGCCCTGATCGTCGCGGATCGCCGGTTGCGGCGGTGTTTCCGGAGCGGGCGCCGCTTCAATGCCGCTGCGGGCGACCAGCAGGTCGTGGGACAAGGGTGCGGCCAGCTCTCGAGGCCAGCCATCGGCTTCGCTCTGGTAACGGACATAGTCGTAGGTGGCGTCCAGTACACTGGCCCGCTGCCGGGCGGACAGTTGTTGCAGTTCGGGGTCGCTGGGGGCGACGTAGCCGTTGGCCATGGCCGCGGCCAGGGTCTGCTGCTCTTCGGTCAGGGAGTCGAGGCTGTAGGCCACCGAGGTGGCCGCGGACGGGCGGTAATACACCTCGCTGACCAGATTCTTGTCGACCACCCAGCGCACGGTGTCGGAGGGGATGGCGTGAGTGCTCACTTCCGCCAGCAGGTCGGTGCCCGGACGGGCGACGTCGATCAGGGCCAGCAGCCGGTAGGCGCAGTTCTCGTCGAAGAAGTAGTAATCAAAGTTGTGGTCGCGGATTTCCCAGGCGTGAGCCAGGAGCAGGTCCACTTCCGGTTGGCTCAGATTGAGTCGGTACTCCCACAGGTCCCGGTGCTCAATGTCCGAGTACAGCCGGATTTTCTCGTAATAGGGCTGCACGGTGGTGATGCCCGGGTACCCCCCGAAGATGCCCTTGTAGGCAAACAGGATTTCGCTGTCGTGGGCGGCGGCATCGGCGGCGTAGGAAATGGTGTTGGCCAGCAGCAGGTTGGTCTCCTCATCCTCCTGGGGCGGATCCAGGCGCAGGAAGGTGTGGCCAAACATCGACGACGGGCTGTTGAGGTAAGACGCGGCGAACACCAGGGTCACGGTTTCGGTGTTCAGGGTCTCGGTCCAGTCCCGGTAGGCGGGGCAGGGGACCGTCGGGAGGTCGAGATCCAGTTGCTGGTCGAGCCAGGTGGTTCGCGCCGGGAACCGGCACTGGGCGTGGTGGTCGCCGCTGCCGGGGCGCTGGATAGCGGCCAGGGTGGCGTCCAGCTCGGCCTTGGGGGAATGCTTGCCCTGGTCGCTCAGGAAAAAGTCGGGGTCATCGGCCTGGCTGGTGTGGCCGTCGCCAAAGGTGTCCGGCTGATAGTGGCCGAGGGTCAGCCAGGCTGGCTCCAGATGCAGTGAATCGGTGGTGTGGGCGTCGGCGGCATAAACAGGCAGTGACAGGGCCAGCCAGAACACGGCCGGCCCAGGGAAAAACGAAGGGCCCATGGGTCGTTGCTACATCCGGGGTTGCGGGTGAATCGGCGAGGATGGTGCGCCGTCCCTGGCGCGTGAGCCTCCCTGTACGTTGCGGCCGTTACGCGGCGACGTACTTGCTCAGGGATTCGTTCTTCTCGAGCACCGCGACGATGGCGTCTACGGCCTCACCGGAGGTGGTGTCGGAGCTCGGGAAAATGCTGGCGAAGTTGTCCTGCAGAACCTGGCGGAAGGTGTCGCGGTCGGCTGCGTCTACACCCAGCAGAACGGCCAGGGTGTCCAGGTTCTCGCCAGTGCCGCGGGACATGTCACGGGCAACCTTGTCGATGTTGCTGTCCATGTACAGGGCCATGGATTGAACGGCTTCGTTGGTCTGGCAGCCCAGGGTACCGGTGGTCATGCCGAAGGTCTGGTTACCGAAGGTACCGTTGGTGGTGGCGGCCAGGACGTGAGGCGCAATGCCGGATTGTCCTTTCCAGATCATGGCGCCAACGCCACAGCCGGGCTGGGCAAACGCCATGGAAGATGCGCCGAGAAGCATTACACCTGCGATCAGTTTTTTCATTGTCCACTCCTTTGTATGGTTTAGCTGTCGTCGCGTAACGCGGTACCGACCCGGATGGGCTGGCCGCTTAGCGGGAACGGCCCTGACTGATTCGTGTGGAGACAGGATGACCGTTCCAGTGAGTATAGTGCAAATCCGTGAATCGCAAGCGAAAAGTTGGCCGGCGGAGGGAATGGGCGGAAAACTAATCGGCCATCTTGTGGACCTGGCCCCAAAAGCAAAAAAAAGCCGGCACCCGAGTGGGGTGCCGGCGGTGTGGTTGCCAAAACCGTGGCATCAGCCGCCCAGGTAGGCGTTCTGCACGTCCGGGTTGGCCAGCAGGTTCTTGCCGGTGTCCTGGAGCCGGATCTTGCCGGTTTCCAGCACATAGCCGCGGTCGGCCAGGTTCAGCGCCTGGTGGGCATTCTGCTCCACCAGGAACACGGTAATGCCCTCGTCCCGCAGCTGACCGATGATCTCGAAGATCTGTTTGATCACCAGGGGCGCCAGGCCCAGGGAAGGCTCGTCCAGGATGATCATGTTCGGTCGGCTCATCAGCGCCCGGCCGATCGCCAGCATCTGCTGCTCGCCGCCGGACATGGTGCCGGCGCGCTGGTGCTCGCGCTCTTTCAGTCGCGGAAAGAGTTCGTACACATGGTCCTGGCTCTTGCGGATCTCGGTCTTGGTGTTGAAGAACCCACCCATGTGCAGGTTCTCCTCCACGGTCAGGCCGGAAAAGATCCGGCGACCTTCGGGCACGATGGCAATGCCCGAGCGCATGATCTGCGCGGTGGGCTCCCGGGTGATGTCCCGGCCTTCCAGGATGACCCGGCCGGAGCTGGCCTGGGGATTGCCGCAGACGGTCATCAGCAGGGTGGTTTTGCCGGCGCCGTTGGCGCCGATCAACGACACGATCTCGCCCTTTTTGACCTCAACCGAGACCCCGTGCAGGGCCTCGATCTTGCCGTAGTGGGTGTGGACATTGTCTAGTACAAGCATGGTTCTTCCTCAGGCCTCGCCCAGGTAGGCTTTGATCACGTCGTCGTTCTGGCGGATTTCCTCCGGCGTGCCACTGGCCAGGGGGCGACCCTGGTTGATGACGTTGATGCGGTCGGAAATGTCCATCACCAGGCTCATGTCGTGCTCAATCAGCACCACGGAAACGCAGTAGTCCTCTTTCAGGCTGACAATCAGCTGGTTGAGGTTCTTGGTTTCCGCCGGGTTCAGGCCGGCTGCCGGCTCGTCCAGCATCAGCAGCTTGGGCTCGGTCACCATGCACCGGGCAATCTCCAGGCGGCGCTGCTGGCCGTAGGCCAGGTTACCCGCTTCCCGGTTGGCCAGGTCCATCAGGCCAACCCGTTCCAGCCAGTAGGCCGCGCGATCCAGGGATTTCTGCTCCCGCTCCCGGTAGTTGGGGGTCTTCAGCAGACCCGCCACCAGGTTGGTGTTCAGATGCCGGTGCTGGGCAACCAGCAGGTTTTCCACCACGGTCATCTGGTTGAACAGACGCACGTGCTGGAAGGTGCGCACCATGCCCAGGCGCGAGATCTTGTAGTCCGGCTTACCCTGGACCTCCTGTCCTTCGAACAGGATCTTGCCACCGGTGGGCTTGTAGAAGCCGCTCATGCAGTTGAATACGGTGGTCTTGCCGGCCCCGTTGGGGCCGATGATGGAGACGATTTCCCGCTCCTTTACGTCCAGAGACACCTGGTCTACCGCCAGCAGGCCGCCAAAGCGCATGGACAGATTCTGTACGTCAAGCATCGTCCGTCACTCCTGCTTTTTCAGTTCGATGTGAATACGGCGCATGGGCATCAGGCCCTGCGGACGCCAGACCATCATCAGCACCATGGCGGCGCCGAAGATCAGCATGCGGTATTCGGAGAATTCCCGGGCCAGCTCCGGCAGGATGGTCACGGCAATCGCCGCCAGCACCACGCCAATCTGCGAGCCCATGCCGCCGAGCACCACGATGGCCAGGATGATGGCCGATTCCAGGAACACGAAGGATTCCGGACTGATGAAGCCCTGCTTGGAGGCAAACACGGTACCGGCGAAACCGGCGAAGAAGGCACCGATGGTGAACGCCGAAAGCTTGACCGCGGTACGGCTCAGCCCCAGGGAGCGGGCGGCAATCTCGTCTTCCCGCAGGGCTTCCCAGGCCCGGCCCACCGGCATGCGCATGAAGCGGCGGATGACCAGGGCGGTGAACACCGCCAGCACCAGGGCAATCAGGTACAGGAAGATGACCTTGTGCTCGCCGCTGTAAGCGATGCCGAAGGTCTCGTGGAACGAGGTGTTGCCTTCCTCCTTGACCCGGCGACCAAACTCCATGCCGAACAGGGTCGGGTCGGGGATGCCGCCGATGCCGTTCGGGCCCCCGGTCAGGGTGGTCCAGTTGTTCAGCAGGATGCGGATGATCTCACCAAAACCCAGGGTCACGATGGCCAGGTAGTCGCCCCGGAGCCGGAGTACCGGAAAGCCGAGCACCAGGCCGAACAGGGCCGCCAGCAGGGCGCCGATCGGCAGCGCGAGCCAGAAGGATACGCCCAGGTACTGGGACAGCAGGGCGAAGGTGTAGGCACCTACGGCATAGAAGGCCACGTAGCCCAGGTCGAGCAGACCGGCCAGGCCGACCACCACGTTCAGGCCCAGGGCCAGCATGATGTAGATCAGCACCAGGGTGGCCAGGTCGACTGCGCCCCGGGATACGAAGAAGGGCCAGAACAGCGCCAGTACCACGATGCCGGTCAGCACCCAGGACTCAATCTTGGCGCGCTTGTTCTCGGCCAGGGGTTCCTTGTGCTTGCCGGCGGTCAGGCTGGTGAGGTCGCCCACCTTGCCCATGATGCTGTCCCGGAACAGCTGGAACAGGAACACCACCACCGCCGCCACGGCCACGCTCAGCAGCGTGAAGGTGTCGGCACCGGTGATGGTGACGTTGATGCCCTGGGCCTCCAGGTTGAAGCCCAGGATGGGGTACGCGATAACGAGCGTAATGACGGCACAGAAGAGTGCGTGTTTCAGGTTGTGAGCAGCCATCAGATCTTCTCAACCTCCGGTTTGCCGAGCAGGCCGGTGGGTTTGAACAGCAGAATGAGGATCAGCAGGCCAAAGGAAACCACGTCCTTGTATTCACCGCTGAGGTAGCCGGAGGTCATGCTCTCCGAAACCCCCAGGATCAGCCCGCCCAGCATGGCGCCCGGAATACTGCCGATGCCACCCAGAACCGCTGCGGTAAAGGCCTTGAGGCCGGCAATGAAACCGAACAGCGGATCCACCGAGCCGTAGTACATGCCCAGCAACAGGCCGGCGACCGCCGCCAGTGCGGCGCCGATGACGAAGGTGGCGGAAATGATCCGGTTGGTGTCGATGCCCAGCAGGTTGGCCATTCCCAGGTCCTGTGACACCGCGCGGCAGGCGCGTCCGGTGCGGGAGCGGGAGATGAACAGCGACAGGACGGTCATGCAGATCAGGGTGGTGATGAAGATGGTGATCTGCATGTAGGACAGGGACATCTGGAAGGCACCGTCGGAACCGAAGGTGAAGCCGCCTTCGATCAGGGCCGGGAAACCGATGTTGCGGGAACCCTGGGCCAGGTGCACGTAGTTCTGCAGGAAGATCGACATGCCGATGGCAGAGATCAGCGGGATCAGGCGGTGCCGGCCCCGCACCGGTCGGTAGGCGACCCGTTCCACGGCCCAGCCCATGGAGCTGGACACGATCATGGCGCACACCAGGGCGACAATCAGGATCAGTGGCAGCCAGGCGATGCCCAGGGTCGCGAGACCGGTAATGGCAATCAGCGCCGTGTAGGCACCGATCATGTAGATTTCACCATGGGCAAAGTTGATCATGCCGATGATGCCGTAAACCATCGTGTAGCCGATGGCGATCAGGGCGTAGGTGCTCCCGATCGTCAGCCCGTTGATGAGCTGCTGAAAGAAATACAGGAGGTCTTGCATTGTTGGAAAACTCCGAAAGCCCGCTCCCTTCGCTTCCGCACGCGCGCCACGGGATTATCCGGAGCAGGGGAGCGGGAGGATCAACAGGAGCCTAGAAAAACACCTTCTCCCGGATCGCGGTGAGAAGGTGCTCTCAAAATTACCGTTTGTTAACGATGGCGGCTTAGTTTACCGGAGTTTTACTGCCATCTGAATGCCACTCGTAGACCACGAACTCGAAGGACTTCATGTCGCCGGCCTTGTCGTATTCAACGGTACCGATCGGCGTCTCGTAGGCGCCACTGCGCAGGGCCGCGGCCACGTCGAACGGGTCGGTGGACTCGGCCTTCTCGATACCGTCGGCGATCAGCTGGACCGCCGCGTAGGAGGTCAGCACGAACGGACCGGACGGATCCTCGCCCTTGCCTTCGAACGCCTTCACCAGCGCCTGGTTTTCGGCTTTCTGGTCGAAGCTCGGCGGCAGGGTCACCAGCAGGCCTTCGGCGGCTTCGCCGGCGATGGTGTTGATGTCCTTGTTGCCCACGCCTTCCGGACCCATGAAGGTGGCGTCCAGATCAGCCTGGCGCGCCTGACGCAGGATCAGACCCAGCTCCGGGTGGTAGCCGCCGTAATACACGTAGTCGACGTTGGCCTGCTTGAGCTTGGTGACCAGGGACGAGAAGTCCTTGTCGCCGGCGGTGATGCCCTCGAACATGGCGATTTCCACGCCCTGGTTCTTCAGGGTGTCACGCACGGCGGTGGCGATGCCTTCACCGTACTGCTGCTTGTCGTGCACGATGGCCACACGCTGTGGGTTCAGGCTGGCGATGTAGTTAGCGGCAACCGGCCCCTGCATGCTGTCCAGGCCGATGGTGCGGAACACCAGTTCATAGCCACGCTCGGTGATTTCCGGGCTGGTGGAGGCTGGGGTCACCATCAGGATGCCTTCGTCCTCGTAAATGTCGGACGCCGGCTGGGAGGAGCTCGAGCACAGGTGGCCGACCACGAAACGCACGCCGTCGTTCACCAGGTTGTTGGCAACGGTGACGGCCTGCTTGGGGTCACAGACGTCGTCGTACTCGACGCCGACCAGTTGTTCACCCATGACACCGCCATTGGCGTTGATCTGCTCGATGGCCATGCGGGCACCGGAGAACTGCATGTCACCGTACTGGGCGACAGGGCCAGTCATCGGGCCGGCGATACCAATCTGGATTTCGGCGGCGGCGTGGCCGGCGCCCATCAGGGCGATGGAGGTGCTGACAGCGGTTGCTAGTTTTTTCACGGAGGTTCTCATTGGTTCTGTCCTGTTTGGTTCAGGGTTATTCTTGTGTTCTCAGAGAGTTAAACAAACACCACACCATGCTGCTTGTCAAGCGAGCCAGGGTGGCGTTTGGGCTCGAACACAGTTCTGCGGAAATGCCCCGTTGGGCCAGCCTGGCGCTGGCCGCCTCCGGGGTCCCGGTCATCAGAAGCTGTGAAGCAAACCCTGTGCCGCTCTGAGGGGTGTCACGCGTCCGTGCTGTCGTTCTGGTCGGTGAAAACCAGCGCGCGAAAGCTTTCATGCTCGCGCAGGTGTTCGAAACTGACGTCTACCGAGGCATCGTCTCTGTATGCCTCTGAAATGTCTATCGCTTTTTGCAATGTGGCGACCGCATCCTCCCAGCGCCCGATCTCCGCGTAGGCGCAGGCCAGCTGGTAGTGGGCGTGACCGTTGTCCGGGGCCAGTTTGAGGGCGCGCTGACACAGGCTGATGGCCCAGAGCGGCTCCTGCATTTCCAGGACCGCATCGGCCTTGTAGCTGAGTGCCTCGACATCGTCCGGGCGCAGGTCGAGAATCTGATCGTAGGCCGCGATCTTGTTCTGCTGGGAGGTTTCCTGGCTGGCCTTCAGCCACAGGGAATGCACTTCGTTG
This sequence comes from Marinobacter qingdaonensis, assembly GCF_034555935.1. Taxonomy (NCBI): domain Bacteria; kingdom Pseudomonadati; phylum Pseudomonadota; class Gammaproteobacteria; order Pseudomonadales; family Marinobacteraceae; genus Marinobacter; species Marinobacter qingdaonensis. The sequence continues at coordinate 1,282,448 of NZ_JAYDCJ010000003.1, forward strand.
GTGCGCTCAATCTCCGCCTGGTTCTGGTGGATGATGTCGGATTTCTGCTTTAGCTGGTCTTCGATGGCTTCCAGGCGTTTCTCGTATTCCACCACCAGCTCGTTGACCCGTTTCTCGGCCAGGCTGGTGAGCTGGTTACGCATGTCGCGAATGGAGTTCCAGCCGATTACGACCAGGATCGAGGTGGCGCCAGCAATCAAGTAGAAGAAGTAGGTGACGGTGTCGGTGGCGTAGGACATGGTCTTGTCGGCAACCGACAGCTCCTTGTCCACCACCTTCTCGATCAGCTCGGCCCGGGTGTTCTGCATCTCCTTGCGCAGCGCCTTGCTCTCCTCCAGCAGGTACAGCTCGATAAAGGGCGTGTACATGGGTTCTTCGAGATCCGCCAGCGCCGCCGCCACGTCGTCGGCGGTGACGTCCGGCTTGCCGGCGGGGCTCTGCTCCGTGCCCTGGGCAGTCGCCTGGCCGGTGAACGTCAGTGCCACCAGGGCGAAGGCGGCCAGGGACGAGGTCAGGGCGCGGGCAGGGTGGCGGCGAGGTGACCGGGCGGTCAGGAACCGGGACAGGTATCGGCTGAGCATTGAACGGCTTCCGTTTTTCGGGGTGTCGGAAAGTTGCAGACCTTAGCATAGTGGTCGCTGGAAAAAATGCCCGCAGCGGCAAAATCACTCCATGGAGTGAGGGTTATCGGGCGTGGGGTGCAGGCACTAGGTAAAAGTGGCCACTTGCAATTTGATTTGCAGCGAACTCTAATTATTAGTGGTATAAATAAATTGTGGGTGGTCACCACCCACGAGTGTCAGAAAAAGATGAAAAGGAGTGGGCTGAAGCCGATGGCAGGTAGCAAGCGCGAGGGTCGAAAATCACCCAACGCCTCCGAGCCGGAGACCCAAAGTGGGCAGGGTGCGAACCGGAGCAGTGCTGTGAACAATTACGAGCAGGTTTTGGTGGCCTTGCGGCGGGTCATCCGCGCCACGGACCTCCATTCCAAGCGGTTGAGCAAGCACGCCGGCCTGACCGGGCCGCAGCTGCTGATCATGCGCACCATCCGCGATCTGGGTGAGGTCACCATCGGTACCATCGCCGACAAGGTCAGCCTGAGTCAGGCCACGGTCACCACCATCCTGGACCGTCTGGAACATCGGAGCCTGGTGTACCGGGTGCGCAGCACCCAGGACAAGCGCAAGGTGCACGCGCACCTGACCGAGCAAGGCGCCGAGATCCTGGCCCGGGCACCGAACCCCCTGCAGGAGGATTTCATCAAGAAATTCCAGAGCCTGGATGAGTGGGAGCAGACCATGATCCTGGCGTCCCTGCAGCGGGTCGCGAACATGATGGACGCCGACGACATCGACGCCTCGCCGGTGCTCCATGTCGGACCGGTACTGCGCGAGGACGGCTGGAAGTCCGACCCCAAAGGCTGATCCCAGCCGGCTTACCAACAGCCCCTCCTCGGAGGGGCTGTTGCGTTTCGCTCAGTGGACGCTGGAGCCCTTGCGGGGTTTCTGGCCGAAGCAGACCTGAAAAACGTCGTTGTAGTGCTTGGCGAAATTCACCGTCAGCCCGTCCTTCAGGTAGGCCGGCAGCTCCTCGTAATCGCCACGATTGGCCTCGGGCAGGATCAGGTTGGCGATCTTCTGCCGGCGCGCGGCGATCACCTTCTCGCGAATGCCGCCCACCGGCAGCACCTGTCCGGTCAGTGTGAGCTCGCCGGTCATGGCGATGTTCGGCTGCGGTGCCTCCTTGCGGGCGATGGACAGCAGCGCGGTGGCCATGGTGACACCGGCACTCGGGCCATCCTTGGGGGTGGCGCCTTCGGGCACGTGCAGGTGCACGAACGACTTGTCGAAGAAGGTCGGGTCGCCCTTGAACCGTTTCAGGTTGGAGGACACGTAGCTGTAGGCGATTTCCGCCGATTCCTTCATCACCTCGCCCAGTTGCCCGGTCAGCCGGAAGCCGCGCTGGCTTGAGTGGATGCGCGAGGCTTCGATGCTGAGCGTGGCGCCACCCATGGCGGTCCAGGCCAGCCCGGTGACGACGCCAATGCCCTTCAGGGACTTCTCCTTGCGAAACGCCGGCTGCCCCAGGTACTCGGCGAGATCGGAGACACCGACTTTGACCGCGCTGTCGGGCTTTTCCAGCAGCTTCACAATGCCCTTGCGGATGATCTTGTGCAGCAGCTTTTCCAGGCCGCGGACGCCGGCTTCCCGGGCGTAGCCCTCGATCACCTGCTTGATGGCGGCATCGCTGATGTTGAGTTGCTTTTTCAGCAGGCCGGCCCGTTTCAGCAGGCGCGGCAGCAGATAGTGTTTGGCAATGGCCAGCTTTTCCTCGGCGATGTAACCGGACAGCCGGATCACATCCATGCGGTCCAGCAGCGGCCGGGGAATGGTGTCCAGCTGGTTGGCGGTGCAGATGAACAGGACCTTGGACAGGTCCATGCGCACGTCCAGGTAGTGGTCCAAGAATTCCCGGTTCTGTTCCGGGTCCAGGGTTTCGAGCAGGGCCGAGGCCGGATCGCCCTGGAACGAGGCACCAATCTTGTCGATTTCGTCGAGCATGATCACCGGGTTGGCGACCTTGGAGTCCTTCAACGCCTGCACGAACTTGCCCGGCATGGCCCCGATGTAGGTGCGCCGGTGGCCCTTGATCTCGGCCTCGTCGCGCATGCCGCCGACGCTGAACCGGTAGAACTTGCGGCCCAGGGCATCGGCCACCGAGTGGCCGATGGAGGTCTTGCCGACCCCGGGTGGGCCTACCAGCAGCAGGATGGAGCCGCTGACTTCGCCCTTGAAAGTGCCTTCCGCCAGGAACTCGACGATGCGGTCCTTGACGTCGTCCAGGCCGTCGTGATCCCGGTCCAGGATGCGACGGGCTTCGGCCAGGTCAAAATGATCCTCGGAGTGGATGCCCCAGGGCACTTGGGTCAGCCAGTCCAGATAGTTGCGGGTGACGCCATACTCCGGCGAGCCCTGTTCCAGCACCTGCAGCTTCTGGACCTCGTCCCAGAACCGTTCCTGCACCGCCTCGGGCGGCTCCAGTTTGGCCATGCGCTCCTCGAAACGCTCGACATCCGCGGTCTTGTCGTCCTTGGCCATGCCCAGTTCGCGCTGGATAACCTTGAGCTGTTCCTTCAGGAAAAACTCCCGCTGGTGCTTCTGGACCTTGGCGTTGACCTCTTCGCTGATTTCCGATTGCAGGCGCGCGACTTCCTGCTCCTTGCGCATCAGCAGCAGCACTTTTTCCATGCGTCGGAGCAGGGGCACGGTGTTCAGTACGTCCTGCAGCTCCGCACCGGGAGCGCTGGTCATGGACGCGCCGAAGTCGGCCAGGGGCGAACTGTCGTCCGGCCCAAAGCGCGACAGGTACTGCTTGACCTCCTCGCCGTAGAGCGGGTTGGTGCGCAGCAGTTCCTTGATGGCGCTGATGATGGCCAGGGTGTAGGCCTTGAGTTCGTCGGCGTCTTCCTCCGGTTCCCGCGGGTACTCCACTTCCACCAGGTACGGTGGCTTGCGCCGCAGCCACTGCACAATCCGGAACCGCTGCAGGCCCTGGGCGATGAACTGGACCTTGCCGCCTTCCTGCTGGGCCTGATGCACCCGCACCGCGCAGCCGGTAATTTCCAGCTGGTCGCTGGCGGGGATGCCCTGTTCGGCCTCGTGTTCCTCGACGAAACAGATGCCCAGCACCCGGTGGTCGGTCTCGCCCACCCGTTTCAGGGTCTCCTGCCAGGGATCCTGGTTGACCATGACTGGCTGGACCTGGGCGGGAAAGAACGGCCGGTTCGACACCGGCAGCACGTACATGCGGGTTGGCATCATCTGCTGGGGCAGGGCCAGGCTCTTGCTGTGCTCGTCCTTACCGATGTATTCGGTCAGGTCTTCCTCGAATTCCTCAAGCGACTCGGTGCGGTTTTCGTCATTCATGCGGTCAATTATCCTTGGGAACGATGGTCGGGGCGCCCGGCGGGTGTCGGTGCGTCCGGGACCGTGGCGACGTCTATCTAGCCTATGTAACGGCAGTTACGGTGATTTCAAGGAATTGGTCTTATCGTCGCAGCTGCTTGATTTTTGGGCATCCGGCCCCATGAATGATGGCAGTTCCCGTTTCATTCGAATTTCAGGTGTCACCCATGAGCGATTCCCCCTACATTTTTGAAGCCACCATGGAAAACTTCCAGCAGGATGTGATGGAAGCCTCGGCCACCACACCGATCCTGGTGGATGTCTGGGCCGACTGGTGTGCCCCCTGCAAGCAGCTGATGCCCGTGCTGGAAAAGCTCGCCAACGAGTACCAGGGCGGCTTTCGCCTGGCCAAGGTCAACGCCGACCAGCAGCAGGAGCTGACTTCCAGTCTGGGCGTGCGCAGCCTGCCCACCATCATCCTGGTCAAGAACGGCCAGGCCGTGGACGGTTTCAATGGGGCCCTGCCTGAAGGCGAGATTCGCAAGGTGCTGGACAAGCACGTGGAGGCGCCGCAGGAAGACCCCTACGACAAGGCCCACCGGCTCTGGGAAGCCGGGGACGTGGAGGGCGCCACGGCGATCCTGACTGAGCTGAACCAGAAGGACCCGGAAAACCTGAAGGTGCTGATCGACCTGGCCCAGCTGAAAGCCGAGTCGGGTGATCTGGAAACCGCGGAGCAGGTGCTGGCCAGCCTGCCACCGGAGGAGAAAATGCAGCACCAGGCCAAGCAACTGGCGGCCCGGGTGAAGTTTCTCAAGCAGTCTGCGGAACTGCCGCCGATCAAGGACCTGGAGATGGCGCTGGAGCAGGATCCGAAAGACCCCAATGCCCTGCATCAGCTAGCCCTGCATCACGTGCTGCGTGAAAACAACGCCGCGGCCATGGATCTGTTGATCCGGTTGATGCAGGTGGACAGCAAGTACAAGGACGAGGCCGCCAAGACCACGCTGATCGAGCTGTTCGACAAACTGGGTAACAACAACCCGGACGTACGTACCTACCGGCGCAAGCTGTATACCCTGATGCATTAACGCTCAGCCAGCGGACGCTCAGGCTGGCAGGTAGCTTGCGTCGATGGTCTGATTCGCTGCAGGCAGGCAGGCAGGCAGGCAGGCAGGTGGGGCGGGCGGTTCAGAGAAGGGCGCGGGGATGATCCCCGCGCCGGATTGCATTTAACCGCCGGTTTGCACCAGGATGGCCAGGCCCAGTTCATTCGGGTTGCCTGGCCCAGTCGGCTGCCAGCGTACGTTGAAGATGCCCAGGCTCGCGTCTTCGTTGAAGAAGCCCTCCAGGGTCGTGGTTCCCTCTTCATCACTGACCACCAGGTCGGTCGGCTCGGACCCACCCAGGCTGACGGCTACCTCAATATCGGCCACCTCTTCGGTGCTGACCTCGATGTCGCCGCCCAACCCGGCCTTGATGACCTCAAAGAAGGTGCCATCAATGGAGCCGGTGGTATTCGACGCCATGGTCAGCAAGGTATTGAACTTGCTCGAGTTCATGATCATCTCCTCACCGTTGCCCAGGGTCAGGGAGTTGAACAGCAGACGGTAGGTTTTGCCGGCCACCGTGGGTGTCTGAGCCGGCAGCTTCACCGCCAGGGTCTTGTTCATCTGGGCGTTCTGCCCACTCGTTCCCTCAGACTCGGCGAAAACCAGGAAATTGGCGTCGTCGTTGACGAAGCCGTCCGTAGTCGTGGGCTCTTGCGCGCCAGCAGGGCTAACCGAGGTAATGTCGCCATCGGCGGTGATGACGATCGTGAGATCGTTTTCGGCGGGGCTGGTGGTGGCGGTGTAGGTTGGCTCAGTGGAGCCGGCTACCAGGCCGATCCGGTGACCTGTGGCGGCGCCGGAGTCAACGGTGCCATCGCCGGGGAAGGTCAGGGTGTTGATCTCGGTTTCCACCTCCAGCACACCGCTTTCAATCCAGGTTTCGATAAACACCCGGCCAAAGGTGCCGGTCAGGTCCGAATCGGTAAACGCGGTCGGCGTCCGGCTGAACACCTCGAGTGAGCGGAAGACTTCATCGCCCTGCTTGGCCTGTGGGTCGACCGCGTCCTTTTCACCGTCGCCATTGGTGTCCACCGTGCTATAGCGCACGGCCGCCTCGTTGGCGAGCAGGAAGAACAGGCCGGTGTCCGGGACCTGCTGCAGGTTGTAGGTGAAGGCCGGGAAGCGCCAGCCATAGTCGCCATCAATCTCCTCTTCAAACTCTCCGGTAATCGACAGGATGCCATTCCCGGTGTAGGTGGCCGCGAAGCTTTCGTCGAAGCTATCCTCGCCCACCTCGTAGTACACGCCGCTCTGGTTCAGGGCGGTGCCGTTCAGGCTGCCATAGGCATAGTCTTCCTCGGTGTGGTTGACCGTCACCGCGCCGTCGCTGCCAGCGGCGAAGGAGAATTGGGCCATCCAGAGATCGGTGGCGTAGGTGCCATTGCTGCCGTCATCGTTGTCGTGCAGGCCAAACTCGAAAGCGGCACTGCGATAATTGCCGGCGATGCCGGTGCTGTCGCCTTCGCCCCCGGCCACGACAGCGACCTGATTCTCGACGAAATCGCCGACCTGCTGGTCCAGGGCGGCGAACGCCTGCTCCAGGTTGTTGGCGTCGGACAGGGTGATGTCGAACGCTTCCACCCGGCCCTCCAGTTTGACCACGTCAGTCACTACCAGTTGATCCAGCTTGGCGCCCTGGGAGATGAATTTCCTGAGCACGAATTCGGAGACCGGTGAAATGTCCACGTCCTGTTCCACCACCTGCGCTCGCAGCGTGGTGCTGTTCTGGCCGGTGATGCGGACCACCAGGTTGCCCGCCAGGTTGACGCCTTCGGGCAGGGTCAACCGATAGTCCCCGGTGATGGAGGTGCTGGTGCGTGCGAGCACCTCGCCGATCTGATTGCCGTCGTCATCGACCCGAATGAGCTCTACATCGGCGCCTTCGATAGGGTCCAACCCGGTGATCGCAGCGGCGACCGACGGGACGAGGAAGTTCAGGGCTACCTCGAACGGGGTTCGGGGTTCGTAAAAGGCGACGGTGCCGGCCGGGGCCGTGGCCGTACCCGAGACTTGGGTGCCTTCAGTTGAGCCAGAGCCGCTGCTGCTGGATGAGCCGCACCCCGCCAGCAGAACAGAGGTTGATAAAGCGCCCGCCAGGACCAGGTAGTGGTTCCTTTTCACATCAATACTCCTTTTCGAAAAGATAGGTGTTACGCGGTCTGACGCTAGCATGAACGATTTGTAATCTGCTCCCCCCATATGGGGGGTAATGGGGATCGTGGCCCTGGCAACCGGAGCGGCCGGGAACCTATGGCTTGCCGCGGGCTCCCATTGAGAAGGCTGGATGGTTAAGGGGAGAGCGGGTGACGCGGCTGATTGGATGGTGGCTTTGGGGCTTGCTGTCGCTGACGGCAGTGGTTGGCTGCGCGTCGCGTCCGGCGCCGCTCGCACCCGCCCTGGTGAGCGACGCCTGCGAGCAGCAATTCGAGCGCTGGCACCTGCAGGTCGCAAGCCAGGGCCGCAAGGATGCCCAGGCCTGGTCGCCGCCCGGTTTTCCCTACCTGCGGGTGGATCGCTTGTTGGCCAGTTTCGAGCTGGCGGATCTGTCTCTGGCACAGCGTCGGGACTGGCTGAGTCGGGCCCATGGCAAAGCCCGGCAAGCCTGGTGGTTTGAGCGCGAGGGCGGCCCGGCCAATGCCTCCGGGTGGCTGGCGGGGCTGCACGCCTGTTCGGCCCAGGCCATCGCGGAACTGCCCGAAGACGAGGCGAGCTGGCGGCGGCTGGCAGCGACGGTCCGGGTGCCGGATGACTACCGCTCCGGTGCCCAGATTGCCGGTCTCTACCCTCTGGTGCGGCCGATCGTCCATTGGCGTGCCACCGTTACCATGCAGGGGCTCGCCGATCAGTTCGGTCACTACCGGGCGCTGGGTCGATGGCGGTCCTATGGGCCGCCCGAAACTGAGCGGCAAGCGCCGACCGCCTGGCAGCGGGACCGCCTCGGTATTCCAGTGTTTGAGCCAGCGGCCCTGGAGCGGTTGTTTCACGGGCACGCGCCGGTATGGCGGATCGATACCCGCGATCGCCATGACCAGCCGGGGACGCCGGGGCGGGGGCTGGACGGGCGTCTGCGATTTGGGCTTGAGCCGGTGGTCTACAAGCACCTGGGGTTCGCCTACGTCGGTGGGGTGATCCAGCCCCAGTTGGTGTATCAGATCTGGTTTGCCGCCCGGCCGGCGCAGTCCTGGCCAGACATCTATGCCGGCGCCCTGGATGGGGTGGTGTGGCGGGTTACCCTGGACGATCGTGGCCGGGCGCTGGTGTACGACAGCATCCATCCCTGTGGCTGCTACCACCAGTGGGTATTGGTGGCCGGCGGCTTGCGCCCGGCGGCGGGACTGAATCGGGTGGTGGAACAGGTCTGGGTATTGGGTGAGGTGTCGGCGGATGGGGACGGGCCGCTCGAGCTGTCGCTGTCGGCGGGTGATCACCATCTGGTCGAGGTGCAGGCTGGGGCGATGGGCGCCGGTATTTCCGGCCTGGGGAAGCCGCGGACCTACCGCCTGGAGCCGCTTGACCGGCTGCGCGGGCGGTCTGCGGCCGGCCGCCGGTTGTATCGATCCGATGGGCTGATTGCCGGTACCGAGCGACTGGAGCGGTTCCTGCTCTGGCCCACGGGAGTGGACTCTCCGGGCGCAATGCGCCAATGGGGCCGGCACGCCGTATCCTTTACCGGTCGGCGGCACTTTGACGACCCCCACCTGCTGGACCGGTACTTTGTGCTGCCCTGATGATTACCACCGAGGATACGGAACCACGAGTTATCTGGTCATGCTGCATTTGCCTCCGCAACCGGAACGCTGCGAACTCTGCCTGCGCGGGGTCGCCAAGCTGACCCGCCACCACCTGATTCCCAAGCGCCTGCACCGCAAGAAGCGGTTCCAGAAGCTGTTCGAGCGGGACGACATGATCACCCGAACGCTCTGGGTGTGTCGGCCCTGCCACAACGCCATCCACCAGGCCAGGTCCGAGTTGGAGCTGGGGCTGCACTTCAATACCCGGGACAAACTGCTGGAGCTGGAGGAGTTGAGAACCTTCGTGGAGTGGCTCAAGGATAAGCCGGACGGGTTGGTGCCCAAGTCGAGTCGTTAGCGCGGATTGGTCTGATCCAATCGGTGGCGGTCGCAGTATCTCTGCAGGAATTCTTTGCGGAGGTGTTTTATGGCCAATGTGAAAGAAGACCGTCGGAGGATCCAGCGTTTCATGGGCTGGAGTGCCCTCGTGCTGTTTACGCCCTGGCTGCTGATCGCCGGTCTCAAGGCGGTGCAGACGTACCAGGCGGGTCTGTTGGACAACGCCGATCTGCGTGTCGTTCTGATTGGTGTCCTTGGGGTCGCGTTTGGCGCGTTGATGGTCTGGGTGATTCCGTCCTGGAAAGCCCGCCGTTCAAGTCGTCAGTGACGCAGCGCGCAAGCTGGGCCGCTTCGACGGCCCCCGAATTCAATGGCTACTTTCGCATCGTGCCTTCATGCACTCGCTCAATCCTAGGTCGAATCTAAAGGTATCAAACGGCTTGGTGACGTTCCGCGGGCGTGTTCCGATGAAACCTGTTTCCCCGTAGAAAAGATCCGTAATCGTTGAACCGGACTCCCATCTCTTTCATCACCCTGTGGGCAGTCGGCGCGGTCCACTGCCGGATGTAAAAGGGTTCCCGCACAGCGAAATGATGGATGGCGTGTGTGCTGCCAAAGTTGAAACAGAACAGCTGCATCGGCAGTAGCCACCAGGGATTGAGAACTTGGCATTGCTGCATGATGTTCCTCGGCTCGACATCACCGTAGTAGTGCATGTTGGAGCTGATGAAGTGCAGGCAGAAAGTGCGCAGGAAAGACGGCAGCATGTATACCACGGCAAAGGTATCGAGCGCCGCCAGTGCTGTTGCCAGTTCTCCCGACAGGTAAATCGGGACACCGGCGAGCTGGGCCGTGAACAGCACCAGATGCGTCAGTACCCAGCAGTGGAACAGAAGGTAGTAGAGGTTGCCAAGCGGTGCATAGGCGAGCAGTTGTTGCCATCTCATCTTCCTCACATCGCCCTTCGAAGCCGGCTTCTGGCTGCGGATGTACTCGCGCACTGCATGCTGCATAGTGAAGGGTCGCAGCAGCACGGCCAACATGTTGTCTCCGGTCATCAGCAGACGACGAAGGCCCCATCGCTCACCGTTGGTGATGCCGCGTTCCTCGAGATCACTCTCGGTGCCGCTGAACTTGTGATGGTGCAGGTGCAGCTTGCGTCGTACGAACGGGCTGATGGTACTGGCCCGGGCCAACCACCCCAGCGCCAGCATCAGATCGTTGGCCCAGGGCCGGTTTTTGAAGTACATCAGGTGGATCAGATCGTGCTCCAGCTCGTGGATCAGCGATGCGAAGAACGCGGTCACCGGAACACAGACCCACCAGGGAATGACCTCCATGACGTAGAGTGTGCCGCTGGCAATCATCCCAAGCAGCGAGATGGCCATGATGGTGGCGCCAATCAGATTTTGGTGCTTTTCCAGCCAGGGATGCCGGCGGCGAAGGGTCCGCCCCTCCTCCAGAATGGTCTTGCGGATATGCTCGGTTTTCTCCGCGTCGCTCAAGTTGTTCGGATCAACAGACATGGTTTTGACCTTTTTAACGGTTGGACATGTCAACCGGGCGCATACACCCGGTTGTATCAGCTGCTAGTGTGATTCTCTCCAGGTCAGTACCGGCTATGAATCGATGACAAAGAACGATCATTTGACGACAACCAACCAGGTGGCCGTTTCTATTGTTTCGAGCCAACCCACGGTTCCCGGCACCTATGTCCTGCTACTGCTCGATGTGACAGAGCGGTGGAACGTTCCGATGGCCGAGCTGTTGGGGCACGAAGGGCTGGTTCTCGAGGATCTCCTGCGCAGCGGGTTCCGCCTGCCGAGAGACTGCTTTGCCCGGTTGATTGAGCAAGCCATCTCTCTGACCGGCGAGCCGGGCATTGGCTTTCTGATGGGGCTGCAGATGAAGGTATCCTGTCACGGTGTTATCGGTCAGGCAGCGATGGTGGCAAGGACCCTGGGCGAGGCGCTGGATATCGCCATTGCCTATTTCAAGATGCCCTCCTCAGACCTGGAGCTGTGCCTGGATTCTCAGGGCGATGAGGTGCGCCTGGCCCTTGTCGAACGTGATGGGCGGTACCAGTTGGGGGAAGTGGGCGCCATGTTCTTGCTCACCGGCTTCGCCGCAATGGCTGAGGCACTTACCGGCTCCAAGCTCCGCGGCAGGGGGGTTGTCCGCTTTGCCAAGCCCTCATACATGAGCCGCTTTGATCACCTGATGGCCGGCCCGCTGACTTTTAATGGCGGCTTCAACGGCTTCATCTTTGACCGATCGATTCTGGACTCCCGGCTGGTTATGTCTGATCCGGTGGCTGCGCGGGTGGCCCGAGAGCAGTGCAAGGAGGAATTAGGGCGTCTTGGTGGTGGGCGCTCGCTGGCACAGCAGGTGCGGGATCTAGTGTTCGACGAAGAGATGGGGTTTGCTTCAATCGAGGAAGTGGCTGCAAAGCTGCATGTCACACCCCGTACCCTGCAACGTCGATTGCGCGCCGAAGGCGCAGTGTTCCGCGAACTCGTGGAGTCCATACGTCAGCAGCATGCCCGGCGGCTGCTTGCATTGGGGCAGAAGAGTATTGGCCAGGTGTCGGACCTGCTGGGATATTCCGATGTCACCAATTTCAGTCGGGCGTTCCGGCGCTGGACCGGGCGGTCGCCCCGGGAATATGCCCGGGCGCCGGGTTAGCAGCGCCCGGAACAGGAGCAGATTCAGCCGTTGCCCTTCTTCATCTGCTCATACTCGTCTTCGAAGAAGAATTTGTCCTCTCCCAGTGCCGGTTCCAGCTCGTGCAGCCAGGTGGCCGTGTCGCTGTACTTGGCAAAGAACGGACGCTGAACCCAGTCCGGGTTGCGGCCCTGCAGGAAGCGCAGGACGAACACTTTCTCACCGTTGATCTCGGTGATGCCCTGGATTTCCACCTTACCCGGGCCGGCGCTCATGGAGGGGCCGCGCGCGGTGCGGGCCAGGCCGCTGACCTTCTTGATGGCTTCGCGGTAGATCTCGTAGGCCTCGGCCAGCGGGATCTCGAAGTAGTTCTTGGCACCGGTGTCCCGCTCCACAAACATGTAGTAGGGGATGATGCCCAGCTGTACTTCCTTCTTCCACAGCTTGGCCCAGGCTTCGGCGTCGTCGTTGACGTGCTTGATCAGCGGGCCCTGGGCACGGATTTCGGCACCGGTTGCGCGGATGCGACGAATGGCTTCCTCGGCAATCTCGGTGGTGATCTCCTGCCAGTGGTTATAGTGCGCCATGATGGCCACGTGTTTGCCGGCGTCGACCAGGCGCGCGAACAGATCGATCAGCTCGTCCGCATCCTTGTCGGTCACGAACCGGTACGGCCAGAAGGTCAGGGCCTTGGTGCCGATCCGGATGGTCTGGATGTGGTCAAACTCCGGCTCAAGCAGCGGTTCCAGGTACTGCACCAGGTTCTTGGTCTTCATCACCATGGGATCGCCGCCGGTGACCAGCAGGTCCGTTACCTCGGTGTGCTCTTGCAGGTAGCCGTGCAGCTTTTCCGCTTCGGTGCTGGCCATCTTCAGGTCTTTGTCGCCCACGAACTGCGCCCAGCGGAAGCAGAAGGTGCAGTAAGAGTGGCAGGTCTGGCCCTGGGCCGGGAAGAACAGCACGGTTTCGCGGTACTTGTGCTGGACACCGTCGAGCACCTCGCCGTCCAGTTCGGGCATGTTCATTTCCATCTGCCCGGCCGGGTGCGGGTTCAGTTCGTCCCGGATCTCCTTGGCGACCGCCTGAATCTCTTTCTTGTCGGCGCCATCGCGGTGCAGCTGTGCCATGCGCTCGTAATGCTCGTCCTTCAGCATGCCCTTCTGGGGAAAGACTAGCTGGTAGATCGGGTCGTTGGGCACCTTGTCCCAGTTGATCAATTCGTTGATCACGTACTCGTTGACCCGGAATGGCAGCACGCTGGCCACCACTTTCATTTCAAACAGGGTTTCTTCCGGAAGGTTCTGGATGACCTCGATCTTGTCGAGCTGGCGGTCTGTGTAGACCTTGAAGCGCCGTTCCTCGAATTCCGTGGTGGGAATCCGGTTAGGAAAGGTGACGATGGAGTTCATAGATCGCCCTCTGTGTTGGGTGCCAAAAGCGAAAACGGGAGCGTGGGATCACCGCCGCTCCGTTGGTTAAAAAACGGGCAGGCGAGTATACATAAGTTCGAAGTTATTTTCAGGTCTAATGAAAAATTCGAAGGATACGAGAGGCTTAGCCGGCAGCTTGTCGGATAAATGCGGCTAAATTCGACCAAATGCCGATAAAAGACGTAAAAGTCTTAGTTCATAAATTTTTAGCGTATGAACTAATTTTCAAACGGTAAGAATACTACGACCTTGGTCTGAGGAAGGTTGTCTGTTGGTCCAAAAACGGTCATTCTTCCGTAATTAATCGCAGGTAATTCTGTTAAACGGGATTATTACTGGGCTTTTGATTGAGCTTGCGAACGATATTGTAGTAAAAGAACTACATTTTTCGCGCGGCGGCAACGCCAATTCGGTAAAATCGATGGTTCAGGGCCAAAAGCCGCTATCTAACAGGGTGATCAGGCAGGAAAAGTGGCGAAGCTGTTCTATGCTTGAGTGAGGTTCTGGGCGCTGTCCAGCAGCGCCACTGGCACACTGATACACCCATAACAATATCTGCAATCCATCGCAGCACACCGACACTGCATTTGTCAGGCCGCTGATCGTGGCCGACACCGCATTTTTTTGATGCCTAGGGGAGGGTTTGATGTACCAGGACGATGATCCCATTGAAACCAGTGAATGGCTGGACGCGCTCGAATCTCTGATCGAGCAGGAGGGCGTTGACCGAGCCAAGTATATTCTGGAGCGGCTGTCCGAGCGGGCTAGCCGGGAAGGCACCGAGCTGCCTTACTCCATTACCACGCCGTTCCGTAACACCATTCCGGCCACGCAAGAAGCACGCATGCCGGGTGACCTGTTCATGGAGCGTCGCATTCGCTCACTGATTCGCTGGAACGCCATGGCGATGGTGCTTCGGGCGAATCAGCGTCCTGGCGATTTGGGCGGTCACGTTTCCTCCTTCTCTTCGGCGGCCACGCTGTACGACGTGGGCTTCAACTACTTCTTCCACGGTGGCGACGAGAAGCGCGAATCCGACCTGGTGTACTTCCAGGGTCACTCCTCGCCGGGCATCTACGCCCGTTCCTACCTGGAAGGCCGATTCGACGAATCGCACCTGGACAAGTACCGGGAAGAAGTCGACGGCAATGGCCTGTCGTCCTACCCGCACCCCTGGCTGATGCCGGATTACTGGCAGTTCCCGACCGTATCCATGGGTTTGGGGCCGATTCAGGCCATCTACCAGGCCCACGTCATGAAGTACCTGCACAGCCGTGAGCTGATCGACATGGGCGACCGCAAGGTCTGGTGCTTCGTCGGTGACGGTGAGTGTGACGAGCCGGAAACCCTGGGCTCCATCTCTATGGCCGGCCGTGAGAACCTGAGCAACCTGATCTTCGTGGTGAACTGTAACCTGCAGCGCCTGGACGGGCCGGTGCGGGGCAACGGCAAGATCATCCAGGAACTGGAAGGTATCTTCCGTGGCGCTGGCTGGAACGTGCTCAAAGTGGTTTGGGGTCGTATGTGGGATCCGCTGTTCGAAAAGGACAAGGACGGCCTGATGCAGCGCGTCATGGACGAGGCTGTAGATGGCGATCTGCAGAACTTCAAGAGCAACGGTCCGGCCTACACCCGCAAGAACTTCTTCGGCAAGTATCCGGAGCTGTCCAAGCTGGTGGAGAACCTGTCCGACGAAGACATCGGCAAGCTCAACCGCGGTGGCCACGACCCGTACAAGATCTACGCGGCCTACCACAAGGCGGTGCACGACCACGGCAACCGTCCGACCGTGATCCTGGCCCACACCATCAAGGGCTATGGTTTCGGCACCGCGGGCGAAGCCCAGAACACGGCCCACTCCCTGAAGAAGCTGGACCTGGAGCAGCTAAAGGCGTTCCGGGACCGGTTCGGTGTGCCGCTGAAGGACGACGAGCTGAAAGAGGTTCCCTATTACCGTCCGGCGCCAGACAGCCCGGAGATGGTGTACATGAAGAAGCGTCGCCAGGAACTGGGCGGCTTCTATCCGAAGCGTCGGAAAGACTGCCAGCGGCTGGAAACGCCGCCGCTGGATACCTTCAAGGCACTGCTGGAAGGCTCCAATGGTCGCGAGATTTCCACCACCATGGCGTTCGTGCGCCTGCTGACCGCGCTGACCAAGGACAAGCGCATTGGCAAACGGGTGGTACCGATTGTGCCGGACGAAGCCCGGACCTTCGGCATGGAAGGCATGTTCCGCCAGTTGGGCATCTACACGTCCGAAGGCCAGAAGTACGTGCCGGAAGACCGTGAACAGATCATGTACTACAAGGAAGACAAGAAAGGTCAGATCCTTGAGGAAGGCATCAACGAAGATGGCTCCATGGCGGCCTGGATCGCGGCGGCAACCTCGTACAGCACCAACAACTTCCCGCTGGTGCCCTTCTACATCTTCTACTCCATGTTTGGCTTCCAACGCGTGGGCGATCTGGCCTGGGCCGCTGGTGACATCCAGGCACGGGGCTTCCTGGTCGGTGGTACCGCCGGTCGCACTACCCTGAACGGTGAGGGTCTGCAGCACCAGGACGGTCACAGCCACTTGCTGGCACAGACCATCCCGAGCTGTAAGTCCTACGACCCGGCCTACGGTTACGAAATGGCGGTGATCGTTCAGCACGGTATCAAGGAGATGTTCGAGGACAACCAGAACGTCTACTACTACCTGACCATCGAGAACGAAAACTACGAGCAGCCGGCCATGCCGAAAGGCAAGAAGGTCGAAGACGGCATCATCAAGGGCATGTACCTGCTGGATTCCGTCGAGACCAAGGGCCGCAAGAAGACGCCTCGGGTCCAGCTGATGGGCGCTGGCGCCATCCTGAACGAGGTCCGTGCCGCCGCCGAAATGCTGAAGGAAGACTTCGAGGTGGCCAGTGACGTCTGGAGTGTGACCAGCTTCAACGAGCTGGCCCGTGACGGCCTGCACGTCGAGCGCTGGAACCGCCTGCACCCGGATGACTCGCCCAAGAAGGCCTACATCACCGAGTGCCTGGAGAAGCAGCAGGGGCCGGTGGTGTCGTCCACCGACTACATGAAGCTGTTCTCCGAGCAGGTGCGCGCCTTCATCCCGAAGACCTTCGTGACCCTGGGTACCGACGGTTACGGTCGCAGCGACACCCGTGAGAAGCTGCGCAGTCACTTCGAGGTGGATCGTTATCACGTGGCCGTGGCGGCGCTGGCAGCGCTGGCCCAGGACGGTGAAGTGAAGAAGGATGTGGTTCTCGAAGCCATGCGGAAGTACGGAATCGATCGCAACAAAACGAACCCGGTGCTGGCCTAAGGAGATCGACATGAGTGAACAGGAAATCAAGGTTCCCGATCTCGGCGGTGCGGATGAGGTCGAGGTTATCGAAATCATCGTCAGCAAGGGGGATTCGGTCGAAGAAGAGGATCCGATCCTGACGGTGGAGTCCGACAAGGCGTCGGTCGAGCTGCCGGCCCCGGCGGCCGGCAAGATCACCAACATCACCGTCAAGGTGGGTGACAAGGTCAAGGAAGGCGACGTTGTCGGCACCATGGACACCGACGGTGCCGGTGGTGGCGATGCGGACGAGCCGGCTGAGGACAAGTCTGAGGCGGAGCCGGAAGCCAAGACCGAGGAAAAGGCCGAAGAGAGCAAGCCGGTGCCGAAGAAATCCGGCGGTGCCCGCAAGGAAACCGTCAAGGTCCCGGCCCTGGATGGCTTTGATAACGTGCCGGTGATCGAGATCAACGTCGCCGAGGGCGACAGCATCGAGGCCGACGACGCCCTGGTCACGGTGGAATCCGACAAGGCCACCATGGAAATCCCGGCTCCGTACGCGGGCAAGGTGGGCAAGATTCTGGTCTCCGAGGGCGACAAGCTGTCCGAGGGGGATGACCTGCTCGAGATGACCGTCGAGGGCGACGGCGGTGAGGCCGACGATGGCGCTGCCGAGGCCGAACCGGAGAAGGCTGACAGCAAGCCGGAGCCGAAGCAGGACAAGCCCAAGCAGAAGGAGTCCGCTCCTGAGCCTCAGGGTGCCACCTACGAGCCGCCCGCGCCGGGCACCAAGGTGCATGCGGGTCCCGCAGTGCGGAAGCTGGCCCGGGAGCTGGGTGCGGATCTGACCCGCATCAAGGGCTCCGGTCCCAAGAACCGGATCGTCAAAGACGACGTCCAGGCGTACGTGAAGAGCCAGCTGCAGCAGGCACAGCAGGGTGGCTCCGTGGGTACCGGTTCCGGTATTCCGGGCGTCAAACTGCCGGACTTCAGCCAGTTTGGTGACATCGAGCGTGAATCCATGTCCCGCATGATGGCGGCCACCGCTACCAACATGCAGCGCAGCTGGCTGAACGTGCCTCACGTCACCCAGTTCGAAGATGCGGACATTACCGACATGGAAGACTTCCGCAAGGCCCAGAAGGCGGCCGGCGAGAAGAAGGGCGTGAAGATGACGCCGCTGCCGTTCCTGTTGAAAGCCTGTGCCACGGCGCTGGCGGAGCTGCCCCAGTTCAACGTGTCCCTGGACATGGAGAAGAAAGAGGTCGTCCGCAAGAAGTACATCCACATCGGAATCGCGGTGGATACCCCGCACGGTCTGATGGTGCCGGTGATCCGCAACGTCGACCAGAAGGGCTTGTGGGAGCTCGCGGCCGAGAGCGCCGAACTGGCCCAGAAGGCGCGGGACAAGCAGCTCAAGCCGGCGGAAATGCAGGGTGCCTGCTTTACCATCACCAGCCTGGGTGGCATCGGTGGTACCGCGTTCACGCCGATCGTGAACACCCCTGAGGTGGCGATCCTGGGTGTGTCCAAGGCGGCCATGAAGCCGGTCTGGGATGGCAAGGCCTTCCAGCCGCGGCTGATGCTGCCGCTGTCACTGTCCTATGACCACCGGGCTGTGAACGGTGCCGACGCAGCGAGGTTCACCACCATGCTGAGCCAGCTGCTGGGGGACATTCGGTCGCTGCTGCTGTAATTCGGCGCAGCGCTCGATACCCGTAAAAAAGCCGGGAGGGCTCTCACCCTCCCGGCTTTTTTTGTGCCTGGCGATTGTCAGTTGGCGAAAAACATCCAATCGAAGTAGTCGTGCAGATCCTGCATGGTGGCGGCTTCGTAGGGGTGGGTCAGTTCGAACAGCAGGTTCTGGTCCTTGGCTTTTCTCATGGTGTCACCTCTTTTTCTGGTTTACATGCTTCCTGATTTACATGGCGGAGCAGGGCGAAGAGCCTCCGTCGGTCGTGTGCAATAGAGGCTCTGCATCAGCTGTGCCAACAAGTCTGGTGCTGCTAAGGGGTTGAATTGATTGGAGGGGTTGGGTAAGGCTGGCGTTGTCCTGGAGGGAGTGTGCGACAAACCGGTGCCGGGTGCACCGATTTGGAAAGTGGTGGTCCGGAATAGAAAAAGCCCCGGCCAGTGCCGGGGCTTTCCCTGAGTTAACTTCTAAACCTCTAAAGGTTCTTAGAAGTTGTACTGCGCCGCGAACAGGATGCGGTTGGCATCGCCGTCGGTGCCGTCAACGTTTTCACGGCTCAGGCGCGCGTATTCAACACCCATCATGACGTTCTTAACCGGTGTCCACTGGTAGTTGGCCATGATTGCGGAGTTGGTTTCGCTCTCGTCGGCAACCGCTACGCCGTCAGCTTCAGCGTCGTCCCAGTCAACTTCGACCATGCCGTAGCCGATGTTGACGCTGCGACCGCCGCCCAGGCTGATGCCGGTACCGATGGTGCCGCCGTAGCCGGAGATGGTTTCAACATCGCCGGCGCCGTCAACGTAGGCGCTGGCCGCACCGAAGTTGTCACCGGAGCGATACAGGTAGCTGTTAGCGCCGTCGGTGTACGACAGACTACCTTGCACGGTGATCATGTCGGACAGTGCCAGTTTACCGGCCACGAAGGTGGCGAAGCCGAAGGAGGTCTCGTCCGCGGTGCCAGTGTCGTAGCCCACCTGGTGAGCCAGGACCGCTGCGGAGTAAGAAACGCCGCCGGCAGAATCCTCAAGGCGAGCGGTGAGCGCTGGCATGCCCTGCTTCTGAGCTGCATTCGCCGCGTCGGTTACAAAGCTGGAGCGCGGATCTTCCAGAGACAGGGACAGGGGACCAGTGGTGTAACGAACCTGTGGGGTACGTGACTGGAAGCCTGCAACGCCTGGCAGGGAGTCGAAATCCAGAGTTGAGGTGTTGCCGACGAAGCTGGTGAAGTTGGACCAGGTCTGACCGGCCAGGACGCCCATGTAGGAACCGTAGGCGTGACGCAGACGGAGGCTGCCGCCACCGCCGCCGCGGAAGTCGCCTTCCACGTTAACCATTACGCCTTCAGGGCTGGTGGCTTTTACGCCGATACGGCTCTGGAAGGCATCTGCGCCGAAGTGACCTTCAGCGGCGTCGTCGTTACCGGCGAGGCCGGCGTAGGAACCCGAACGCGTGCTGAGCGCCTGGTTGCTGTCGATGTCGTAGCTAGCGTTGAAACGCGCGTAGCCGTAAACAGCCATATCGTAATCGCCAGCGGTGAAGCTGACGGCACCGGCCTGGCCCGCGACACCAAGGACTGCCGCTGCTGCCGTTGCACGAATAGCTGTTCTCAATTTGTTGCTTTGCATCGTTGTTGTCTCCACACGTTTATTGTTGTTGGACCCACATCCAAGGTAGTTACCAATTTGTGACAATTCAAATAAAAACGGCGATTATTTAGACGAATGTCTAGGGCGGTATTTCGTTGCTATACAGACATCTGCGGTTGCACAAAAGGCGTACAATCGTCCTATGACCTCCGAAAGTACACATCTGCAAACGACGACGTTTGCCTTCCTTGATATCGAGACCACCGGCGGAAATTCGGCCCGGGATCGAATCACCGAAATCGGCATCCGGTTCTGGCGGGCCGGGCGGGTGGTGGATGAGTGGCAGACCCTGCTCAATCCGGAAGCCCGGATTTCCCAGTTTATTGAACAGTTTACCGGCATCACCAATGGCATGGTCGCGGACGCTCCGTTGTTTGCCGAGGTGGCCGATGAGCTGGCGTCGAAGCTTCAGGACACGGTGTTCGTGGCCCACAACGCCCGGTTTGACTACGGCTTCATTAAATCGGAGTTCCGCCGGCTCGGTGTCACTTTCACCGCCCGGGTGCTGTGCACGGTCAAGCTGTCGCGGCGCCTGTACCCGGAGTTTCGGCGCCACAACATGGATGCCCTGATTCAGCGTCATGGCCTGGCCCGGGTGCAACGGCATCGGGCCATGGGCGACGTCGAGGCGATGCTGTCGTTTTTCCTGCACGCCCGTGCCGACAAGGGCGATCAGGCCCTGGAGCGGGCCATCAAGGCGCTGCTGCAACGGCCCAGCATTCCCTCGCACCTGCCGCCGGATACCCTGCAGGAGCTGCCCTCAGGTCCCGGGGTCTACCGCTTCTACGGGGAAAACGACGTGCTGCTGTACGTCGGCAAGAGCACCAACATTGCCCAGCGAGTGGCCTCGCACTTCTCCGGGGACCACGCCTCCAGCCGGGGCGTGCGCATGTCCGAGAGCCTGCGACGGGTGGAGTGGACCAACACCGCCGGCGAGCTGGGGGCGCTGCTGCTGGAGCTGAAACAGATCAAGACCCTCAAGCCGCTGTTCAATCGGCGCTCCCGGGCGGCCAAGAACCTGGTCAGCATTGAGCTCACCGAGAAAGCGGAGGGCTTTCTGCAGGCCCGGCTGGTTCGGGAAATCGAGCCGCATCGGCTGGGTGATTACTTCGGTCTGTTTCGCAGCAAGCGGGACGCCGAGCGGGCGTTGAGCGGCATCGCGGCCAAGAATGACCTGTGCAATCGTCTGCTGGGCCTGGAACCCGATCAGGACGGCCCCTGCTTCCAGCGCACCCTGGGGCGGTGCAAAGGCGCCTGCGAGGGTGAGGAGGATGTGGTCCGCTACAACCTGCGCACCCAGATCGCCTTCCACAGCCTGCGTTTGCAGACCTGGCCCTGGAAGGGGCCGGTGGGGGTGATCGAGAGGGACCGGTTCGCTGGCCGGACCGACATCCTGGTGGTCTACAACTGGATGCACGTGGCCACGGTGCACGACGAAGACGAACTGCAGGATCTCTCCCTGCGCGGGCAGGCGGTCACCTTCGACCTGGATTCCTACAAGCTGTTGATCAAAACCCTGCTGGGCCGGGATCGCAACCACCGGGAAATCATCGAGCTGCCCGCCGTGGGCGAACCGGATGTGCTAATGCCCTGAGTGGCGTATCATGGAAACAGAGTCCGCACACCTACTTACTTGCCCGGTCAGGCAGGTTTACTATCGTTGTGCATCAAGCCGTGTTTCCCGAGAGAGATTTATGAACAAAGAACCCGTCACTCGTGAGCTATTTGATGAAGTCATGGTCCCCAATTATGCGCCCGGAACCATCATTCCGGTGAAAGGCAAGGGGTCCCGAATCTGGGATCAGGATGGCCGTGAGTTCGTCGACCTCCAGGGTGGCATTGCGGTGACCTGTCTGGGGCATTCCCACCCCGGCCTGCTCGGGGCACTGCAGGACCAGGCTGAAAAACTCTGGCACCTGTCCAACGTGATGACCAACGAGCCGGCGTTGCGTCTGGCCAAGACCCTGTGTGACCTGACCTTCGCCGAGCGGGTGTTCTTCGCCAATTCCGGCGGCGAGGCCAATGAGGCGGCGTTCAAGCTGGCCCGTCGCTACGCTTGGGAACACTACGGGCCGGAGAAGAACGAAATCATTGCCTTCAAGAACGCCTTCCACGGCCGCACCCTGTTTACCGTCAGCGTCGGCGGACAGCCCAAGTACCTGGAGGGCTTCGAGCCGGCGCCGGGTGGCATTCATCACGCCGATTTCAACGACCTGGAGTCGGTCAGGAAGCTGATCTCCAAGGACAAGACCTGCGCCGTGGTGGTCGAGCCGATCCAGGGCGAGGGGGGCGTAATGCCGGGCGATCCGGACTTCCTGAAAGGACTGCGCCAGCTGTGTGACGAAAACGATGCGCTGTTGGTATTCGACGAGGTGCAGTCCGGGGTAGGGCGTACCGGCCATCTGTACGCCTACCAGATGTACGATGTGGTGCCGGATATCCTGTCCACGGCCAAGGGCCTGGGCGGTGGCTTCCCGGTCGCGGCCATGCTGACCACGGCCAAGGTGGCAGCCAGTCTCGGGGTCGGCACCCACGGCAGCACCTACGGTGGTAATGCCCTGGCCTGCGCCGTGGCCCAGAAGGTGATCGACACCATCAGCCAGCCGGAGATCCTCAAGGGCGTAAAGGCCCGCTCCGATCGTCTGCGCAAGGGCATGATGGACATCGGCGAGCGCTACGGCGTGTTCAGTGAGGTTCGGGGCGCCGGCCTGCTGCTCGGTTGCGTGCTCACCGAGCAGTGGCAGGGCAAGGCCAAGGATTTCCTCAATGCCGGTCTGGACGAAGGTGTGATGGTGCTGGTGGCCGGCGCCAACGTGGTGCGCCTGGCGCCTTCGCTGATTATTCCGGAGTCCGACATCGAGGACGCACTGGAGCGTTTTGAGGCGGCGGTGAAAAAGCTGACGGCGTAAGGAGTCGGTATGTGGCTTGTACGTCCGGCGCAACCGGATGACCTTGAACAGATTCTAGAGATAGCGGGCACCCAGAGTGCCCGCCTTTCCTCCACCCTGCCCAAACAGACGGAAGCCCTGGCCCAGAAGATTGAGCATTCGCTGGCGTCGTTCGCGGGCAAGGTGCCGGCCAGCCAGGCCCCGCGCTTCCTGTTCGTGCTGGAGAACACGGAGACCGGCTCGGTGGATGGCACCGCTGGCATCGATGCCCGGGCCGGCAACGGTCAGCCCTTCTATAATTACCGTCGCGATGCCCTGATTCATGCCTCCCACGAGCTGGGTGTGTCCCGTCGGGTGGAGGTGCTCTATCCCTCGCACTCGCTGACCGACCAGACCCTGTTGTGTTCCTTTTCCATTCGCCCGCAACTGCGCGGCACCGACGCCTTTGAGCTGCTCTCCCGGGCGCGGATGCTGTTCATCGCCGACCATCGTGACCGGTTCGCCTCGCATCTGGTGGTCGAGATCCAGGGTGTGCAGTCGGAGGACGGCAGTGTGCCCTTCTGGGACAGTCTGGCCCGGCATTTCTTCAACATGGACTTTGAGACCGCCGACCAGTATTCGTCCTTGCACAGCAAAACCTTCATCGCCGAGCTGATGCCTCCCAACCCCATTTACGTCACCCTGCTGACCGACCCGGCCCAGGCGGCGCTGGGCCAGCCCCACGCGCTGACCGTGCCGAATCTCGAGTTGCTGCAGCGGGAGGGCTTTCATGCCGGCTGTTATCTGGACATCTTCGACGCCGGTCCGGTGCTGGAAGCGCGAACCGACGCGATACGCACCCTGGTGACCAGTCACCGGAAAGTGCTGCACGGACGCCACGACGAGGCCGGCGAGCTGTGCCTGATCGCCGCCGGAGAGGGCACCGACTTCCGTTGCACCCTGACCCGGGCCGAAGAGAGCATCGACGACGAAGTGAAGGTGTCGGTAAAAACCTGGACGGTGCTGAACAAGAGCGCCGGTGATGACGTAAGGATCGCGCCCCTGTGATGCCCCAAACCCCGACAATTGTTACCGGTCCGGAGGGTCAGACATGCTGGTAATTCGCCCCTTGCAGGAAAACGACCTAGACGACCTCTACGCCATGGCGCAAAACGCCGGCAAAGGCCTGACCACCCTGCCGGCGGATCGCAAGCTGCTGCAGCGCAAGATCACCCATGCCCGGGAAACCTTCAACCAGCGGTGTGCGCCGGAGGCCGGACTGTATCTGTTTGCCCTGGAGGACACCGACAAAGGCAAGACCGTGGGCATCAGCGGCATCCAGGCCCGGGTGGGGCTGGATGAGGTGTTCTACAACTACCGGCTGAGCGTGACCGTCAATGCCTCCAAGGGGCTGGGCGTGCACGTGCGGACGCCCACCCTGCACTTGTCCAACGACATGACCGACACCAGCGAGATCTGCTCGCTGTTGCTGTCGGACGACTACAAGGGCGGCGGCAGCGGACTGCTGCTGTCCCGGTGCCGGTTCATGTACCTGGACGAATTCCGCAAGCACTTCTCGGAAAAGGTGTTCGCCGAGATGCGCGGGGTTTCCGACCGCGACGGTCGCAGCCCGCTCTGGGATGCCCTGGGCAGCAAGTTCTTCGACATGGAGTTCAGCCAGGCCGACATGCTGTCCGGCCTGGGTAACAAGGCTTTCATTGCCGAGCTGATGCCCAAGTACCCGATTTACCTGCCCATGCTGCCGGACTCGGCCCGTGCCGTGATTGGGCGCGTGCATGAAAACACCGCGCCGGCGCTGACCATGCTCCAGGCCGAGGGCTTCAACTTTAATGGCATGGTCGACATCTTCGACGGTGGCCCGGTGGTCGAGGCCTTCGTGCACAACATCCGCACGGTGCGGGATTCGGTCAACCGCCACGCCATGGTGTCCCGGAAACCGATCGACCTGAACGTGCCTGCCAGTGAGCGGGTCATGGTCTCCAATCGCTCGTTCCGGGACTTCCGGGTGACCACCCTGCCGGCCAACTGCATCGGCCCGGATACCGTGAAGATGCCCCCGGAAGTAGCCGAGGCGCTCAACATCGAATCCGGCGATCCGGTTCGGCTGGCACCGCTGAAAGATACGAAACCAACCGCATTCCAGTACCGGGAGGTACACTGATATGGCAAATCTGACTGGAGAGCTTTTCATTGACGGCCTATGGCTCCAGGGCCATGGCGAACTCTTTGAGTCGATCCAGCCGGTGACCGGCGAGACCGTCTGGGACGGCGCCAGCGCCAACCTGGAGGATGTCGACGCGGCGGTCCGGGAGGCCCGGAACGCGTTTGTGAAATGGCGTCGCAAGAGCTTTGCCGAGCGCCAGGCCGTGGTCGAAGCCTTCCGGGACCAGCTGGAAGCCAATAAGGAGGCCCTGGCCCATCAGATCGGGCTGGAAACCGGCAAGCCGCTGTGGGAATCCCGCACCGAGGTCGCCGCCATGATTGGCAAGATTGCCATTTCCGTGAAGGCCTACCACGACAGGACCGGCCACACCGAAACCGAGATGCCTGGCGGCCAGGCGGTGTTGCGGCACCGGCCCCACGGCGTGGTGGCGGTGTTTGGTCCCTACAACTTCCCCGGTCATCTGCCCAACGGCCACATCGTCCCGGCCCTGCTGGCCGGCAACACCGTGGTGTTCAAGCCCAGCGAGCTGACCCCCGGCGTGGCCGAGCTGACCGTTAAACTCTGGGAGAAGGCCGGCATACCCGAAGGCGTGATCAACCTGGTGCAGGGCGCCTCGGCCACCGGCAAATCCCTGGCCGGACACCCGATGATCGACGGCCTGTTCTTCACCGGCTCTTCCACGGTGGGGCACCTGCTGCACGAGCAGTTCGGTGGCCAGCCCGAGAAGATCCTGGCGCTGGAGATGGGCGGCAACAATCCGCTCATCGTCCAGGACGTGGCCGACATGGACGGCGCCGTGCACCACGCCCTGCAGTCGGCCTTCCTGTCGGCCGGTCAGCGCTGTACCTGCGCGCGCCGGCTGCTGGTGCCGAAAGGCAAGAAAGGCGATGAGTTCCTGGCGCGCCTGGCCGAGGTGGCCGGCCGTATCCAGGTGGGCGAGTTCGATGCCGACCCGCAGCCGTTCATGGGCTCGGTGATTTCTGCCGAGGCCGCCGAGAAACTGCTGGCGGCCCAGGCCAGCATGCTGGCCAAGGGCGCCACATCGCTGCTGGAAATGACGCAGATCCAGCCGGGCACCGGTCTGCTGACGCCGGGTATCGTCGATGCCACCGGGGTGGACCTGAGCGACGACGAGTTCTTCGGCCCGCTGCTGACCGTGCACCGCTACAAGAGCTTTGACGATGCCCTGGAGCTGGCCAATGACACCCGCTATGGCCTGTCGGCGGGCATCCTGACCGACGATCGCAAGCTCTACGACCGCCTGGTCGAAGAAGTGCGTGCCGGTATCGTGAACTGGAACCGGCCGCTGACCGGTGCCAGCAGTTCCGCGCCCTTCGGTGGCGTTGGCGCCAGCGGCAATCACCGGGCCAGCGCCTATTACGCCGCCGACTACTGCGCCTGGCCGATGGCCTCGCTGGAGGCACGCCACAGCGAGGTGCCGGACAGCCTGGCCCCAGGGCTCAATTTCGACCTATGACAACGGAACAGACAGCCATGGTGAAGCACGCGGTAGAAGCGAATTTCGACGGTCTGGTCGGGCCCACCCACAACTACGCGGGCCTGTCCTGGGGCAACGTCGCCTCGAAGACAAACGTCAGCGCCGAGTCCAATCCCCGGGAAGCTGCCCTGCAGGGGCTGGCCAAAATGAAACGGCTGGCAGACCGTGGCTATGTCCAGGGCATCTTGCCACCGCACGAACGCCCGCACATCCCGACCCTCCGGGCCCTGGGGTTCACCGGCACCGACCGGCAGATCCTCGAGCGGGCGGCGAAAGAGAATCCGTCCATCCTGGCGGCGGTGTCCTCGGCGTCGACCATGTGGACGGCCAATGCCGCCACCGTGTCACCGAGCGCCGACACCGGCGATCACCGGGTCCACTTCACCCCGGCCAACCTGAGCGCCAAGTTCCACCGTTCGATCGAGCATCGGGTCACCGGTCGCGCGCTCAAGGCGATCTTTGCGGACGACAGCTACTTTGCCCATCATCCGGCGCTGCCGTCGGTCAGCCATTTCGGGGATGAAGGCGCGGCCAACCACACCCGGTTGTGCGGGCGCTACGGCGAGCCGGGCGTGGAGCTGTTCGTCTATGGCCAGGTGGCGTTCAACGAACAGGCGCCGGCGCCCAGGAAATTTCCGGCGCGCCAGACCCTGGAGGCGTCCCAAGCCATCGCCCGGCTGCACGGTCTCAAGGACCAGGGCGTGGTGTTCGCCCAGCAGAACCCGGACGCCATCGACGCCGGAGTCTTTCATAACGACGTCATTGCCGTCGGCAATGGCAACACCTTGTTTTATCACGACATGGCGTTTCTGGACGAGGCTCAGGTGCTGGCGGACCTGCGGGCCCGTCTGACCGGTGCCGAGCTGGACACCGTGCGGGTCAGTAGCGCCGAGGTGCCGATCGAGGATGCCGTGGCGTCCTACCTGTTCAACAGCCAGTTGCTGAACACGGCCGATGGCATGATGCTGGCGGTGCCCGGGGAGTGCCGTGAGATTGCCTCGGTCAGCCGGTATCTGGACGAGCTGGTGAAGTCCGGCGGTCCGATTACCTCGGTGGAGGTGTTCGACGTCAAGCAGTCCATGCGCAACGGCGGCGGTCCGGCATGCCTGCGCCTGCGGGTGGTGCTGAACGATGACGAGCTCAGTGCCATGCATCGGGGCGTGCTGCTGACCGACGATCTGTACGAACGTCTGACCACCTGGGTCAAGGGCCATTATCGGGACCGACTGTCCCAGGAGGATCTGGCCGACCCGATGCTGCTGGACGAGGTACGCAAGGCACTGGACGAGCTCACCGGCATTCTGGGCCTGGGGTCGATCTACGATTTCCAGCTTTAGGAGGCGATCGACGAGGTCAGCATCTCCATGGCGTGGCGAATCAGGGCGTCGGCGGCCGCCGGCTCGGCCCCGGTCGCCAGTTCCGACTGACACAGCGAAATCACCCCGTGCAGGGCGCCGCGCAGGTAGTTGGCAGTCTGTTCCGGGTCGACAATGCGGGCCCGGTTGATGGTGCCGTCTTCCAGGCCCAGCCGGATGGCGCCAATCATCAGGTTCATCAGGTCCGACTTGGAGCACATCATGTCCTCCACCTGGCTGGCGTCCGCCTCGGCCAGGGCGGTGGGTGCCGCCGTCAGAGCTGAGAAGTAGTCCGGCTCGTCCTGGTAAAAGCGGTAATACGCTTCGCCCATGGCAACAATCTGGCCCAGACCGGTTTCTGCGCTGTTTCGGGCCTCCTCGAAATGCGCCGCCAGACTCTGGCCGGCCCGCAGCATGATCCCCCGCTGAATCGCCGCTTTATCCTTGAAGTATACGTACAACAGCGCCCGGCTGAGACTGGCCGTGCGGGCTATGTCATCCATGGACGTGCGCTCATACCCCTTCTCCGAGAATACCAGCTCGGCAGCATCTAGGATGGCGTCGTAGCGGGCCTGTTTTTCCCGTTCCCGGCGTGTTTTCAGCGGCTCATTCATGGCGTCTTCCGATTGGTTTCAACTGCAGGAGCATCATACCCATTGAGAGAATAAAAACCGATCATTGACAAAATGTCAAAGAGTGACATGATGTCGGAAAGAATCTCTCGGGTTTTCGATGGAGCGGAGACCTGTCACTGACGCAAACACGGACGAAGGGACCCATCATGAAGCCACTTGCTCACTCCTTAGCCGCTGTAACCCTGATAGGTCTGATCTCATCGCTGACCGGCTGCAAGGCCGGCGACGTTGCCGCCGAAGCGCCGGGCGCCGCCGTGACCGTGCGCGTGGCCGAAGTGAGTGGCGGTGACAACCAGGCCATGCCCCTGCGTTTTTCCGGCATTGTCCGTTCGACCCAACGGGCGACCCTGACCTTCCAAGTCAGCGGTACGCTCAAGGAGCGCGCGGTCGAACTGGGTCAGCGGGTGGAGGCCGGCGACCTGCTGGCCAGGGTCTACAGCCCGGCCCTGGCGCCGGCACGGGACTCGGCCCGGGCCAAACTGGACGAACTGAACACCCAGTACGAGCAGGCCAAGCGGGAGTGGGAACGCTCGAGCCGGCTGCACGAGCGCGGGGTGGTGTCGGAACAGGGCCTGGAGCAGCTGGCCGCCCGCCGTGATTCGTTGCGGGCCAGTGTGGCTACCGCCGAGGCGGCCCTGGCCGAGGCAACCCAATTGCTGAACGAGAGCAGCCTGCGCGCCCCGTTTGCGGGTCGGGTCGAGGCTCTGATGGTCGAGCCGGACGAGTTTGTCGCCGCCGGTCAGCCGGTCATGCGGCTGTCGTCGCCGGAAGGCCGGGAAGTGGAAGTGCGGGTGCCGGCGTACCTGCTGGACCACGTGGTCCTGGCCCAGCAGCTGCCGGTGTGGTCGGTCCAGGACCGCACCCGGCCCGAGCAGACCGGATTGGTGGTGGAAATAGCCCAGGCTGGCGCGGTCCGGGGTGAGCTGCACCCAATCCTGGTGAGTCTGTCGGATCAGGTCCTGGAACCCGGTGAGCCGGTAGAGGTAGGCATCACCCCGGAGTACACCTCAGCGACCACGGTGCCGCTGCTGTCGGTCATGCGCACCAGCGAAGGCACCGGAGTGTTCCGGGTTCGCAACGGTCAGGCCCAGCGGGTACCGGTCTCGGTCCAACGGGTGGTCGGAGAGCAGGCGGTGGTGAGCGCCGACCAGCTCAAGCCGGGGGACCAAGTGGTCTACGCCGGCATGACCCGTCTGGCTGACGGTGACGCGGTGGAGGTGCACTGATGACTCGCCGGCTTCTGAACTGCCAGCGGTTGTTGGGCATGGTGGTGACCATGCTCTGCCTGCTGGGTATTGCCGCCTACAGCACCATGCCCCGCCAGGAGGATCCGTCCTTTCCCTACCGCGCCGGCATGGTCACCGTGAACTACCCGGGTGCCAGCGCCGATGCCGTCGAGCGGCTGGTCCTGCGGCCCCTGGTCGACGAGCTGCGTCAGGTCGAAGAGGTGGATTTCAGCCAGGGCACCGCCCGCACGGGGGTCGCCCTGGCCCGAGTGAAACTGAACGACACCATCTACGACACCGACTCAGCCTGGGACCGGGTGCGCCTGGCCATGGAGCGGGCCAAACAGGATTTTCCCGATGACGTCGGGCAGATGTCCCTGGATGATCGGCTGATCGACATTCCAGCGGTGGTACTGGCGGTGTCCGGCGCCGCCTCGGTGACCGAGCTGAGCGATGTGGCCGAGCGGCTGAAACAGAACCTGTCGGATATTGCCGGGGTGTCCCGCATCGAGCTGGAGGGCGACGCCGACGAGCAGATCACCCTGGCCCTGGATGACGCCGCCCTGTACCGCCTGGGCATCTCGCCGGCCCGGGTGATGGACACCCTGGCGCGGCGGAACCAGACCATTCCCGGTGGCTTCGTGGTGGTGGATGGCCGGCGCCTGTCGGTGCTGCCCAACAGCGAATTCGCCGACATCGAGGCCATCCGGGCCACGCCGATTGAATTGCCCGACGGCTCCCAGGTGCCCCTGGCGGCGGCCGCCGAAGTCTGGCGGGGGCCGGTGGAGCCGCGTCAGCCGGAAACCTGGTTCGACGGCGAGCGAGTGGTCCTGTTGTCGATCATCATTGAAGAGGGCTCCACCGACGCCATCCGGTTCGGCCAGCGCATCCGGGAGCGGGTTGCCAGCGTGCGCGAGAAGTTCGCCCCCTACGACATCCAGGAGATGTTCTTCCAGCCCGATAAGGTGGAAGAACGGCTCGATAACCTGGCCTGGAGCCTGGTGCTGTCGGTACTGATCATCGTGGCGGTGGTGTTCACCGGCATGGGCATCCGCATGGGCGTGCTGGTGGCCTCGATCCTGCCCATGGTGGCGCTGATCAGTATTGGCCTGTACGACCTGGGTGGCGGGGTGCTGCACCAGATCGCGGTGATCGGCATGGTGATCTCCCTGGGCATACTGATCGACAACGCCATCGTCATCGTCGAGAACATCCAGCATCACCTGGACGCCGGCAGCCGTCGGCTGGACGCCTTGCGCACCGCCGTGGGTGAGCTGGCCGGGCCCTTGGGCGCGTCCACCGGCACCACCCTGGCGGCGTTTGCGCCGTTGCTGCTGTCCAAGGGCGGTACCGCCGATTTCACCCGGGGTGTGCCGGTGATGATCATGCTTACCCTCTCGGTGAGCTACCTGCTGGCGATCTCGGCGGTGCCGCTGCTGGCGGCCCGGTTCCTGAAACCGCGCCGCCAGGCCGGCAAGGACCGCTTGATTGGCCTGGCCCAGTTCCTGGGCGGGCTGGTATCCCGCTATCCGGGCCGGCTGATCGTGGCCGGGACAGCGCTGGTGGCCATCAGTGTCGCGATGACCCCGTTCATGGCCCAGCAGTTTTTCCCCAACGCCGACCGGCCGCGGGTCATCGTCGAATTGTACATGCCCGAGGGCACCGACCAGGCCCGCACCGCCGAGGCCGCCGAAGCGCTGGAGCGGATGATCCGGACCCAGTCCGATGCCCTAGAAGTGCACCGGTTCGTCGGCTTTACCGGCCCAAGCTTCTACTACAACCTGCAGCGGTCGCCCCAGGCCCCGAACCGGGCCCGACTGGTGATCCGCACCCCGACCCTGGCCGACACCACCGAGATGATCCGCTGGGTCCGCGCCCATGTGCGCGAGGAAATGCCCGAGCTGGACGTGACCGTCGGCATTCTCGGTCAGGGGCCGCCCAGAGCAGCACCGGTCGCGGTGCGGGTCTATCACGCCAGCGACGAGACCCGGGCCGAGGCGGTCGAGCGGGTATTTGCGATCCTGCGGGGTACCGAAGGCACGGTTGACGTTCGCCACGACCTGGACATCGGCGTGCCGAGCATCGCCATCAACGTGGACGACGCCACCGCCGCCCGTTACGGCCTGACCCGGGCCGACGTCGCCCAGAGCCTGTATGGCCAGAGCTTTGGGGTGGTGGCCGAACGCTACCGCAAGGAAGACGACCCGATTCCCCTGGTGCTGAGGTCCCGGGAGGGTACCTCGCTGTCGCTGTCGCGACTGCTGTCGGTCAACATCTACAACGACCGGGGCGACGCTGTGCCGCTGTCGGCAGTGGCCACGGTGGAAACCAGCTGGGAGCCGGCGGTGTGGTACCTGCGTGACGGTGTGCGTATGAACACGGTCACCGCCAACCTCGAAGCCGGTTACAGCTTCAGCAGCGCCCTCGACAGCCTATACCGGGCCATCGAAGAGAACCCGTTGCCGGCAGGCACCCGCATTGCCCTGGGCGGCGATGCCGAAGGCTCGGGCGACGCCAACACTGCGCTGCTGACGGCTGCGCCTATTGGCGTGTTGCTGCTGCTGTTCTTCCTGTTGCTGCAGTTCAATTCCTTCCGCCGGGTGGCAATCATCCTGCTGACCGTGCCGCTGGCTACGGTGGGGATCTTCCCCGGACTGGTGCTGTCGGGCTCGCCCTTCGGCTTCCAGTCGTTGCTCGGGGTCATCGCGCTGGTGGGGATTGTGGTGAACAACGCCATCGTGCTGCTGGACGTCATGGACCGTCAGCTGGCAGCGGGGGAATCCATTCGGGACGCGGTGCGCAAGGCTGTGGAGCAGCGTACCCGGCCGATCCTGCTCACCACCGCCACCACCGTGGCCGGTCTGCTGCCGCTGGCGTTTTCCAGCTCAACCCTGTGGCCACCCATGGCCTGGGCCATCATCTCCGGCCTGCTGGCATCCACGGTCCTGACCCTGCTGGTGATACCGGCGGTGTGCACCCAACTGATCCGCACACCGGTGCCCGAACCGCAAAACGCCCCGGCCTGAGTGCCGGATAGATCAGGTCCCGGCTGACTGCCGGGGCCTGATCAACAAACCAACCCGCTGCCCCACCGGCACCTGCCGGTTCGGGAATACGATGGCCTCGGCCACCGCACCAACCCGGTAGTGCGTCTTCTCATCCTCCCAGATCACCGTGCCGCTCGGATACTCGGTGAAATTGGCGACGTCGTCCGGCACGTGGAACTGGAACGATGGGCCGGTGTTGAGAATTTCATGCACCACCTCGAAGACGGTCAGCCGGTCGAGTGACGGGTCCGACCGGCCGGAGGCGGGTTGCCCCCTGAACCGACGGCGTAGGGCATCCTTGATACCGGTAAACCGGCTCAGATCGTTCTGGCCAAACGGCCGCACCTTACCCAGCTCGACGGTGAAACTCTCGGCACCCAGCTGTGTGGACGAAAAGGAAGAAAAGGTGGTCCCGGCCCTGTGCTGCAGCAGCAAGGTTTCCACCTCCGCTTCCAGCAGGAATGCGCACTGGCCGTTTGGCACCTCGCGACCCTCGACATAGGGGTAGAGAGCGAACTTCTCCCGCTGCGAGGGTCGGATGGCGGTATGCAGGTCGTAGTGGGACAGGGCGCCGCCACGATTGCGAGCAAAATCCTGGCAAAAGCCCTCCAGCTGCCGCGCCCGCTCCGCCTCGGCCAGGCCCTGGTGCTCCGGTTTGCCGTGGGCGCCGTGGAACAGCCGGTTCATATTCACCTCCAGGAAACGCTCACCTGCCACCATTGCCGGCGGGTTGCCCAGAATCAGCAGCAGTGGGCAGGCCAGTTGCCAGTCGCCGTTCAGCAGTTCCTGAACCAAACCATTCAGCACCTCGATGGGCGCGGTCTCATTGCCATGGACGCCGGCCGAGACGATGAGTTTCTCCGCGTTTGGGTTAGTGCGGTCGGCGGGAGGCGTGATTTCCAACACGCCCACGGCCCGGCGGATCACCGTTGTGCCGTCGGTCAGGGCGATGGTTGTTTCGGGCAAGTCCGAGGAAGGGTAGCGGAGAGTGTGATCCAGCCAGTCCGTCGAGTCGTGGAAGAGTCGGGTGTCGTCTGCCATGGGAATCCCCGAATAGAGTTAGAGGGCAGGTGCCGGTCAGCTTGCCGGGAGTGTGTGAAGCCATGGATGGCTTCACTCAAGCGCCCATGGATGGGCTCGAAGCGGCTCCCGGCAAGCTGACCGGCGCCTGCCCATCCACCCATGTTGAGCAGAGCCATGGGCCAGTGTTAGCTGTGGATCAGTTGCTGATCGGCCGCTGGTGCCGCAACAGATGATTTTCCAGCTTGCGGAAGGCAAACACCAGAATGAACGTCAGGATCATGTACAGCAGCGCGACAAAAATGAACGCGTCGAACGGCGCATAGAACCGCGAGTAGATGTTGCGGGCAGCCCCGGTCAGATCCACGATGGTCACCACGCTGGCAATCGCGCTCGAGTGCAGCATGAAAATAACCTCGTTGGAGTAGGCCTGCACCGCCCGGCGCGCCGCGCTCGGCAGAATGATCCGGCGGGTACGCAGGAACCAGTTCATGCCGTAGGCCTTGGCCGCCTCGATTTCGCCATGGGGCGTGGCCACGATGGCGCCGCGGATGATTTCCGTGGTGTAGGCCGCGGTGTTGAGCGTAAAGGCCAGCAGGGCCGGGTAGAACGGTTCCCGGAAGATCTCCCACCAGAAGGTCTGCTGGATGCCCGGAACCTGGGCAATGCCGTAGTAGATGATGTACAGCTGGATCAGCAGCGGCGTGCCCCGGAACAGGTAGGTGTAGAGCCAGACCGGCCCGGACACGAAGGGGTTCTTGCTGCAGCGCATCAGCGCCAGCGGCACCGCGCACAGCAAGCCAATCACCAGCGACAGGAACACCAGCTGGACCGTATTCACCAGCCCGTCCCAGTACTCCAGCAGGGTCATCGCCGTGAAGATGTCGTTCTGGTCGAGCCATTGGGCGATAAATTCAGGCATCGTTTATCCCCCCTGGACCACGCCAACATTGGCGCGTTTGTCGAGCCATCGGATGAACAGCTCGGACCCGGCGGTCAGGGCCAGATACACGGCGGCCACCGGGATGAAAAAGTGGAATGGCATGCGTTCGGCCTTGGCCGCTTCTTCGGCCACCCGAACCATGTCGGTCAGGCCGATGATCGACACCAGTGCGGTGGTCTTCAGCAGCACCTGCCAGTTGTTGCCGAGGCCCGGCAGGGCATGGCGCAGCATCTGCGGGAAGATGATCCGACGGAAGGTGTGCCAGCGGGTAAACCCGTAGGCCCGCGCCGCTTCAATCTGGCCGGTTTCCACCGCCAGGAAAGCACCGCGAAAGGTTTCGGTCATGTAGGCGCCGAAAATCAGACCGATGGTGACCACGCCGGAAATGAACGGGTCGAACTGGAAGAAAAAGTCGATTTCGTAGGCGTCCCACAGAAAGTCAGACAGGTTGTT
The DNA here is from genome assembly GCF_034555935.1 of Marinobacter qingdaonensis. NCBI lineage: Bacteria > Pseudomonadati > Pseudomonadota > Gammaproteobacteria > Pseudomonadales > Marinobacteraceae > Marinobacter > Marinobacter qingdaonensis. The sequence goes on from NZ_JAYDCJ010000003.1 coordinate 1,317,474, forward strand.
CACCGCCACCTGGCCGCCGTAGTAGAACAGCAGCATCATCACCAGGTCGGGGACACCGCGGATCAGTGTGGTGTAGGCGGTTGCCACGCCCTTGGCGACACGATTGCTGGACAGCTTGGAGGAGGCGCCAATCAGTCCGAGAGTGACTGCCAGGGCCAGGGAGAGGAAGGCCAATTCAATGGTGACGACTGCCCCGTCCAGTAGTGCCGGGCCATAGCCTTTCAGATCGAGCATGGAAGAGTCCGGTAGTCAGGGGTGGCCGGGTGGCCACCCCTGCGGTTTTACATCTTGATGTCGTAGCTGAAGTATTTCTGCATGATGGCGTCGTAGGTGCCATCGTTCTTCAGTTTCTTCAGAGTGGCGTTGACCTTGGCGGCCAGGTCCTTGTCACGCTGACGCATGGCCACGCCGACGCCTTCACCCAGCTTGACCGGCTCGCCCACTTCCTTGAAGCCGTCCTTGCTCAGGATGGTCTGCTCGCCCACCGGGTAGTCTACGAACACCACGTCCAGGCGCTGACCCTCGAGGTCCAGAACCATGTCATCGGCGGTGGTGTAGCGCTTGATGGTGACGTTGCCGCCCATGGTGTCGGTCACGAAGGTGTCCATGGTGGTGCCGCGCTGGACGCCCACAACCTTGCCCTTCATGGCGTCCATGTCGGTCACGTCGGTGTCGAAGCCGTCGCGGGCAAACCAGCCGCCCGGGGTGTTGTAGTACGGCTCGGAGAACAGCACGCGCTCGGCCCGCTCCGGGGTGATGGACATGGACGACATGATGGCGTCGAACTTACGCGCCAGCAGCCCCGGGATCATGCCGTCCCAGGCCTGGATCACGAATTCGCAGTTGGCCTTCATTTCGGCACACATGGCTTCGGCCAGTTCCACCTCGAAACCGGTCAGTTCACCGTTTTCGTCTTTGTACTCGAACGGCTCGTAAGGCACGTCAAACGCAATGCGGATGTCTTTCCAGTCCTTGGCCTGGACGGTTCCCGCCGCCAGAGCCAGGGCACAGCTTGCTGCAACAAACAGTTTCTTCATGTGTCACTTCTCCAATCGTTTGCCTTTTCGGCTTATTTTTTATGGAAGCTTCGCATCCAGTACGAATTCAAGATAGCACCCAGTGTCAGAAGTTGGGAGCCAGGAACTGCTTCATGCGTTCCGAGTCCGGATGATCAAACACTTTCTCGGGTGTACCTTGCTCTTCGATCACGCCCTGATGCAAAAACAGGACCTGAGTTGACACATCCCTTGCAAACGCCATCTCGTGGGTCACCACGATCATGGTCCGGCCTTCCTCGGCCAGGCTCTGCATGACCCTCAGCACTTCCCCCACCAGTTCCGGGTCCAGTGCCGAAGTCGGTTCGTCGAACAGCATCACTTCCGGCTCCATCGCCAGCGCCCGGGCGATGGCGGCCCGTTGCTGCTGGCCGCCGGACATCTGGGCCGGGTAATAGTCCTTGCGCTCATAGATGCCCACCTTCTGCAGGTAGGCCTCGGCCCGCTCGATCGCCTCTTTCTTGGGGACCTTTAGCACGTTGACCGGGGCTTCAATAATGTTCTCCAGCACGGTCATGTGAGACCACAGGTTGAAGCCCTGGAACACCATGGACAGCTTGGAGCGGATCCGTTCGACCTGCTTGTTGTCGGCCGGAATCCGTTCGCCACGGCGGTTGTTGGTGAACCGGATTGGGTCACCGTGCACGATAATGTCGCCGGAGGTTGGGGTTTCCAGCAGGTTGATGCAGCGCAGGAAGGTACTCTTGCCGGAGCCGGAACTGCCGATCAGGGAGACGACATCGCCCTTGCGGGTTTCCAGCGAAATGCCTTTCAGCACTTCCAGCTTGTCGAAGGTCTTGTGAATATCCCTGCAGATCAAAGGCGATTCGTCCGCCATTGTTGGCTCCCGAGGCTGTTATTCAAAGGCGCATGTTTTACGGACTGTGGCGGTGGAAATCAATACCCGATGCCGAGGGTTTTGCAGCTTTTCACCACCGGATCCGCTCACGTTATTGAGTGTCTCGGTCGTTTGCCCGCCCGGTCCCGAGTTCACAACCGGGACGGCGAAGGGTGGCTGCTGGCGTCCGCCGGAATCGGCATCCGGATCACCTCACTGCCTTCATTTTCCATCGCCCGCATGGCATCGCTGACAAACCGCACGTGGGCGGTGGCTGCTTTCTGGGCCGCCGCCGGCTTGCCGGCGATCACCGCTTCGTACAACTGACGGTGCTGGCGGACGATCTTCTTGCGCATTTCCTGGCGCGGGTTCAGGTTGGCGACCGAGGCCTGCACCGTCATCAGCATCATGTTCTTGAGGCTGTTGAGCACGTGCACCAGTACCGGGTTATGGGACGCTTCGACGATTCTCAAATGGAAGCTGTGGTCCGAGCGGGCGTTGCTGAGGGGGTCGGTTTCCTCCAGCGCCCGGAACGCCTTGGTAATCCGGTGCCGATCGACACTGTTGGCGCGCTTGGCGGCCAGGAACGCGGCCTGTCCTTCCAGTTGCTCGCGCACCTCGAGCAGGTCATACAGGGTGCGGGGATGACCCTCGAACAGGTGCATCAGTGGGCTCTGGTCATCGACGCTGTCGGAGCCCGGCACCATGCTGGCGACGAAGGAGCCTTTGCCGTGGCGGGTTTCAATCACGCCGCGCCCCTGCAGCTCGTGCAGCGCCTCCCGGATGACCGCCCGGGACACCCCAAGCCGGGTAGCCAGTTGCCGTTCGGAGGGGATTTTCTGCTCGGGCGCCAGCCCACCATCCAGTATGAGCCGCTCGAGCCGGTACGAAATTTCCTGGGAAATAGCCATTCGAATGCCTGTCTGAACTCGGTGGTCTGACCAGTCACGGTTGTAATTGTACGAGGATAGTCCGTCAGTCGATGTGCGTCCAAGCCCTGTAAATATGGCTGATTCCTAGCAATTCGTCCATTTGCGGGCCACGAAAAACTGGTCTGACCAGTGGCCTTGTGGCTGGACTAAAACCACATTGGCTACGAATATCTTTCTAATGTCGGACCACCAAGTGCACAACACGCAACGGGCCGGCGTTGATAAGACGCTGATAACAACAACGCTAACGGAGATGTGTCGATGATCTCGAACAAGAAACTGCAGAATCTCTCTGACCTTGCCGAAGCCCCTCCGCGCAGGAGTTTCCTGAAATCCATCGCGGTCGGTGCCACCTTCGCCGGAGCCATGCTCATGGGCGCCGGTCAGGCGCAGGCCGCCACCACCTGGAAGATCCAGTCCGTCTGGGACGCCGGCACCGTCGGCTACGATCTGTTCGAAGAGTGGTGCCAGAGCATCGAGGAAAAGTCGGGCGGGGAGCTGGTCTTCAAGCCATTCCCGGCCAAAGCGGTTGCCGCCGACAACAACGCGCTGTTCGATGCCGTGCGCAACGGCGTACTCCAGGGCATGAACCCGTTCACCCTGTACTGGTCCGGCAAGATTCCGGCCTCGGTGTTCCTGTCGTCCTACCCGGCCGGTCCTGACCAGCCCCACCAGTGGGACACCATGTTCTACAGCATGGGCATGCTGGAAAAGACCCGGGAAATCTACAAGAAGTTCGGGCTGTTCTACGTGGGCCCGATTCAGCACGACGCCAACATCATCCACTCCAAGAAACCGGTGAACAGCCTGTCCGACCTCAAGGGCATGAAGATCCGGGTGCCGGGCGGCATGGTGGCCGAGGTGTTCCAGCAGTTCGGCGTGTCCACCGTGAGCCTGCCGGGTTCTGACATCTTCCCGGCTCTGGAGAAGGGCACCATCGACGCGGCCGACTACGTGGGCCCGGCGGTGAACTGGGAACTGGGCTTCGCCCAGGTGACCGACTACATCATGTTCGGACCTCCGGGCGTCATGTCCATCTACCAGCCGGTGGATTTGATGGACCTGACCGTCAACCTGCGGGCCTGGAACGCGCTTGATCCGAAACTGCAGCAGTTGGTGGAAGACGAGGTGCGCAACTACTCCCAGCGCCACTACCTGACCATCCAGAAGCGCAACATCGCGGCGATGGAGAAGTTCAAGGAATCCGGTGACCAGGTCACCCGTCTCAGCCAGGAAGACCTGCAGGAGTTCCGGCGCGCTGCGATTCCGATCTGGTACAAGTGGGCCAACAAGGACGAGGACGCCCGTGCCATCTTCGACATGCAGCTGGAATACATGATGAACGAGACGGTCGGCTACGTGAACGCGTCCGACCTGGAAGGCGTCGAGGGTAAGTAAGCCTTCCGAGCAATAACAAAAACACGACGGGGAAGGGCAGGGACTGCTCCGCACGGAGGGGTTCCACCTTCCCCATTTTGTGGCTGAGGTAGCAACAACATGTCTGATCTTGAAGGTTTCGGATTCGTCCTGCCGCACTGGTTCTACTGGGGCTGGCTTGCGGTCATGCCGCTGATCATGATGGCTTGGGACAAATGGAGCAGTAGCCATGGCGGCGATACCGGCGTGCCAGAGAAAACGCCGGCCGAGATTCAGGCGGAAGAGGAAGATCCGCTGATCTATCTGGGGTTTGAAGGCAACTGGTTCACCAAGACCATCGACTGGATCAGTGAGAAGTCCGGTGTCTTTGTCGCGTTCTGGACCGTGAACGCGGTGGTTTTCTATTTCTTTGAAGTGGTCATGCGTTACCTGTTCAACATGCCGACCATCTGGGTGCACGAGGCCAGCTTCCTGCTGCTGGGTATGCAGTACCTGCTGGCGGGTGCCTTCGCCCTGCTGCACGGCGCCCATGTGCGGGTGGATGTGATGTACAACCTGTTGCCGATTCGCGGGCGCGTGGGCATGGACATCTTTACGTCCATGTTCTTTTTCATGTTCGCGCTGATTCTGATGGTGACTTCCTGGACCTTCTTCCAGAACTCCTACTCCATGGGAGAAACCACCGTGGAGACCTGGGGCATCCAGTACTGGCCGGTTAAGGCCATGATGTTGCTGGGCTCCATTCTGCTTTTGCTGGCAGGCATATCCAAGCTGATCAAGGATATCGTCCTGTTCGTTCGTCTTGGCCGGGAGGGCACCGTATGACTTCGATTACAACAACGGCGCCGGCCAGCAACCTGATGGGTAAGCTGGGTACCTGGCTGATGATTCTGGGCACGGTGGCGCTGGCGTTTGTCATCTGTGTCGAAATGATCAACATCCTGTTCTACGACCCGTTCAGCGATGAGAAATTCCTCTTCAAGCTGTCCGGGAGCCTGTCCGATGTGAAGATCGGGCCGCTGACCTACCTGATGTTCGGCTCCCTCGCGGTCGCCCTGATGATGGGCCTGCCCCTGGCGTTCGTGACCGGTGGTCTGGGGGTCATGTTCATCTACCTGGTGGGCGACTCGCTGATGCTGAACATCGTGCCGAGCCGGATCTTCCCGATGATGACCAACTCGGACCTGGCGGCGATCCCGCTGTTCATCTTCATGGCCTCCATGCTTGAGCGGGCCGGGTTGATCGAGGAAATGTTCAGCGTGGTGTACAAGTGGATGGGCGGCCTCAGTGGCGGTCTGGCCACCGCCACCATCCTGGCCTCCACCATCCTCGCCGCCATGGTCGGGGTCATCGGTGCCGCCGTGGTGACCATGGGCATCATCGCCCTGCCGGCGATGCTCAAGCGCGGGTACGACCACAAGATCGCCCTGGGCTCGATCATGGCCGGTGGTACCCTGGGCATCCTGATTCCGCCCTCGATCCTGGCCATCCTGTACGCGGTGGTGGCCCAGCAGTCGGTGGGTGAGTTGTACCTGGGCTCGGTGGTTCCCGGGCTGATGCTGTCCGGCCTGTACATCACCTATGTCCTGGTGCGCAGCTGGATCAACCCGAAACTGGGGCCGCCGGTGCCGGTGGAGGAACGCATCTCCCTGCGTGAGAAGCTGATCCTCCTGCGCGGCCTGATCGCCCCGCTGATCCTGGTCGGCCTGGTGCTGGGCCTGCTGTTCGGGGGTATTGCCACGCCGGTGGAAGCGGCCGGTATCGGCTCCTTCGGCGCCATCGTGGTGGCCATGATGCACGGCAAGTTCTCCATCAGTGGCCTGCGTGAGGCCTCGGTGACCACCGCCAAGGCCTCGGCCATGGTGCTCTGGATCATGTTTGGTGCCTCGGTATTCGTGGGTTTCTACATCCTCCAGGGCGGCCAGCAGTTCGTGACCGAGGCCATCCTGGGTACCGGGCTCTCGGCCTACGGCATCCTGTTCCTGCTGATGGTTCTGCTGGTTGTTCTTGGCATGTTCCTGGACTGGGTTGGTATCCTGTTGCTGGCCGTGCCCATCTTCATTCCGATCGTGGAGGCACTGGAGTTCCAGGGCCTGTTCGGCTTCCCGCCGGTGTCCGGCGAGGATGTGGTGCTCTGGTTCGGTGTGCTTTACCTCGTAAACATGCAAATGTCGTTTCTCAGCCCGCCGTTTGGTTATGCGCTGTTCTACATCCGTGGGGTCTGCCCGCCGGAAATTTCCATGGGCACCATCTTCCGGTCGTCCCTGGTGTTCCTGGCCATTCAGGCTTTCGGACTATTTATGTGCATCCTGATTCCGGGCATCGTGACCTGGCTGCCGGGACTGGTTTACGGCTAATTCACTCAAGGAGCAAAATTTTATGTTGACCATTAACCGACTGGATCTGGCGGATGCCCGGATCCTCATCGAAGGCGCCGCCGAAAAGGCGCGGGAAATTGGCGTGCCCATGTGCATCGCCATCGTGGACGAATCCGGCAACCTGATCGCCTTTGAGCGCATGGACGGCGGCAAGATCACCAGTGTGACCATTGCCCAGGACAAGGCGTTCACGGCGGCGGCCGCCAAGAAAGCAACCCACGACTACAACAAGGTCAATACCCCGGGCAGTCTGGCCTTCGGCATTCACACCGAAGTCGGCGGCCGGCTCAGCTCGGTCGGCGGTGGCCTGCCGGTCGTGGTCAATGGCGAAGTGGTGGGCGGCATCGGCCTGAGCTCCGGTACGCCTCAGCAGGACATGGACTGTGCCCAGGCCGGTATCGACCACTTTGAAACCAAACGCAGTTAACCGCTGTCACACCTGAACTGGCAGGCCTTGGGGCCTGCCAGTGTGCCCGCCTCCGGGCGGCCCCGACGTGACACGAATTCAGAGATTGTTATGACTACCAAGCCAACAGTCAGCAAAGCCGAGCTGGCGGAGCAGTTCCGGTCGTTCATCGACCCGAACTTCGTCATCTCCGACAGCGAGACCATGAAGCCCTACGAGTGCGACGGCATGTCGATGTACTGCGAGATGCCGCTGCTGGTGGTGCTGCCCGAAACCGTGGAGCAGGTGCAGCGGGTGATGCGCATCTGCAACGAGCACAAGGTGCCGGTGGTGGCCCGGGGTGCCGGGACCGGGCTCAGTGCCGGTGCCATGCCTCACAAAGAGGGCGTGGTGCTGTCGCTGGCCAAGTTCAATCGCATCCTGGAGATTGACCCGCTGGCGCGAACGGCGCGTTTGCAGCCGGGGGTCCGTAACCTCGCGATCAGTGAGGAAGCGGCCCAGTACGGCCTGTATTACGGCCCGGATCCGTCGTCGCAGATTGCCTGCACCATTGGTGGCAACGTTGCGGAGAACTCCGGCGGTGTGCACTGCCTGAAGTACGGGCTCACCGTGCACAACCTGCACAGCGTCGAGATGGTCACCGCCGAAGGCGACGTGGTGACTGTCGGCAGCGATGCCCTGGATGTGTGCGGCATGGACCTGCTGGCGCTGATGACCGGCTCGGAGGGCCTGCTTGGGGTAGTCACCGAAGTGAAGGTGAAACTGCTGCCCAAGCCGGAGGTGGCCCGGGTGGTCATGGCCGGCTTCGACAGCGTCCAGAACGGTGGCGATGCGGTTGGTGGCGTGATCTCCCACGGCATCATCCCGGGCGGGTTGGAAATGATGGACAGCCACGCCATTGTCGCCGCCGACGATTTTGCCAAGGCCGGCTACCCGCGGGAAGCCAAGGCCCTGTTGCTGTGCGAGGTGGACGGTACCGCCGAGGAGGTGGACGAGCACATCGCCCAGGCCGAGGAGGTGTTCCGCAAGTTTGGCGCCACCTCGATCCGCACCTCCGAAAGCGAGGAGGAGCGGGCCCTGCTCTGGAAGGGGCGGAAGTCGGCGTTCCCGGCGGTGGGCCGGATCTCGCCCGACTACTACTGCATGGACGGCACCATTCCCCGGCGCGAGCTGGCCAACGTGCTGCTGCGCATGGAGGAGATGTCCGAGGAATTTGGCCTGCGCGTGGCTAACGTGTTCCACGCCGGCGACGGCAACCTGCACCCGCTGATCCTGTTCGATGCCAACGTGCCCGGTGAGTTCGAGCGCACCGAGGCCTTCGGCAGCAGCATCCTCAACCTCTGTGTCGAGGTGGGTGGCTGCATCACCGGTGAACACGGCGTGGGCGTCGAGAAGATCCGGCAGATGGCGGTGCAGTTCAACGACGACGAGCTGCAGCAGTTCCACGATGTCAAAGCCGCCTTCGACCCCGCCGGGATCCTGAACCCGGGCAAGGGCGTGCCGGCCCTGAAATTCTGTCAGGAATACCGCTCCCTGGAACACAAACAACACAAGCACGAACAGACGGAAGCCGCCCATGGCTGATATTTCCCAACAACTGATTGAGAGAGTGCTCGAAGCCCGCGACGGCGGGCACAAACTGAACATTGTCGGCGGTGGCAGCAAGGCCTTCATGGGCCGGGCGGCCGATCCGGATGCCGGCACCCTGAACGTTGGCGAACACACCGGCATCGTCGAGTACCACCCGGTGGAGTTGGTGCTGACCGTGCGCGCCGGAACCACGATCAGCGAGATCGAGGCGACGCTGGCAGAGCAGGGCCAGGCCCTGCATTTTGAGCCACCGCGGCTGGCGCCGGAGGCGACCATTGGTGGCACCCTGGCGACCAACCTGTCGGGCCCGGCCCGACCCTGGTCCGGCTCGGTGCGCGACCAGGTGCTGGGTGTCCGGCTGCTGAACGGCAAGGGCGAGCATCTGCGCTTTGGTGGCCAGGTCATGAAGAACGTGGCCGGTTACGACGTCTCCCGCCTCCAGGCCGGTGCCATGGGCACCCTGGGCGTGATGACGGAGATCAGCCTCAAAGTCATGCCCAAGCCGGCCGCGTCCATGACCCTGGTGCAGGAGATGGCCATGGATGAGGTGATTCACTACATGAACAGCCGGTCGGCCGAACCCAAGCCCATCACCGGCGCCTGCTGGGTCGATGGCAAGGTCTATCTGCGCTTGTCCGGTGCCCGCTCGGCGGTGGAAGCCACGGCCGAGAAATGGTCCGGCGAGGTGCTGGAGCAGGGCGATGCCTTCTGGCAGCAGGTCCAGGACATGCAGCACGAATTCTTCGCCGGTAATGACGTGCCCCTGTGGCGCTTCTCGGTGGGCTCGACCGCGGCCACGCCGCCCCTGGAGGGTAACTGGTTCATCGACTGGGCCGGCGCCCAGCGCTGGTACCGGGGTGAGGGCCAGCTCAGCGATATGGAGCCCCTGGCCCGGGCTGCGGGCGGACAGGTCAGCCTGTTCCGTGGCGGCGACCGCAACGGCGAGGTGATGCACCACCAGCCCGATGCGCTGAAGAGCATTCAGCGTCGGGTCAAGAATTCCTTCGATCCGGACAACATTTTCAATCCCGGACGTTTATACAGCTGGTTGTAAGAGCAGGAATACGATGCAAACGAATCTGGTTCAACAATTTGCCAATACCGCGGAAGGGCAGGAGGCCGAATCCATCTTGCGGGCCTGTGTCCACTGCGGCTTCTGTACGGCCACCTGCCCGACCTACCAGGAACTGAACGACGAACGTGACGGCCCAAGAGGCCGGATCTACCTCATGAAGATGTTCCTGGAGGGGCAGGAGGCCACGGAAAAAACCCGGGAGCACCTGGACCGCTGTCTGACCTGTCGCAGCTGCGAAACCACCTGTCCCTCCGGCGTGCAGTATGGCCGCCTGGTGGACATCAGTCGCGGCCTGATGGAGCAGGAGCTGCCCCGGGCGCCCAAGGACAAGTGGATCCGCTGGGCCCTGGCCCGGGTGATCCCGAACCGACAGCTGTTCGGTCTGTTGTTGCGTCTGGGGCAGGTGTTCCGGCCGGTGCTGCCGGCGCCGTTGCGCACCAAGGTGCCACCGCGTAAACAGGCCAGCCCCTGGCCCGCGGCCAGTCACAACCGCATTGTGCTGGCGCTGGCCGGGTGTGTGCAGCCTTCGGCCACGCCGAACACCAATGCGGCGGCGGCCCGGGTGCTCGACAAACTGGGCATTACCATGGTGGAGGCACCGGAAGCCGGTTGCTGCGGCGCGGTGAACTATCACCTGTCCGAGCACGAGAAGGGTCTGGAACGCATGCGCCAGAACATCGACGCCTGGTGGCCCGCCATCGAGGCTGGCGCCGAGGCAATCATCATGACGGCTTCCGGCTGCGGCGCCATGGTGCAGGATTACGGTCACCTGCTGAAGGACGATCCAGTCTACGCCGCCAAGGCCCAGAAAGTCAGCGAACTGAGCATCGACATCGGTGCCTTCCTGCTCAAGCAGGATCTGGACAAGCTCAAGCTGAGCCAGAGCCCGGGCAAGGTGGCCTTCCATTGTCCCTGCACCCTGCAGCACGCCATGCAGCAGAACGGCGTGGTCGAGCAGGTGCTGACCAAGGCCGGGGTCAATCTGGCCGCCACCAAGGACAAGCACCTGTGCTGCGGCTCCGCCGGTACCTACTCGGTGCTGCAACCGGAGCTGAGCCAGAAGCTCCTGGGCAACAAGCTCGAGGCGCTGACCGTGGACAACCCAGACCGCATCGTCACCGCCAACATCGGCTGCCAGATGCACCTGGAAACCAAGGCGCAAGTGCCGGTCCAGCACTGGATTGAGCTGCTGGATCAGTAAAACCTCTCTGGGCCAGGGAATAGTTTCCCTGGCCTCTTTCCCCTCTTTTTTCCCTTTCTTTTCTCAGTTCGTTGCCCCAATTGCCCAACTAAACCCGCTCCGGGCTACCGTTTACCGTTTCGGCGACCAAATGCCACAGGGTGTTTCACGCATTGCGACAATGTGTTCCAGTCAGTTTTGCTGAAGTTGCTTTAATCCATGTAAATCAGTGCCTTGGAGTTTGGCACGCGAGATGCTGTCCCTGATTGAAAGTAAACCGCGAACGCTAGAGGCAAGCGGAAAATCTTTCATCCCATGACCGCAAGGGGGACACAACAATGACGCCAACCCAAGAACAAGAACTCTGGATGTACCGAAACATGGTCGTCAGTCGTTTCTTTGAGGAAACGATTGAGAAGATTTACATGGAGGGGAAAACCCCGGCATTCAACATGGCCAAGGGCCCGATTCCGGGCGAGATGCACTTGTCCAATGGGCAAGAGCCTTGTGCCGTGGGTGTGTGTGCACACCTCAATAGTGATGACATCGTCGTTTCTACCCATCGTCCTCATCACGTTGCGATCGCCAAGGGCGTCGACCTGAAGAAGATGGCCGCGGAGATCTTCGGTAAGAAAACCGGATTGAGTGGTGGTCGTGGTGGGCACATGCACATCTTTGACGCTCAGGTGAATTTTTCCTGCTCTGGGATCATCGGTGAGAGTGTCGGTGTCGCAGCAGGCGCCGCGTTGTCCCGGAAAATGCAAGGAAAGCCAGGGGTAGCGGTTGCCTACTTGGGAGAGGGTGCCGCGAACCAAGGCGCGTTTCACGAGGCGCTCAACCTGGCCGCGGTGTGGAAACTGCCGGTTGTCTTTGTCATTGAGGACAACGCCTGGGGAATTTCGGTATCCAAGCAGGCCAGCACCGCCGTCAAGTACAACTCCGACCGAGCTTCGGCCTATTCAATGCCCGGTGTGCACATTCCCAACAACGATCCCATCGAGATTTTCGCAAAGGCCGGAGAAGCCATTGAGCGCGCCAGAAAGGGCGAGGGCCCAACCCTCATAGAAATTGAAACGTCTCGGCTTGCGGGCCATTTCATGGGCGATGCCGAGGCTTATCGCCCCGCCGGTGAAAAGGAGCACCTTGCAGAGATCGACCCGATTCCGGGGTTCAAGAAACGATTGCAAGACCAATACCAGTGGACCGAAGCGCAGGATGAAGCGCTCAGAGGTCAGGCGCGAGAACTGGTCGACGCCGCCATTCAATTCGCTCGTGACAGTGACTATCCGGCCCCCGAAGAGGCGCTGGACAAGGTCTTCGTTTGAGATTTGGGCATTTAATCAGGAGAAGAAAGATGACGCAGGTTCAAGCGAAAGCTCGCAAACTGACCATCGCTCGCGCCATGGCTGAGTCCATCGCCATGGAGATGCGTACCGACGACAAAGTGTTTGTCATGGGTGAGGACATCGGTGAACTGGGTGGAGTGTTCGGTAATACACGGGGGCTGTACAAGGAGTTCGGGTCGGAGCGTGTGAAAGATACCCCGATCTCTGAAACCGCCTTTATCGGTGCTGCGGTCGGCGCCGCCTCAGACGGGATGAAACCGATAGTCGAGCTGATGTTCGTGGACTTCTTTGGGGTTTGTTTTGACGCCATCTACAACATGATGGCGAAGAACACCTATTTCTCGGGGGGTGAGGTCAACGTGCCGATGGTGCTGATGACCTCAACTGGCGGCGGCTACAGCGATGGCGGTCAGCATTCGCAATGTCTGCACGCGACCTTCGCACACCTGCCTGGCATGAAGGTTGTCGCACCGTCCAACGCCTACGATGCCAAGGGGCTAATGACCGCCGCTATACGTGATCCCAATCCGGTAATTTTCATGTTCCACAAGGCGCTGCAGGGAATGGGCTGGTTGGGCACTGAGAAAGACGCCATCGTCAATGTGCCGGAGGAGGTTTACGAAGTGCCTCTGGGTCAGGCCGCCATCACCAGAACCGGTAGCGACGTCACGATCGTTGGCATCACCTCGGGGGTGCATCATGGCCTGAAAGCCGCACGGGAGCTTGAGCAGCAAGGTGTCAGCGCCGAGGTTGTGGACCTCCGTTCGCTGGTCCCGTTGGACCGGGACACTGTCATCCAGTCTGTACGGAAAACGGGCCGACTCATCGTTGTGGATGAGGATTACCACAGCTACGGCATGACCGCAGAAATCATCGCCTCGGTCACTGAGGCCGGCGTCCCCATGAAAGCACCACCTCAACGGGTGGCTTACCCCGATATTCCAATTCCGTTCACGCCTGTCATGGAACAGTGGGCACTGCCCAGTGCGGAAAAGATCGTCAAAGCATTCGAAAAAATGAAGGAGAACGAAGAATGAGCACAGATGTCCTGGTTCCGCATGATTTGTGGGAAGAAGACGATGAGGCGGTGATCACGTCATGGTTGGTCAACGATGGCTCCGAGGTTTCTGAAGGCGACATGATTGCGGAGCTGATGGTGGCGAAGATCCAGTATGAACTTTTGGCACCCACCTCCGGCACCTTGTCGATCCAAAAAGACATTGACGATGTGGTCGCAAAGGGCGACTGCGTCGCTACCATCGCATAGGCTTTTGGAGCCAACGCCATGTCAGAGAACGAACATATCAACGTGATCCCGCTCAGAGGAATGCGGGGCATGATCGCTAGCAACATGCGGCGCAGTCTCGATGAGGCGGCCCAGTTGACCCACCACGCGGAGTGCGAGCTGGACGCCCTGCTGAGCTTCAAAGAAGCGCTGGCGGAAAGCGGGACCAAGGTTTCTATCGAAGATTTGTTGGCGGACTGCGTCGTGAAAACCCTGGCGAGACATCCGGGGCTGAACGGTCGGATCGAAGACAAGGAGATTCGCCAGTACCGCAACGTGCATCTGGGGTTTGCCATTGCCCTGCCGGGCGACAAGTTAGTCGCACCGGTGGTCTTCGATGCCAATGAGAAAGGTCTGACCGAGAGGGCGGACGCCCGGAAAAACCTGCTGGAGCGGGCAAGGAAAGGTGACCTCTCCGTGCCGGAGATGACCGGCGGAACGTTCACGCTCAGCAATCTGGGGCGCTCCCGTGTTCGCTTTTTTACCCCCATCGTCAATCTTCCTCAACTGGCGATTCTGGGGATAGGCGAAACCTACACCAGGCCCATCGAGGATGGTGCCGGACGATGGCAATCCCGCCGCTTCATGGGACTGTCGTTGACTTTCGATCACCGGGCGGTCGACGGCGGGCCTGCGGCGGCGTTTCTCAGCGAATTGTGTGAGGAGATCGAAAGTGCTGGCCGCTAAAGAGACAGGGGTTCTGGCGCAGAACGCCCTTTGCTGTACGACGCCGATGCCCGTTCAAGAAGGGCTGGCGATTGAGCAGCGTCTGCTGGAACAGGTCACGTCCGGGCGCAACCGCTGGGGTTATGCCATCTGGAGATGCCATCAGGCGCTGGTCGTGCCGCGCAGTGCTACCCACAAGCCCGGTTTTGAGCTGGCGTCGCGATACTGTGAGTCTCAGGGCTGGCCCGTGGTGGTTCGAAGTACTGGCGGTGAAATGACGCCGCAGACCCATGGCTTCATAAATCTGTCGATGGTGGTGCGTAGCAACGGGGTAAAAACCGGCATCAGGGACAGTTACTTGCTGATCTGTCAGCCGCTCATTCAGTGGCTGGAGGCGATGGGTATTCACGCCTATTGCTCCCACGTCGATGGCGCGTTCTGCGATGGTGATTTCAACCTGGTCGTTAACGGGAAAAAAATCGCGGGCACGGCACAGCGGAGGAAACGTCTCAAGGTTCCGTCGTCAACCGGTCAGGACGAGGATACGGCGATTTTGCTACATGCCGTGATTCTGTGTGACGAAGGTCTGGAACGCATCTGGAAAATCTCCAACGAGTTCTACAAGGCCTGCCAACTGCCGCCGTTCATCATTGGCGATCGCCATATCTGCATGTCGGAGGTGACGCAGCAGCACGGTGAGTCGTTTATCAGTGGGGCAATGAGGGATCTGGACAAGGTGATCAAACAGCACATTTCCCTGTTTTGAAGAGAGGGTCGAAGCGCAGTTCGAAGAAATCTTTTGATCAAAAACCGAGAGTAAACAAAAGGCATGTGGAGGGGGTATGAACAACGACAAAAACATTGCGAAACGCCCGAAAGTTCCGGGACACCGGATGAGTCGGAGGGGCTTCATCGCGGGTTCGGGCGCTACGCTCGTAGGGGGCGCGGCGCTGGTGTACAGCTCGGGCTTGTTCGCAGCGGACAGCCCGGCGGCAAAGAAGATTGGTGAAGAAGGTAACCGGACCCTGCTGCGAATGGCCAGGGACGTTTTCCCGCACGACAGCCTCGAAGACAAGTACTACCAGCAGGTCATGGTGCCTCTTGCGAAACGAGCTGAGACTGACCCGAAACTGATGGAACTGCTCACCGTAGGCATTGCGGCCCTTAACCAGGAATCGAGAGCCAAGCATGGCGCCATTTATTTGAACGTGAAGGCAGAGGAAGACCGGGTGGTGGTTCTGAAAGCCATGGAGTCCTCAGCCTTTTTCCAGAGGATCAAGGGCGATCTCATGATGGGAATCTACAACAACCCGGAAATCTGGGAAAAGTTTGGATTTGGCGGTTCTTCATGGGAGCGCGGCGGCTACATCAATCGCGGCTACGACGAAATCGACTGGATTTAAGGGGGAGTGACCAATGGCTCAATTTGATCTTAACGACGACAGCGTGGTGGTGATCATCGGTTCAGGCGCTGGTGGCGGCACCTTGGCCAACGAGTTGGCGCAGAAAGGCATCCGCTCTGTGGTACTTGAAGCCGGCAAACGCTTCAAGATGTCGGATATTGAGAACGACGAATGGAAAATGTTCGGCAAAATTTCCTGGCTGGACAAGCGCTACGTTGAAGGGCCGGCCCGTCTCGCCAAGGACTTTCCAAATCTTCCGGCGTGGATTGTAAAAGGGGTGGGTGGCGCTACCGTGCACTGGGCTGGAGTTGCGATGCGATTCCAAGAGCATGAGTTCAAGATGAAAACCACGAATGGCGTGGTTCCCGGCGCGAATGTCTTGGACTGGCCCATCACTTTGCAAGAAATGGAGCCTTATTACGAAAAGGCTGAGAAGAAAATGGGCGTGTGCGGGACCAAGGCCACGGGTATGCCATTCCATGGCAAGAGTAGCCATTATAAGGTCGTCGAGGAGGGTGCGAAACGGATTGGAGCGCATTGCGAGCAGGCGCACCTTGCTATCAATACCCAGCCCCGTGACGGGCGTGCATCCTGTCAGGTCACAGGTTTTTGCATGCAAGGCTGCCGCTTTGGAGCGAAATGGTCGACCATGTACACCGAGATTCCCAAGGCCGAGGCCACGGGAAATGTGGAGGTTCGCCCGCAGTCTATGGTGTTGCGCATTGAGCACGACGCGAATGGCAAAGTTAATGGCGTTCTGTATGCCGATGGCGATGGTAATCAACACTTGCAGAAGGCCAGGGTCGTGGCCGTCGCCGGTAACTCTATCGAGTCACCGAGGATGCTGCTTAACTCCGCGTCCAGCTTGTTTCCCAATGGCCTTGCGAACTCCTCCGGCCAGGTCGGTCAGAACTATATGACCCATACCACCGGTGGGGTGTACGCGGAATTTGAGAAACCGGTCCATATGTACAAGAGCACCGTGGTGCCGGGGATCGTCACGGAGTACCAGAATAACGATCCCACCCGCGGTCATTTGGCGGGGTACGAGCTGGAGATTCTGCACCTGGGGTTGCCTTTCATGTCTGCGTTCATGAATCCGGGCAAAAGTGGCTGGGGCCGGGAGCTGGCAGAGTCTCTGGAAAACTATGATCACATGGCCGGTTTTTGGATTTGTGGCGAGGACATGCCGGTCGAGTCCAACAACATCACTCTGCATCCCACCGAGAAGGATCAGTACGGACTGCCAGTACCGGTGGTTTATAAAACTGATCACATCAACGATACCCGCATGCGCAACCACGCCTATGCGCGCTCCAAGGAGTTGTTCGAGTCAGTGGGTGCCCTCAAGGTGACGGACCTGCCGCCATATCCCGCGAGTCACAACATGGGTACCAATCGCATGAGTGAGCGAGCGCGTGACGGAGTGGTCAATCGATGGGGACAGAGCCATGACATCGACAATCTCTTCGTCTCTGATGGCAGTCAGTTCACCACCAGCGGAACCGAGAACCCGACCCTGACAATCGTCGCTCTCGCGATTCGACAGGCAGACTATATTGCGGATCAAATGAAAAAGCGAAATATCTGAATGTTGTCTGTTTAGGTAAGTAGTGCAGTTTTAAGTCAACTTTAAAGCCCCGCAGTTTAGCGGGGCTTTTTTTATATAAAAGATAAGATATCGATCTACATTTTGTGTCAGCAGTTTGGAACACAGTGTTTCAGTGAGATTGATGAATTAATTTAATTTATAAAAAACAAGTAAATTCAATGTCTTGCGGTTTTTGGTTTTTGGAATAGATGTTGCGTTATTGCGATTCGGGTTCTGTCAGTGGAATGCCATGGACTTTGTCTTGGTAAGTCGAGTGCCTGGCTTTCAGTAGTTCTTAAAAGATCCCTTATTTGATGTTGGCAGTGGCGTGAGCCGGAATAAACCGGCGCAACCTCTCCCCAAAACAAGAAGCGCAGGAGTAAACCAATGAAAGTGTTCAAAATCACCCGCAGTATGCACCTTGGGTTAACGTCGCTAGCGGCCGTTGCAATGTTAAGTGGCACGGCGTCGAATGCAAAGGCCGAGGTTCAGATTGGCGAGGTCGCCGACACCCAACTGGCAATGTACGGAATTCTTGATGGCGGAGTCCTTTATCAAGATAAAGTGACCACCGACGGTGACCGGAAGATAGGCGTGGAAACCAGCGGGCTTACCCCAACTATCCTGGGGTTTAAAGGTTCGCGCACGCTGGACAACGATTGGAATGCCTTCTTCAATCTGGAAGCCCATTTTGATCTGGATACCGGCATGTTCCACGGCTCCGGTGACGCAGATACTGACGCCGATGACGGCAGCGGCCGAGTTCTCTTCCGGCGTCAGGCCAATGTTGGTCTCTCTGGCGACTGGGGTACGGCTATTATCGGACGTCAGTATGGGCCCGCTGTGTTAGCTCATCTGGCAACCGAACCACGTGGGTTCAAAGAGCAGTTTTCGAACACTTATGCATGGGCCTACAGCCAACTATTCACGACCGTGAACGATTCCTCCGGCATGGCCGGCAGGAACGCCAACAATGATGTCGGTTTTTTCTTCAAGAACGCCGTGCAGTATCGCAATAACCTGGCTGGCGTTGATTTCGGAATACTCTACTCGTTCGGAGGGCAGGAAGGCTCCACCGCTGAGGGCGATGTTTTATCCATTGGTGCGGCCTACGCTGCCGGGCCTCTTACATTGTCCGGCTCTTATCAGCGTATGCGAGACCAGCAAACCGCCGAGGACCTGGTTACCAGCTGGGCGACCGGCGCTGCGTATAACCTTGCCGACTGGACGTTCAAGCTCCACTTCATGAACACCGAAAACAAGGACGCTTCCGGAACAGAAGTGCTGGACGTGGACGCACTGGGTTTTGGTGTTGATTGGCAGTGGAACCTCAAGAACAGTGCCACTGTTGCTTATTACATCAATGAGGACGATGCGCCAGCAGCAAGTGCCAAAACCAGATCGCTGGTGGTAAGCAACGACTACAGCCTTTCTGAATCAACGATCCTGTACGCCCAGATGGCTTATGTTGATGCCGATGATATGGGAGTTGTTTCTCAGTTTGCCACTTCGATTGTCGCCAATCCGACACCGGTCAATGAAAAGACCGCACTCCTCAATGTCGGGGTGAATTACGCGTTTTGATGTCCAGGCTGAGTCGCAGCCTCAGCGAGTTAACCCTCAGTTCTTGCAACCCGGCATAGTCTGCCGGGTTTTTTGGTTAACGGGTTCCGTACATCTTGGTTAGCTTTCTTGAGGTTCGAGCAGAAGTCCGTGAGCTTTTATTTTTCGGTGCAGGGTTGAGCGGCTGACGCCCAGGGCTTTGGCAGCACGCGTAACATTCCAGCGATTGGTTTCCAGCGCGGCGATCAGTTGCTGTTTCTCCGGCGACTGCGAAGTTGCGCCGTTGCCGCTGGACTGGGCTACCGAAGCCGTGCCAGCAGAGAAATCTTCAAGGCCAGGATTAAGCACCTCGCCCGCAAGATCGTCGATCTGGATGTCCCGGCCTTCGCGCATACACGCGGCGCAATGCAGAACGTTCTTCAATTGACGGATATTGCCAGGCCAGGGGTAGCTCACCAGGGCTTGCTCTGCTTCCGTGGCTAATCCAATGGGATCAGGGTCTCCCAGTTCCGAGCGAATCTGTTCCAGCACTTTCCGTATCAGCTCGCTTTTATCCTGTCGATTCCTGAGTGCTGGAAGCGTCACTTTGAAAACGCTGATTCGGTAGTAAAGATCTTCCCGAAAGTCGCCCTGACTGACATATTGCTCCAGATCTCGGTGGGTGGCGCAGATCACATTGATGTCGATTGGTACGGGCTCCACCTCGCCCAATGGAATGATCTCCTTTTCGGCAAGCACACGTAGCAAGCGAGCTTGAAGCTCAGCCGGCATATCACCAATTTCATCCAGAAACAGGGTGCCACCGTCACTGGCTTCTATTTTGCCTTTCTTGCCCGATTTCAGGCCTCCGGTGAACGTGCCAGCCCCGTAACCGAACAGTTCGCTTTCAATCAATGTTTCCGGGATGGCGGCACAATTTACGGCAACGAACGGACGTCCGCGTCTTGCACTGCTGTCATGAAGCGCCTTCGCCCACACTTCTTTGCCGGTGCCGGTTTCACCCTGAATCAACGTAATAACACCGCGATCGACTATGCGCATGCAGCTGTTGGCCTGCCTGATCAGGGCAGGGTCGGACCCTGCAGCTTCGAGTAGCGGCGTGTGCTGCTCAGGGGGCAAGCGCTTCAGGCCAATGCTTGAGGTGCGCTTTGTCTGCGCAGCTGCAGTCTGCCGGCGCAATGTCTCCTGCTGGGGTTTGGCTTCTGGTGGGCGCAGTTCCAAGTGGAGATCGAATTCGGCGTTGTTGAATTGGAACTGGTGGTGGAATGGCGCAGGCTGGAATAGCTCGTTCCTGCTGATTTGGAACGCCTCTTCGACACCCTTTCCTACGAGGTCATATCTCTGCCGGCAATTGAGCGCCATTAAGGCCGTGGTCGTGGCCGCGATCACTGTTCCGTTATCGTTAAAGGCGACCAGCGCGGTGTTCATGTTAGCCGCACCGGCCAGGTTGATTATATGCTGGTTTTTGTAGGCACCTCGAAAAATAAGCGCCTCAATCTCATTGGCAGTCTCTGTCACGAAATTCAGTGCCAGGGCCTGGCCGAGGCGGTTGCCACTGGCGAACGTGGACATGTCCAAGCCGCCGACGATACTTCCATCGGCCCCAATGAGGGGGGCAGCAGAGCAGCTGAAACATTGCAGGTTCGTGCCGTAGTGCTCGCTGGCGTCAACCGTAATAGGTCGCTTTTCCTCCAGACAGGTACCTAATCCGTTGGTGCCAACTATGGCCTCTTGCCAAAGCGTGCCCTGTCTCAAGCCCTTCGACTGCAATGCACGGTCATGGTCCGAGTCGGTGAACGCCTTGACCGTCACTCCTTCAGCATTGCTGATCAGCACGCTGTAGCCGCTTTGTCGCGCTACCCGGCGTATTCTTTGAATGATGCTGTGAGAATCGAACAAGAGCTGTTCCAGGGGTTCTCGTTTTTCCTGGATTTCCCGTTCAGTCAGAGAGCAAAGTTTGATGGTTCTCTGAGGCTCAATCTTGTATTTGTCTTTACACCGCTGCCAGGAGGATTGGATATAGCTGGCGTCATTCTCTGGGGTGACGGCCGGAGCGGTTGAAGTACTGGATGTGTAAGAGCCATTATTGTTGCGCATGTGCTCATTCTCATTGGCGACCATGCTCTTTGTCAGAGAGCATAAGCCTAATTGTTGTTATGTGTTCTACGCGTCCCGTTGGTGGTGGCTGGCGAGCGGTCCACCTTAGTGGTGGGAAGTCTCGAGCAGAAACTGATCGCTGAAAGCAGCGACCCTACGTCAGCCAAGCGGCGCTTCCGTGCTTGCTCTTGGGGATACCAGCCTTCAGTTGCTTCAGAAGCTTTGCCCCTTTGGCCCGATGAACTTCCAACAAGTAGATAGCAACTGCATCAAGTTGTCAAACGCCCCACGGACAGCGGCGCTGCAGGCGTTGCCTGGATTGTCTGGCCAGGCCTCAGGGACAAAAAAAGAGCGCGGGAACCGCGCTCAAAGCCCTGTGCTGCTGATGCGTGACAAAACACAGGGGACCGCAATGCCTTCCTTCAAGGCGAGGAACCCTCGGTACGCATAGGAAACGTCAGGCAATAACTGAGCCAGTGGTTTTGCTGGAATCAAGGCCCGCGAAGGGGGGATAAGTTCACGGGTTACAGCTTGAGATCGTTCTTTACTGAGACAGTGTGTCGTAGAGACTGAGTCAAGCTGTCGCGTAGAGAGGTCCGCAATGTGAGCCGCACACGTTTACCGACACCGGTATGGAAGGTTTGACCTGGGTGTACTTCCTGGCGCCCTGGGGGATGCAGCTTGAAATAGTTAGCTACCCTTATGGTCAGGGTTATGAGCAGAATACCGGTCGCCGGATGTGGGATCCCCGGTACTGAGCTTTTCAATGTCAGAGCCCAGGGCCTCGTCCGGATGTGCCAGACGAGGCCAAACGTTCAAAACGCCGGTCGCTTGAAGCTCTTGTGCCGGACTTCGTCGTGTCCCTTCAGCCGTTCCAGCCACTCATCGATCGCCACCACGCCGTATTTCACCGGGTCGGGTAGGAATCGCAGTCCGGGCAGCCTAGTGTCGAACAGGCTGGCCCGGCGAATCTGGTCGGCCAAGGGGCTGACGAACGACAGGCTGGCGGTAATCGACAGATCCCGACTCAGGGTCTCGGTTCGATGCGGGCTGGTTGACGGCATATAAACGCCCAGTCCTGGCTTGAGCTCCACCGTGAGGGCGCGCTGATCGAACGACGGATCATAAACCTGCGAGAGAGGGTTGGCTTCGCCGCGAAAGAACTCGCCGAGACTTTGCTTGGAGACCATTTCCGGGTCGTTCGGGCTGTAGGCCAGAAAACGTTTCTCGCCGGCCAGTTGCAGCAGCAGGTTGCTGCCGTAGTCCATGTGGAAGGGGGTGCTGGCCTTGCCCCGGCTGATGAACAGCGAGCCGGTGCAGTACTGGACGTTGCCGTACCGCGGGGGCAAGGACGACCGCAGGGCGTTGGCCATGGCGGCGAATACCCCGCGTAGGGTCGGAACCTGTTCGATTTCATGGAGCGTGACCCAGACGTCCCGCGCCGGGTCGCTCAACAGCGCTTGCAGGTCCGTCCGCGACAACTGTTGCACGTTAAAGTCTTCATTCCTGGCTTGGTAAGCCGTTTTGCTCTTGATGCTCTGGCTCGGCACGCCTTGCAGTAATGTGTCCAGGTACGCGGGGTCAAAAAGGGCCTGCCGATGCAGGTCGTGGGTGACGGCCGCCGGTTCGCTACCTGGTGTTCTGGCTCTAATGCTCTCCGAAAAATTTAGGTTTATCATGACCTTGCCTCTTTTCGCTTCCAAGGTCGACGACTTCGCCTGAAGTCCTGCGTCATGATTAAGATTAGTTACAGGGGCTGGGAACGACAACCAGTCGATATTGAATTTTTTGTGGCTTGGCTATACTCCCGAGGCTCAATTCAGACCCACAGGGAGTGGAAAAATGCCATGGACGACGGCCATTGTTATTGCGTTGATTGCCCTTGCTGCACCGGCCAGCGCCGAAGTGTTTACCTGGATCGATCGCCAGGGCGTGGCGCATTTTTCGGATTATCCGCCAGGTGAGTTGCCGCACCAACAGCTGAGTCTGCCCCGGCCTTCAACGGTGCCCATGTCGGAAAACCTCCAGCAGGAGCGCCGTATTTCCGGTATCCGCGACGAGGTGCGGGACCTTTTAGCTAAGCCCGGGCGCGCCCAGGGTCGCGACCAGAGGGCTGAGGAGGCCGACCGCGCCCGAGTGTGTGACGGCTACCGCGACAAGCTGGCGCGCATTCAGTCGAAGCTGCGAGCGGGTTATGGCAACGACAAGGGCAACACCTTGCGCCGCCAACGCCGGATTACCAGCCAGAAGCTCAGCCGGGAATGCATCCTGCGCTAGCCCTTGTGGTGTCATAGGGGTGCTATATTGCCCGGACAGCAACAACAACCGGGAGCCCTCCGATGACTAACTTGCCCAAGCTGACCGACGCACGGCTGACCCTCGAAGACCGCGTGGCGGTGCTCACCCTGGATCGCCACGACGTGCGTAACGCCCTGACCGGCACGCACCTGATCGACGACATCATTGCCACCACGGAGTGGGTCAACCAGTGCCAGGAGGTGTCCGTGCTGGTCATTACCGGCGCCGGTTCTGCCTTCAGCGCCGGTGGCAACATCCGGGACATGGCCGAACGCACAGGCGACTTTGCCGGCGATGTCGCCGAGTGTGCCGAGCGCTACCGTCGCGGTATCCAACGCATTCCCCTGGCCATGCAGGGAGTGGAAGTGCCGGTGATTGCCGCCGTCAACGGGCCGGCGATTGGCGCCGGCTTCGACCTGGCCAACATGGCGGATATCCGCATGGCATCCGACCGGGCCAAATTTGGCGAGACCTTCCTCAATCTGGGCATCATTCCCGGGGACGGCGGCGCCTGGTTCATGCAGCGCCAGATCGGTTACCAGCGCGCCTTTGAACTGACGCTGACCGGGCGAGTGGTGGAGGCGGCCGAAGCGCAAGAGCTTGGCATTGCCATGGACGTGGTGCCGGCCGATGAACTGATGCCGGCCACGCTTAAGTTGGCCCGGCGCATGGCCGAGCAGCCGCCCAAGGCGACCCGCCTGACCAAGCGTCTGATGAAGACGGCGCAGCGGATGGAGCTGAAAGACTTCCTGGATCTGTGCGCCTGTTTCCAGGGCATGTGCCACAACGAGCCCGAACACCTGGAGGCGGTCAATGGCATGCTCGCGGCCATGGCCCGGAAGTAGCGCCTGTTAGCGAAACAGGATGTACAGAATCCAGAGCCCCTGTGTTATTTGTAGCAGCCGAACGAAGCCAATGCGGGGTTTTTGGGAGGGCCAGAAACGACAAAACCCGCACGAGGCGGGTTCTGTCAGAATTCGGATGGTGCCCGGAGGCGGAATCGAACCACCGACACGGGGATTTTCAATCCCCTCCAAACCGAAGTTTTCCCTTAAAAATACCTTTTAAAGCAGAGTCTTAAGTTTAGCGTAATCCCCGAGGGGAAGTGGAGGGGAGAGTGGGCGCCTTTAGGGTGTTCACCGTCAGTCATCACTTTCGATCTTTAAGCCACGCTTTTTACGCAGAAAGCTACCATCCTCCGCTTTGACGTCTGTAAACCCGTAAAGCCCCTCTTTCTCCAGGATACTGATAACTGTAGCTGCATGGATGGAGCGTCCTATCTCGGCGCTTATGGTCTTAGCGATGGAGTTTGCAGACCCAAAGTCGCCACTTCGTGCCAAGCTGACAACCCTTTCGCGGACGCTTTCGGGCGTCTTCCTTGCCAATCGTTTTGGTCTTTTGGATCGAGGTTTCCACGCGTCTCGGTCACCACTCGCCTCAGCCTCCTCTAGCTTCTTCCAGCGATAATACTGGCTGTGGTGAACGCCTGCCACCTGACAGGCTTCCAAAACAGTGAAGTGCTCTTCATGAACCAGCTCACCCACCTTCCTGATGATGCGTGCCTTTTCGCGGTTGCTGCGATTGTCGTATCGCTTCGATTTAATCATGGAAGGTTTATTGAGACATTTGCGAAATTAAAGCGCAATGAACGACTAATTACAAGAAAGGTTATCCATCCTGGGTTTTTCGGCGGAAGAGCTCACATTGGCTAGTACCCGAATGGTCATCAGTACCTGGTGGGGCGCAGTAAATACAACAAAAAGGAGATGTAATGATTGTCTATATGGGTAGTTTGAATAGGGTTTGTGATTTATCGATAGTAGTAGAAGGTCTGTTGGATGAGGGGTATTCGCCAGAAAATGTTGTTCAAGAAGTTATCGAATTTTGCGCAAGAAATGGAGTGCTCGTTTATACGTTTGATGTAGAAAGGATGCTAGAGGAAGTGGTTGGTTTGGGGTGTGGTTAAGAATGCTGGTTGACCATTTCTTCTAATGAAAAGTGCCAACGTTGGTGGAAAATCTTGATTAAGATTTAACTTTATGAAAATAAAGAAAAAATTGACTATTCCTGCTGTCGGTGTATGATTGGGTTCGTAAGGAGATAACAATGACAAAAATGATAAATCTCAGTGAACTTGATGCAGAGGAGTTGGTAGACGCAAGGGTAGCCGCGCGACTTTTAGGGTTGTCAGTTAGAACAGTTGGAGACCTGGCGGCAAGACGAGCGATTCCACTGTATAAGATTGGAAGGGGAAACCGGTTTAAGGTGAGCGACATCATCGAATACCGTGAAGCACGCAAGGTGCATTAAGAAAATAATAAAATAAGAAAAATAAAATGAAGTCCACATTTGAAAGTCAGCAGTTTCAGCCTGGCTTCGCTCAACGCTTGGCATATGAAAAAGCACTGAACGACTGGCTGCGAGATTACGAGTTCAAATATTTCTACACATTGACTTTTCGATCCGATGTCTCCGTTCATAAGGCTCGCGCAACGCTGAATCATTTTGCGCAGAGGCTGTCCCGTAGGGCGTTCGGGGATAGCTGGAAGTCTCCCGATTTTCCCATGAATAGGGTGAGCCTTGTGGCTGGTTTGGAGCGTCAAGCCTCGTCCCGTCTTCATTGGCATGTCGCCATGCAACCCCTTGATCACTCCCGCCGATTATCAAGCATCGTCTTGGTGGAACTGGCTGTTCGCGAGTGCTGGGCTGCAAGCGGAGGCTCGCCACAGCAGTTAGATTTCCAAGTGATAAATAAAAACGAAGACGACAAAGTGGTCAGTTACTCCATGAAACAGGTGAAATATGACACTGACACGTTCTACGAAGAGTGGTTCTCACGCCAGTAGTGGCTCAAGCCTAACGGGTAGGGTTGCTGTGAGAGGCACGGAAAACAGGGTAGGGCCGTAATAACGGACTGCCTTGATAGGTTAGTAATGTTCAGAGAAAAGTTGTTAAAGAGATATTGTTCGATGAGTAGATGATATGACGATCATCGAACGGGTAACTGGAACTATGTTGATCTCATACCAAATGATGAACTGAACGCTCAAGAGAGTAATAGTCTGACTGACGACGATCAGGGATGAAGTGCAGACTACTACCCGTTAAGTACCTGTTAGCCTGTGGCACAGATATGGAAACGGTATCCTTCCTGATGACGCTCGATCTTTGAAACGTTGATACTGAATTCCTCTCCACTGAACTCTTCTGCGTCGTTGAACCGATCATTGATCTCGTAGGACAGGCGACTAATGAATGATTGGTTCAGCACCTTCATGAATCCCTGTGACGATAGATGACTTACCCACGGAACGACTCCTACCTGTTCAATGGCCGACTCAATGCTTGAATCGAATGATACGTTTAGCGTCAGTTCGACGGGGTCAGACGTCACCTGTCGTCGTTGTCCGAAAACAGCATGCTTCGGTTTCACTTCATCGAATGCTTCCCTGAGTTGCGGCACCACATCAACGGCTGCTTGTTTTACTAACGGAAAGATCGTACCGGCGGCTATCGGCGGGGCAATTTCAAGAACGCGGTTGTAAGCCCATGCAGACTGCGACAGTTGCCACTGGTGCCATACTGGAGGACACACGAGACTATCGTCCCTATCGCCGCCACGGATCAATTCAAGAGCTCTCTGGCGACTGTATAAGTCTGTCGCACTGAAACCCGTGGCATTCGCCAACTTCCCCTTGATGCTCGCTTCAATGGCTCGAACCTTCTCGGCCAATCGTGGGAATCGTTCCTGCTGATCCACAACAAAGCTGAACACCATTCCGAGCGAGAGGTAGTCGACTGCATTCAACAAGTCCCGGTTAGCCTCGTGACCAGCGCCCTTCAGGTCCTTGGTGAAAATGAATCGTAATCCTCGACGCAGTGAAGCATCCAGTCCTTGAACTCTAAGTGCGACGTCGGAA
The DNA here is from genome assembly GCF_034555935.1 of Marinobacter qingdaonensis. Lineage (NCBI taxonomy): Bacteria > Pseudomonadati > Pseudomonadota > Gammaproteobacteria > Pseudomonadales > Marinobacteraceae > Marinobacter > Marinobacter qingdaonensis. Next base: position 1,344,474 of record NZ_JAYDCJ010000003.1, read on the forward strand.
TGCCTCTCTTTAACGAGCACCAACCAGGCGACCGCGAGATACGATGGAACGAACGCGAAATCAACAGCGGCATCCCCCGGTATTGCCGTGTCCTCCGGCACTGTCCAGGAACCATGACCAAAGTGAAGTTCTGGATCGTTGCGTTGGTTTTCAACCAGGTATCGCGTGTAATCTTCGATCTGGGTATCCGTCGGTGACTGCGCAGTGTTTCTGGCGCAACGCAGCAAAGTCAGGCGTTGATAGAAGCTCTTTACGATCTCCCGGTAGCCCTTCAAGTCGTAATCAACGATAGGCAACGGGCTAGCCGGAGTATCCCAGCAGAACGCCTCTAACGGCTTCTCAGGCACAAGATGGTGAAATTGATCCGATGTCAGATTATCGAAGTCCAAGTCTTCGGTGATAAAAATCATGTCAGTCTCCCATTAACGTTAAAGATACAGTTGCATTAACTGATTGGCAATACTGTATTAATAACGTGGGTCGACAATGATGACCTTTGAAATCGCCAGTGGCTTGGGGTCGGTAGCATGCAGAAGGATGAATTCTTGATTAAGAATACAGTATCCTTTTCATTGTCAATCCCAGTGAGTTAAGTTCCATGGACGTAAAAATCACCCTGATCGCACTGACGATGAAGCACGCCCAGCTGCATCTGATGCTTCCGAGCGATAACAATGCTCTGCCTTCAGCGACCCTCGATAGCGGTGACCCGGACACAGTGGCGAATGAGCTTGCAGCTGACTTATCGGGGTGTTCGGAGGGCGTTCAACGTCATAGCTTTCTCGCGCCCTGCGAGACGGGGACCGACAAACTGACCCTTGTCTATTTCCAACTGCTTACTGAGGAGACGCTTCAAACATCCAAGGATAGGAATACTTTGGTCCCCGCCGTGAAAGCCGGCACCTCTCTCGGTGCTGTCGAAACGAAAATTGTGGAAGACTTCGTCGGACACCTGAAAGCGGACCTGGACCAGGTAATGCAGTCCAGATTGAACAAGCGTGGATTGATCCATTTGTTGGGATTGTTACCGGATATTTTCGATCACAAGGAACTTGCAGCCGCCTATTTCGCCCTCACAGGTGAAAAGCCCTCCAGTTCTTTGATGCTCGCCCGGATGATGCTCGATCGTTACACCATGGGCAGTGGTGAGCGGCAAAGGGAAGTAAAAGGTCGGGATTTGATTGAGGCGTACGAATCTGAAGCTGAAGAGCTTCTGGGGGAGAAGTGGGAGAAGAATAAAGACCTGTACCGAACAGGTGGACCCAAGGCTAAGCGGCTATACAGAAAGAAAGCCCAGTAGGGTATTCCCTGGGCTTTCCTTCTCAACATAGTTCTACGCCTCGTTAGCTACAAGGCTCCCAATTTTCTCCATCGGAAGAACACTCTGTCGTGCGTGTCCCGTCAGGATAGGTTGTTGTCTTTTCGTATTGCCCCGAATCGTTCTTGTACAGTGCGACCTGGTTTTCCCCTTCCTGATACGCCTTTCGCTTATGCCACGAATCGGCACCGCCCATGCCGATTTCCGAGTAGCCATACGGCAAGCCCTCATAGGTATCGACCAGCACGGCAGAGTCCAATGTATCAAGTTGGGACTTCAGTCCCAGCCAGTCGCTCAACGGCATCAGATCGGTATCGGGCGGCAGGTAAATAAACTGGCTGCTGTAATCCGAGGTTCCATCAGAAAACTCGACAAACGCGTATCTCATGTACGTCTCGGTCGTGAAGTCCACCGCTTGGCATTCGGCAAACTCAGTTGCCTGCTTGTTAACCAGGTTCGTCAGCTCATAGGTTTTCCCGTCCTGAACGGTGATCACGCCTTCCTTACTATCGCAGCTGTAGTTCGAACCGTCTCCGCCTCGCGATTCGAATTCGAAACTGTCGTAGTAACTGAGGTCACCCTCTTCCAACCTTCCGACTTCGCCATAGATGATCGGACGCACCACTTCAGAAAGATCGTCACTCACCTTGTCCAGGCGGAATATCTGCCGAGTTTCATTGATCAGATGGAATTCGAGATACCACGCATCCGGATATTGATCGCCAGCATCGCGCTCATCGAATTGGTGGTAGTCCGCTCTTACCAGCAATGCGTTCGGGTACTCATTCTTCAACCGTGCGGTTTCAGCGAAGCTTTTCTTCAGCCCCTTCACGATGCTGATCGCTTTCGCTTGGGTAGCTACATCTCCATTGGCGACGAAGTCCGAGAACAGCTGAGCCTCGGAGATGTTGTAATGCGACACAACCTCAACAATTGAAGTTTCTAGGATGGAACGAAGTTGTTCCCTTTTTTGTTCCTGATCGAGAACGTCCGCACAAGTGAGGTCCGTCAGGTCCGCATTTAGCTCATCCTGAATGGCTGTCCACAGCACGGATGTTAGCGGCGATATGTTGAAGAACTCACGATCACTGACCTGCTCGAAAGGCGGTGCAAAGACCATTTGATAGGGCTCATCCACTTCACCCTGATCTTCATCGATCGCACCCGCAGGCACATCGACGACGAGAGGCGCATACCCCAAGCACTGGCGATCCGCTGAGGACAGCTGCAGGGTGTAGTCTCCAAAATCACCAGATACGGTTTGAGGCTCGCCCGCATCCAGGACGCCATTGAAGTTGAGGTCGAGAAAGACCGTGGCACCTGAAATATAGCCATCGATCACCTTTCCTGAGGCGCTTGCGACGTTTTCGGACGAGCTCGTGGAGCCGCCAGAGCCGCCACCACAGGCAGAAAGAATGAACACGGACGAGAGAAAACATGCGATTGATTTTTTGTGCATCACTAATCCATTAGATTGATTTTTATAGGGGATTTCCTACGGTGACATGCAGTCTAGAACGTGAATGAAAAAACGAAAACCGTTTTGGAAAATTCACAATCGCGGTCAGTCAGAACCACTCACGGAAAGAAGTGACATTTCCACAGATTGTCACCGCACTCCATTGCTGCACCTGAATCGGGTGGCTACACTCATCGCGAACTTGCCGGCGTTAGTGCCTTTTTGTCTTGTGATAGTCATAAGCAGTAAATGGAACCTTTTGAATGAGCCACAACATCTCCTTGCAACAACTTGAATCCTTTCTATGGGAAGCCGCCGACATTCTGCGCGGCAACATGGATGCATCCGAATACAAGGACTACATCTTCGGGATGATGTTTCTGAAGCGCCTGTCGGATGCCTTTGAAGAAGCACAGGAAGGCGTTGTCCGGTACTACATGGACAAGGGCAAGGCCGAAGCACAAGCCAGGGCGCTGGCGGACGATGAAGACGAATACGACACGACCTTCTATATACCACCCATTGCGCGCTGGGGTGCCATCAAGGACCTGAAGCACGACATTGGCTCTGAGTTGAACACCGCCACCGAAGCCATCGAAGAATTCAACCCCGTGCTGGAAGGGGTGCTGGTTTCCATCGACTTCAACATCAAGAACAAGCTGTCTGATAAAAAACTGCGCGACCTGCTGAGCCACTTCAGCCGTTACCGCCTGCGCAACGAAGACTTCGAGCGCCCTGACCTGCTGGGTACCGCCTACGAATACCTGATCAAGATGTTCGCGGACAGCGCCGGTAAAAAAGGCGGTGAGTTCTACACCCCGTCTGAAGTGGTGCAACTGCTGGTTGCTTTGCTGAAGCCTCATGCCGGGATGCGTATATACGACCCTACCGCCGGCTCTGGCGGCATGTTGGTACAGACCCGGAACTATCTGGCGACCCACGGTGAAAACCCGTCCAACTTGTCCCTGTTCGGTCAGGAGATGAACCTTAACACCTGGGCGATTTGCAAGATGAACATGTTCCTGCATGGAGTCTACAGTGCGGACATTCGCAAGGGCGATACGCTCGGTGATCCGCAGCACACCCAAGGTGGCGAACTGATGACCTTTGACCGGGTCATTGCCAACCCGCCCTTCAGCCTGAAGAAGTGGGGTAAGGAAGAAGCGGACAGCGATTCCTACGGGCGCTTCCCCTACGGCACACCGCCCAAGGATGCCGGTGACCTGGCATTCGTCCAGCACATGATCGCCAGCCTGAACGCCGAAGGCATGATGGGCGTAGTAATGCCCCACGGTGTTTTGTTCAGGGGTTCCAGTGAGAAAGCCATTCGCCAGGGCATCCTGAACGATGACCTGCTGGAAGCGGTGGTTGGCTTACCCGCAGCCCTGTTCTACGGCACCGGCATCCCAGCCTGCCTGTTGATCATCAACAAGAACAAACCGGCAGATCGCAAAGGCAAGGTGCTGTTCATCAACAGCGAACTGGAATACGAAGAAGGCAAGAACCAGAACAAACTCCGCCAGCAGGACATTGAAAAGATCGTCCAGACCTTCGACGACTACGCGGAAATCAAACGATATTCAAAAGTCGTCACTCTGGCTGAAATTGCCGAAAACGATTACAACCTGAACATCCGCCGTTACGCCGACACCAGCCCGCCTCCGGAAATCTTCGATGTGCGCGCTATCTTGCACGGGGGTATTCCGGTGCGTGAAGTGGAAAGCGAGTACATCCGGGAAGAAGTTCTGGAAGATTTCGACGTGTCCACCGTTTTCGTGAAACGGGATGCTGACTACTACGACTTCAAGCCGAGGATCGACACCAAAGAAGCCATTCGGGAAACCGTGGGGGATGTAGATGCCAAGGTAATCACACAGCTGGAGCGTTGGTGGCACAAGTACCGGTTGTCATTGAGCGATCTTGATGCACAGGTGGCTGAAGCTGAAAACGTGATGAAGAGGTATCTCGAGGAGTTGGGGCATGTTTAAAACTATTCCCGGGGAATGGCGGCGGGTACCCCTATCAGCACTGGGACAACGTGTTAGGCGCCGCAATACTATTGGCAATACTAATGTTCTAACCATCTCGGCGGTTCATGGTCTGGTAAACCAAAGAGAGTTTTTTAATAAGATTGTCGCCAGCGAGAACCTCTCTAACTATTTTCTATTGAAACGCGGAGAATTTGCTTACAACAAAAGCTATTCAAATGGGTACCCTGTTGGCGTAGTCAGACGCTTAAAGAGGTATCAGTCTGGGATTCTGTCACCGCTATACATTTGCTTCGACATGTCATCATCGGACGTTGATGAACGATATGCCGAACATTTTTTCGACAGCCAATGGTTTATCGACGAAATCAACCAAATCGCAAAAGAAGGTGCGAGAAATCACGGCTTGTTGAATGTGGGGGTTGGAGATTTCTTCGATCTGGAGTTCGTTCTTCCCCCACTCCCCGAACAACGAAAAATCGCAGCCATCCTGTCGTCCGTCGATGACGTGATCGAAAAAACACGCGCACAGATCGACAAGCTGAAAGACCTGAAAACCGGCATGATGCAGGAGTTGTTGACCAAAGGGATTGGGCACGTTGAGTTTAAGGATTCGCCGGTGGGGCGGATACCGGCATGCTGGGAAGTCCGCAAGGCCGACGATATTTCTGGTTCAATCATGGTTGGCGTAGTAATCAAGCCCACTCAATATTACGTTGATCAAGGAGTGCCAGCCTTGCGCTCCGCCAACGTCAGAGAGAATGGCTTGACGATGGACAATCTGAAGTATTTCTCGCCAGAATCCAACGACCAACTACACAAAAGCAAGCTCAGAAAAGGCGATCTGCTAACCGTACGCACTGGATACCCTGGTACTACAGCAGTTGTAACCGATGAATTTGAGGGCTGTAACTGCATTGATGTGGTAATCACTCGTCCTTCAGCAGAAATGGACTCTCACTTTTTCTCCCTGTGGGTGAACTCGGATCAGGGGAAAGGTCAGGTTCTGAAAGCCCAGGGAGGGCTCGCACAACAACACTTCAACGTAGGTGATATGAAAAACCTGTTGGTGCCAGTCCCACCTCTAGAAGAGCAACGAGATATTTTTCGAGCGGTCGATTCTGTAATCAAGAAGTTGTCAACGAGCGAAAAGCGGCTCGCTGGGTTAAACAACCTGAAAAAAGCCCTCATGCAAGACCTTTTAACAGGCAAGGTCAGAGTTAACGTCAGCGAGAAAGAAACCGCAGTTGCGTGAACGTAAAAATGGCGGAGGCAATCGCCCCCGCCATTCAATCACCGCTTCTTACGAACCTTGATCGGAAAGACCTTGCCCTTCTTCGGGCGGATGATCTTGCCGTTCTTACGGATGTAAGGGCGGAAAATAATCTCATAGTCGTCTTTGCGAGCCATGGGATCACCTCCAGCTACAACCACGGCCTTGGAAACTTCGCAAAGTTGACGTTTTGCGCGGTGAGGTCTAACCTTCCGTTCGCAATAATCCGATTGCAACCTGCCAAGAGAACAGGGCCGCCATGCTAAGTCCTGCTCTTTTGCGTCCTCCCGGCTCGGGTTGCCGCCCGAGCCGGGAATCCTTACCAAGAAAGCCTTCTTAGACTCTCCTGATACACATCCGGTTGGTGCTTCTTGCAATAAAGCACTACATCTTGTGTTTTTCTGTGAACAATGTACCTATAAGGTTGACAGTCGTCAACATCAAACTAAAATCGTCAACCAATAGTTGTCAACTTTAAGGAAGAGAGCCATGTTGCATGATCGGTTGCGTCGTGCACGAGTCCTGAAAAACATGTCCCTGCAGCAGGTCGCCGACCAGCTGGGAGACATCACCAAACAGGCATTGTCGAAGTATGAACAGGGAAAGGATGCGCCTAACTCAACTCGTTTGATCCGTCTGGCGGATGTGCTGGGGGTAAACCCGGAATACTTCTTCCGCTCGGACTCCGTGGAACTGGGTGAGGTGGACTTTCGAAAGCACTCGGCGTTCGGTAAGAAACAACAGGAAGCCGTAAAGGAACAGGTTCGCGAACATCTGGAGCGTTACCTGGCCGCTGAACGCCTGTTTGATACCGAGAATGACGACAAAGGCTTCGCTCAGTGGCGTGAGCATTTCCCAGTGTCGAATACCGACGATATCGAAAAGGCTGCAGAAAACCTACGGGAAGCCTGGCACCTTGGTACTAACCCTATCGCCAACCTGACCGAAACCCTGGAAGAAAACGGAATCAAGGTGGTGGGTCTTGAGGCTCATGAAAAGTTCGATGGTTTGTGCGCGGTTGTGAATGATGGCGCCGATGCCGTTATCGTTAGTAACATCTCTCGCCCCGGAGAACGTCAACGGTTTAACCTTGCCCACGAGCTTGGTCATCTGGTGATGGATATTCCTGATGATATTCATGGCACTCGCGATGAAGAGAATTGGTGCCATCGGTTCGCAGGAGCCTTTCTGTTTCCTGCCAGTCAGGTTAGGGCTGCTTTCGGAAGTCACCGGAGTCGCGTGCTTCTTAGGGAGTTCCTGCTCGCCAAAGAGGAGTGGGGAATTTCCATTCAGGCATTATTGCGCCGGCTATATGACCTTGGCATCGTTCAACAAGGGTTTTACCAAAGTACCATCCGTTTCTGGTCCTCACGAGGCTATCGGAAGAGCGAGCCAAAGCCGCTGCATGAGGAAAATTCCTATCGTCTGCGCCAACTCGTATATCGGGCACTGGCAGAGGGGCTTGTGACCCCTTCCAGAGCGGCGGAATTACTGGGTGTCGGTCTTGGAGAGATCGAGGATGTCATGGCTAATGGACAAGCAGGTGACGGCGCCGATGCCCTCGAAGATTCTCGTCTCTGACACCAACATCTGGATCGACCTGCACCACAGCAACCTGCTGGAAAAAGTCTTTCAGTTACCCCATGAGTTCGTCACCACGGACTTCGTTTGGCGGGAGCTTCGAAAACCGCCCGGAGCGCAACTGCAGGACTTGGGGCTCACCATTGAAGGGATCGGCGGTGATGAAACCCAACAGCTGTTTGGTCTAAAACAGACGCTGAACAACTCATCTCTGGCAGACGTCTCATGCTACTTTGTGGCCAGGGAACGGGGCTGGACTTTGTTGACTAATGACGGCGCTCTCAGGAAGTCCGGCCAACGCGCCTCTATGGACGTACGAGGCGTGCTTTGGATATTGGATGAGCTAGAACACCGTCAGGTTCTATCCCCCGCAGCTCTGTCCACCGCATTAACGGCAATGCTCAACGCAGGAGCCCGCCTGCCCGAACATGAATGTGATAAACGTCTGGCCAAATGGGGCGTCGGCTGACATCCAGTTTTCCCCTTCAAGCTGCTAATCTACGGTGATACCAATTAGTTGCCTCATGCAGGAGGCACATGCTTATCAGGGAGCTTTCCTTGTTTCAGGATGAAGTCGAAAAGGTTGAACTGCCCGCCATTGAACACCTAACTCGCCTTGGCTGGACCTACGTGCCCGGTGCGGACCTTGCGCCGGTGTCGACGGTTGATGGCTCACCGGTTGGTGAAAGGGGGTACTATCGGGATGTGGTGTTGTCCAAACGATTGGAAGCTGCCGTTGTCCGATTGAACCCGTGGATAAGTGAAGAAAACCTGCGCAAAGTCGTGCGCGAATTCACCCACCCGAACCACGCGGGTCTGATGGAATACAACCAGTCCATTTACGACCTGCTGGTGAACTACCTGTCCGTTGAACAGGACCTGGGTTCCGGTCGCAAGGGGCAGACCGTCAAGGTTATCGACTTCGACAACCCTGAAATCAACGAATTCCTGTGCACCAACCAGTTCAAGGTTGAAGGCATCAACCAAAACATCATCCCGGATATTGTCTGCTTCGTGAACGGCTTGCCGCTGGCGGTGATTGAGTGCAAATCGCCGTATGTAGCCGACGCGGTAGTCGAAGGCATCAACCAGCTGCGCCGGTACGCCAACCTGCGCAGCCCGGAAGACGATGAAGGTGCCCAGAAGCTGTTCTGGTACAACCAGCTGATGGTCTCTACCTGCCGGGATCAGGCGAAGGTGGGCACCATCAGTTCCAGTGCGCAGCATTATGGGGATTGGAAGGACGCTTACCCGTATACCGATGCCGACATTCAGGCAATGGTCCAACAGCCTGCCTTCATTTCCACCGGCTCGACAGCATCCAGCCACAAGACCGGTGACGTACCCTCACCGGAGTATCTGGTTGCCGCTAAACAGGTCGCTTCAGGTACTGGAACCCGTTCAGGCGAAGTTACCCCGCAACAGCGGTTGCTTGCTGGCATGTTCAACCCCGCCAGCTTCCTGGACCTGATGCAGAACTTCACCCTGTTTGAACCGGTAGATGGTCGCCTGATTAAGAAGGTCGCGCGGTATCAGCAATACCGGGCAGTGAACAAGGTCATAGAGCGCCTCAAGAACGGCACCACACGCAAGGAAAAGTCCGGGGTAGTCTGGCATACCCAAGGGTCCGGGAAGTCCCTGACGATGGTCATGCTGGCGGTGAAGATGCGCCGTGACGCGGAGCTGAAGCAGTACAAGCTGGTGTTCGTGACCGACCGTACCCAGCTGGACGGTCAACTATCCAAAACCTTCCGGGATGCTCAGAACGAAACCATCCATAACGCCGGATCAGTGGCGGAACTGAAGGAACTGCTGTCCAAAGATTCTTCCGACATTGTGACTGCCATGGTGCAGAAGTTTCAGGAAGCCGAGCAGGAAGGCGACTTTACGGACCTGAACCCCAGCGAGAAGATCATTGTGCTGGCGGACGAAGCCCACCGCACCCAGTTTGGCGGGCTGGCAATGACCATCAATGCCGCCCTGCCCAACGCCCCGAAGATCGGTTTTACGGGCACGCCCCTACTGAAGTCCCAGAAGATGGACAAAGCCTTCGGCGGCTACATCGACAAGTACAAAATCAACGAAGCGGTGGACGACGGCGCCACCGTGCGCATCATCTACGAAGGGCGCCAGGTTCAGAGCGACGTGGTGGGTGACTCCCTGGATGCGCTGTTTGAAGAATACTTCAAAGACAAAAGCGACGACGAAAAGCGGGAAATCAAAAAGAAATACGGTGTGGAACGCGCGGTACGGGAAGCCCCTGCCCGTATTCGCTGGGTGTGTATCGACCTGCTGAAGCATTACCGGGAAAAGATTCAGCCCAACGGCTTCAAAGCCATGATTGTGGTGGGTAGCCGCCATGCTGCCACGGTGTTCAAAAAGACCCTGGACGACCTGGAAGCGCCCCCTTCTGAAGTGATCATTTCTGGCACTCACAACGACCCGGCATACCTGAGCCAATACACCGACAGCGCCCATCAGAAACAGGTAATCAAGAACTTCACCAAACCACTGGGCACGGATAAAGAGAAGGAAGACCCAACCAGCTTCCTGATTGTGAAGGACATGCTGCTGACCGGTTTTGATGCTCCCATCGCCCAGGTGATGTATATCGACCGGAGTTTGAAGGACCACACCTTGATGCAGGCAATCGCGCGAGTGAACCGGACCTACAAGGGCAAAGCCTGCGGTTACGTGGTGGACTACTACGGTCTGTCAGACTACCTGACCGACGCTCTGAACCAATTCAGTAGTGAAGACGTGGAAGGCACCTACCACACACTGAAAGACGAGATACCGCGCCTGAAAGCGGCTCACACCCGTGTGGCTTCCATCTTCTCCGGGGTTAAAAGTACGGATGTAGATGACTATGTGCTTCACCTGAAGGATGAAGACACCCGCCAGCAGTTCGAACTGGCGTTCAAGAAGTTCGCCAAGCAGATGGATGTGATTCTGCCGGATACTGCCGCCAAGCCTTTCATTCCGGACCTGAAATTGTGGGGCAAGGTGCAGAACGTTGCCCGCAACCGCTACCGAGATGCGGGGTTGAACATCAGCGATGCCGGGGCAAAAGTCCGCCAGCTGGTTGATGAACACATCGTCAGTACCGGAGTGGACCCGAAAATTCCGCCGGTGGACCTGATGGCAGCGAACTTCAAGGAGACCGTGGAGCGGATCAAATCCCCGGAATCCCGCGCATCCGAAATCGAAAGCGCCATCAAGCACCACATCACCGTTAATCTGGATGAAGACCCGGAATACTACAAATCCCTGAGCCTTCGCCTGAGGGACATTATCGAAAAGACGGCGGGTAAGTGGGACCAGCAGCTGGAACTGCTGCTTCAGATGGTCGATAGCATGGAGTCTGAACACAAACAGGCTGCGGACGATCTGGGGCTGAGTGAAACCGAATTCGCGTTCTACAACATCTTGATGGCAGAAGTGACCAGCCATGCCGGTGAAGATGCCATCAGCGAAGCCGTACACGACGAGATCAAGGCAGCCAGCCAGGACCTGGTGGGCATGTTCGACGAAGCCACCCAGATTGTGGACTTCTTCAGTAAGCCGGACGAAGTAAAGCGGATGAAGAAGGAAATCAAACGGGCGGTTCTGGATTGTTCGTTTGGTGAGAAAGCCCTGGTGAACGTGGTTCAGGATCGCTTCATGGACCTGGCGAAGAACAAGTTCAAATGATGGCAGCCTCACAGAAACCAGAATATCGAGACGGGCATGGCTTCATTGCCGAAGTCATTCGCACCAATCGGCGGAAGTCTGCGGATATTCGCGTGGAAGATGGCGCGGTGTCTGTCGTGGTGCCCGTGAACACCCCTGCCGAAAAGATCGACCAGCTACTGGCAGCCAAACGCCGCTGGATTAAAGAAAAGATCACCCTGCACCGGGAAATGACACCCGCCAGCAGCAAACGCTATGTCTCTGGCGAAGCCTTCGGTTATCTGGGGCGTAACTACCGACTGAAGGTAGAAACGGGCAACTTCGCGCCTGTGAAACTGTTGAATGGACGTTTAGTGGTCACCGTACCCACTGGCACCGAGCAATCCCACATGGTGCGCAATGCTCTTGTGCGCTGGTACAAACGGCAGGCTGAACAGAAGCTCACTGACAAAGTGGAACGTTTCGCTCCCGATGTCGGTGTTGAACCTGCCGGAGTCGGAGTCCGCACCTTCAAATCCCGCTGGGGCAGCTGTACCACCAAGGGCAAGCTGGAATTTAACTGGCAGATCATGATGGCACCGAACCGGATGGTGGATTACGTGGTGATTCACGAACTCTGCCATTTGATACGGCATGATCATTCCCCCGAATTCTGGCGGGAAATGGCGCGGGTGATGCCGGACTATCAGCGGTGTCGGGAGTGGTTAAAGCTGAACGCAAGAAACTTGGAAGTATAGGTTTGTTATGACACGGAAGGCGCTGATATTCGGCAACGGATTAGGAATGGCTTTGGATCATGAGCACTTCAATCTAACCAATGCCATTGATTATATTTGGGGTCATGAGGACATATTAAGTGACGATGATCGGCGGTACATTGAAACGTGCTTGCCCGGAGTCGAAGGGAGACCGCCCGAAGGCGAACATGAATGGGGAGTTTTGCACCTTGCAGTTACTGCATGCGGCTTTCTAAGGAAGCTGAGCGGCAATGATGTGGAATGGCTGAGCGAACAAGGTCGATTGTTTCCAGACACGATCTCAAGGTTTGTTCACAAGGTAGCCACCAAGCTACATAACTATGAGGATGGGGGGCTCCCCGATGCGTTTATTGAGCCCTTGTGTGATTTTCTTAAGGATACGAAATCACATGTGGCAACACTGAACTATGACCGTCTGCTCTATGGAGCGATGATCGACAATGGTGTGTTGGATGGCTTTAATTTTCTTGTAGATGGGATGTGGGACGCAGGTTTCCATCGCGACAATCTCGAACGCCTTTATGGCCGAGATTTTGGATATTACTTGCACCTGCATGGATCGCCACTCTTCGTGAATCGAAACGGTACTCCGACGAAAAAACAGCGCCATCAGCTGTCTGTTGATAGCGACTTTATAGGCAGGCACATCGTACTAACTCATGTTGATTACAAAATGTCTGTCATAAGTTCATCCCCAGTTTTGTCAGCCTATTGGGAGTATTTGGATTACGCATTAGGCGAAGCGGAAGAAATCGTTGTTTTCGGATGTTCTGGTGATGACGAGCATCTCAATCAGAAACTGAAAGCTTATGGCAGTGTCCCAGCCAAATCCATAAGGGTGATTGAATGGACTGGGGCGGGTGATCATGAAGAACGTAGGAGATTCTGGCGGAGAAAACTGGGGAATAAAGTGCGACTGACCCAATTGGATAACATCTTAGAATTCGCGGACTGGTAGCCAACGACGATTCCCACTCTGGTGTGAGTTGATACGCTTCCCCGTCAGCGGCAAGTTGGGATTTAACTTATTGACCGTGGTGGCACCTAACCAAATGGTGGATTACGTCGTGATTCACGAATTCTGCCAACTGATACGCCACGACCATTCCCCAGAGTTTTGGCGGAAGCTGGAGAGGATGATGCCGAAGTACCTGCAAAGCTGCGAGTGGCTGCGGGACAACGCAATGAGATCGAGTATATGAGCCATGTATAGGATCAACAGGTCATCCAACAGCATCCAGCGGCTAGAGAAGAAGTCGTTCTCGGGGCTTGGCTTTCGGGAACGGGAACATCTTCAGGAATGGATTGCGAAACAACCGGACGTGCTCGGCGAAGACCTGCTGATTATTCAGAAGGAGTTTTCGGGCTTTAACGATACTCAGGAGCGACTGGACCTGCTGGCACTGGATAAGCAGGGTGCGCTGGTGATCATCGAGAACAAGCTGGACGACACAGGGCGGGACGTTACCTGGCAGGCACTTAAATACGCTTCATACTGTTCGGGGCTCTCCAAGTCGAATATCGCCAATATTTACCAGCAATACCTTGACCGGTCCCAGCCTGGCACCAAGGCGGAGGATTTGTTGTCTGAGTTCTTCGATAACCAGGATTTCGCAGACATAACACTGAATAAGGGTGTCACCCAGAGGATAATGCTTATTGCGGCGAACTTTCGAAAAGAAGTGACAAGCACCGTCCTTTGGCTGCTCAACTTCAAGGTTAGGCTGCAGTGTTTTCGTGCCACGCCCTACGCCATGGGAGAGGAGCTTTTCTTGAATGTCGAACAAATCATTCCGACTCAGGATACGGAAGAATACATGATCGGCATGGCAGAGAAGGCTCAGGACGACATTGAAGACCAAGTTGAACAAAAACACCGCCACATTACCCGTCGTGAGTTCTGGGGGCGGGTAATAGAAGCTATGAATGAAACACAGTCCAGCCTTTACCAAAGCATCAGCCCAGGGGACTCCAGCTGGATAGGTGCTGGATCGGGTGTAGGGGGTATTGGCTTGCACTTCGTGGCGACCCGCCAATATGGAAGAGCGGAACTTTACATCGATCGACCTGATAAAGCAGATAATGAGTATGTCTTTGGGCAACTGCTAGCACGGAAAGAAGAAATCGAGAGGGACTTTGGCGGCCCTCTGGAATGGGAGCCTCTGGAGGGTAGGAAGGCATGTAGGATCAAGGCAGAGGCGCCTGGAAACATCTTTGAACGTGAAAATTGGGACAGCATGGTCAGTTTCATGGTTGATGCCATGTTCCGACTGGAGCGGGCTGTAAAGGGTCCCTTGAGGGAAGTTTGGGCGGCAAGGAGAAACCAAGCAGCAGCGGACACTGGTAGACAACCGGAAACCTGATGGAACTCTCTGTCGAAACGGCTAAAGGAAAGTTCCTTTAGATCGATATAAGGGTGCTCTGATTAGACTGGCGGTCTTGGTGACGGGCTGGGAATCAGACTCGAGTTCTCGTTGCCGGGGATATTCGAGCCGAATTCGGATAGGAAGGGAGGTAGTCCTTTCAATCTCAAGCCGGGTGAATGGACGGACGACACTTCGATGGCTTTATGTCTCGCTGAGAGCATCCTGGAAACTGGCGGCTTTGATCCACAAGACCAGATGAGTCGATACCTTCAATGAAGGGATGAGGGTTATCTTGCAACCATATTTCGCATGAATTGGTTAGCCATAGATACATAGTCTACTGTCATTACGGTAACTACTATAAAAAAGGGATGGAGCGATGTCAGAGCAGGGAAAGCACCAGTGCAGTGAAGTAAATAGCGGAATGTCTTCTTTTATAGTGTTTTGGCGCCGACTTTCATTTGTCGAACGAATTTGGTTCGTTTTGGCAATGTTAATCGCCCCGGTGGTTTTTATACCCCTTCTCATTAGTAGCGATACCCAACCGGAGCAAAATATCCAAGGTGCAGAAGATAGCCGGTCCATTAATGCGCAGGCTAAGGCAGAGAATGGACTTGTTACAGTAAGCGAAACGCAGTCAGTTTCTACTGCAGAGACAGACAATGATGAGAAGGGTGCTATCAGTAATTTCAATGCCTCAGTAATCTCCAATGCTACCTACTGGGGAGAGTACAGTTCCTGGTCCACCTGGAAGGTTTTCATTGTCCCGACAGACCTTAATCGTGAAGAAATAATCTCACTGGCTAGAGGTGTTCATAAAAAATACCCAGAAACCAGGGTGCGCTTTTTTGATGATGATCAGAAGCTTCAACAGCAAATACAGGCAGAAAAGTATGCTTGGGATACGACAGGTGAGATTCCCCGCACGCAATTTCCAACCGAATGGAGAAAAGCGCACCAAATTGCAATTATCAACGATCAATCTGAGAAGGCTCGCAATCGTTGGCAGCTTATTTATGCAAAGGGCGGGGTGAATGAGTTTGTGACCTTTTTGGACTAACTCATTCACTGATTAAAAAGGGGCTACGTGCTAGCAGGAAGCCGCTGCTGGGCTGCCAATCACTGATTTTCCTCAGGGAAGCGAACCTATCGCATGGTTGTCGTTGTGCTGGCATGCCCCTGCTATTCTTGAATCATTTCTAATTCGACATCATTTTCCGAGGTACGAGTTGCAAAAGTATGCTTTTGGACATGGCGCCATTCCGCTGACTGGGTGTGCGCCCGTTTTCGCATTCGTCCTTGCGGTAGAAGGCGCCCTTGAAGTTTGCTTTCGCTCTTTGACTACGCGAGGAAGCATCTGGTTTCTCGGCGAAAACAGCCACAACTACCAGTAGGCTCCCCATCCATTGGAACGCTTCGCCTAGTCCAGGAGTTTAGCAGCTGCCTCCAAGTGTTCTTCTGTCGAGTGTACATAGATCATCGTGGTTGAGATGCTCGCATGTCCCAGCCACTTTTGAATCGTTTTCAGGTCGATGTTCTTCTCTGAGGCTCGTGTTGCGAAGGTGTGCCGCAGCGCGTGATAGCCTTTATCGGATGTGATGCCGGCTCGTTTTTTCATACGTCCAAACATTACCTGAATCTGGTTGTAGGGGGCGACGCCGTTTCTGGACAGCAGTAGACCGTTCTCACGTTGACCCTCGACGTGGTGTTGTCTGAGGTCTTCAAGGAGTGGTTTCAGTGAACTCGTTATCGGTACCATGCGAGGCTTGTAGGTTTTGGTGGAGTCTCGGATAGTACCTTCCTTCGCAACTTGATCGATTCGAATCAGCCCTTGTTCAAGATCGACATTTTCCCATGTGAGCCCGAGGGCTTCTGACGCCCTGAGTCCAGCGAAGAGTGCGAGCCCAATTATCACGCGGAATTCGGCAGTTTTCGCTTTGTTTTCAGTTTTTTTGCCTTTGTCGGGACCGCGAGTAACGGTGTTGTACTGTATTGCACCGGTGTTCAGGAGGGCATCCGTCTCCTCTCGTGTAAACGGCACAACCTCCTTCTTTTGATGCTTCACCCGGCTGAGTCGTGTCGTTGGATTGTCGAGATTCGGGTCCGATTTCTGCGCAAAGTCGAACGTGCAGGAAAGCAGGCTCACAATTCGTTGGATCGTCTGGGCGCTTACCTTGGCGCGCCGCAGCTCGGTCCGCATTGTCTCGATCATCGCTGTCGTAATATCGCCCAGGCGGCGGTCACCAAAACGTGGCAGCAGGTGGTTATTCATTCGGCTGACGTTGTGCCTGTGATCCTGGTGATGAGTTTCGCTCCAATCCAGGTACTCATTGGCGACCTCTCTGAAAGGGCGGCTGGATTGTGTGGATCGACCGGTCCGACCACTAATGCGATCGGTGATTGCCTTGGCTCGAAGTTCCGAAATAACATCCCGAGCCTGGCTTAGTGTCACGCCATCGCGGTCAGAGCCAATAACGCCTTTGTGTCTGGTGCCGGATTGCGTGAAGTCATAGCGCCAGGTTCCGAATCCATCCTTACGCTTGCGATAAATAATACCGCTCTCGCTGATCTCCTCACCCGGAGCCAGTCCCTTTTTTGCCTTCTCGTTGAATGTGCTTGTGCGTTTCTTGGTTGCTGTAGTCACTAATACCTCCAATTGTGTGAAGGTATTTAGAAGGGGGAGCGGAGGGGGAGGGCACCAGCGTAATTCAGCGTAAACCAACGTATTTGAGCGTATTGGCAACGCCAGAAACTAAAAAGCCGAATCAACCCTTACGCTTGGTAAGTTCTTGATTCGGCTTGGAATTAGTGGTGCCCGGAGGCGGAATCGAACCACCGACACGGGGATTTTCAATCCCCTGCTCTACCAACTGAGCTATCCGGGCGTGTTGCGCTACTGCTGTGCAACGGGGCGCTATTAAACCGGTTTCGCTGTTTTGAGTCAAGGCCGGGTCGGAAAAATTTCTGAATCTTTTCAGGGGGTGATCAAGCCTTGATCAGCGCGGTTTACTGCTCCGGCGGCACATAGCCTTCGGCCTGGTCGAACGGCTCGTTATCGAAGAAGCGTTCCATCTGCGCCTGCAGGTATTTCCGGGTGTTCGGGTCCATCAGGCTCAGGTGTTTTTCGTTGATCAGCATGGTCTGCTGGGCCTGCCACTCTTCCCAGGCCTGCTTGGAGACGGTCTCGAACAGCTCCTGGCCCTTCTTGCCGGGCATGGGCGGGAAGTCCAGGCCGTCCAGCTCTTTCTGGAATTTGCGGCAGAATACGGTGCGGCTCATGGGGCCTCCTGTTGGTGAATGAATCTGGCGGGATGATAACAGATCCTTCCTAGTGCGCGGTGTGCCGGGTCAGAGCAGGGCGGCCTGTTCCGGTTCGGTCAGCAGGGTGCGAATGGGCGCTGGCAAGCCCAGGGCCAGGGCCTCGTCCCGATGGAACCAGGCCAGCACGTCGTCGTCAGCCGCGGCGTTGGCGTTGTGAACGAGGAGTCGCGCCGGCTGTATGTGCAGGTGGTAATGGCTGAAGGTGTGGCGAAAGCCGCTGATCAGCTCCGGTTCGCCACATCGCAGGCCCAGTTTCTGCTCGCAATGGTCCTGCAGTTCGTCAGCGCCCAGGGCCGGATCCAGTTCCGGCAGGCTCCAGAGCCCGCCCCAGATCCCGGTCGGTGGCCGGCGCTCGAGCAGGATGCGGCCGTCCGCATCCTCCAGGATGGCCATCCAGGTGGTTTTCTCCGGTTTGGCTTTCTTTGGCTTGGAGCCGGGGTAGAGTGTCGCCTCGCCCCTGGCATGGGCCGTGCAATCCTGCTGCAGCGGGCAGGCTTCGCACTTGGGTCGGCTTCGGGTGCAGACCATGGCGCCCAGGTCCATGATGGCCTGGGTGTAGTCTCGCACCCGGGTGTCCGGCGTGTGCGCTTCCGCGTGCTGCCACAGCTGCTTCAGCACGGCGGTCTGGCCGGGCCAGCCGGGCACGGCGTGGTACCGGGCCAGCACCCGCTTCACGTTGCCGTCGAGGATGGCGGCGCGTTTGCCGTAGGCCTGGGCAACAATGGCCGCCGCGGTGGAGCGGCCGATGCCGGACAGGGTCTCCAGCTGTTCCGGGTCGTCCGGGAATTCGCCGCCGAAGTCCTGAACCACGGTTTGCGCGGCCTTCTGCAGGTTCCGGGCGCGGGCGTAGTAACCCAGGCCGGACCAGTGGCTGAGCACGTCGTCCACCGGCGCATTCGCCAGGGCGTGGACATCCGGGAACCGCGCCATAAAGGCGTTGAAGTACGGAATCACCGTGGTCACCTGGGTCTGCTGCAGCATGATCTCGGACACCCAGACCCGGTAGGCGTTCTGGTTGTCATGCCATGGCAGGTCGTGCCGGCCATGGCGGTCGTACCAGTCGAGCAGTCGGTCGGCAAAGCGTTCTGGCATCAGTTGAACAGGCCCTTGAGTTTGTCGCCCAGCTTCTCCTGCAGCTTTTCTTCCACCTTTTCCTTGGCCTTGGTCTTGGCTTTGTCCACTTCCTCCTTGGCCTTCGCTTTGGCGGCGTTGGCGGCAATGGTTTTCAGCGTGTCGCGGAACCGGGACCCGTCGAACGAGCACAGGCCAGCCGGATCCTCGGCAAAATTGCCCCGGCACTCAACCGGGATCACCACGTTCTCCACGACCTCGGTCACCCGACAGGCCTCGTCGCGGTGAATCTCGCCCACGATGCGCAGGCCGGCCTCGTAATCCATCAGACTCTGCTTCAGGTCGATGGTGCCGTCGCCTTCCAGTTTCATGCCGGCGAGCGCGGCGACCAGGTCGGTGTTTTTCAGGGTGTTGCCGTTGATTTGCAGGGTGCCGCGCATGTCGTTGAACGGCGTGGTGGTGCCCCAATCCTGGGTGCTCAGGCTCTCCTGGTTGACCAGCGCGATGCCCTGGCAGGCCATGCGGGTCAGGTTCATCTTGCGGAATTCACCCTTGGCCAGGTTGAAGCTGATCTGGCCGTCGGCCTTGTCACGCAGCACCGAGACGCGGTTGCCCGTGGTGGTCAGGTTGACCTTGAGGTTGGCGCCACCGGACAGCATGTCCACTTCGGCCAGATCGGTTAACAGCGGCAGAGTCTGGACGTTGGTGACGTCGGAGCCGACTTTCCATTTTGGGTTATCGGTGCGGGCATCCAGGGTCACCTGGGCGCCAAAACCACCCTCGTAGAGTTTGCCACTGAATTCATCCACCTTGATCAGGCCCTTGTCGGCGGTGGTGCTGGCCTTGATGTCCTTGATGGTCAGGTTGCTGACGATCAATTCCGCCAGACCGAGGTCGATGTCCAGCGCCAGGGTGCGCAGGGTTTCCAGTGGCAGCAAATCGCTTTCCGGTGCGGCCTGGGCGGAGGTTGTCTCGCTGGTGCTGCCACCGGAGCCGGCTTCGGTGTTGGTACCCTCCTCGGTCTCGCCCTCGGCCTTCGGTGGCAGGTAGCGGTCGGCATTCAGCTTGTCGCCCTGCAGGCGGAACACCACGCCGGAGTTGGCCAGGGTGTAGCTGCCTGAGCCGTTGAAGGAGGTGTCGTCCAGCTTCAGGGTCAGGTCGGAGAGTTCGACCTGACCGGCCGGGCCGCCGATGTTGGTGGAGAAGGCCAGGGCGCTGAGCACGTCCGGATCACTGGTTTCCACGGCCGGTTGGCCCAGGTTGTCGAGCAGTTGCTTCAGGGAAAATTCGCCGACCTTGAGCTGGCCTTTCAGGGCTGGCTGGTCGCCGAAGCCGCTCACCTGAAGATCGGTGTTCACCGTCAGGTTGGCGAGGCTGGCGCTGAAGTTGCTGATCGCGGCGGTCTCGTTCTCGAGGTTGGCGCTGGCGGAGCCAGCCAGCTCGGCGGTGACCGACTTGCCGCCGAAGGGCTCGCCGTTCATGTCGAAGACGGCAGACAGACCGGAGACGGCGAACTCATTGAGCGCCTCGTTGGCGGCCAGCCGGGCACTGATCGTGCCGTCCACCTCGAACTGGGGTTTGGCGGTCTCCACCCGGAAACTGAGGTCGAGAGGAAATTCCGAGCCCAGGGTGATGTCGCTGGCGGTCAGGGTGAAGTTGTCGAGCGTGACCGCCTGGCCCGTGCTCTTATCGGTGTAGTGGACCTGGGCGTTGCTGATCTCGACACTGTCCACGTTGAAATTCAGTGGCTCGCCGCCGCTGTCCGGGGCGGCCGTTTCTGCCGGCTGGGCCGGTTTGGAATCACCGGTGCTGGTCTCCCCGGTATCAGTCGGCTCCGGCATTATCCGGGTCCAGTTGCCCTGGCCCTGTTCGTTCACTTCCAGGTTCGCATCGAGGCCGCTCAGCACAAAGGTGTCCACCTGCGGCGAGAGGGTGATCAGCGACCAGAAGTCGATCTGCGCCACCAGTCGCTCCAGCGCCACGAACCGGTCGCCCTCCAGTTTCGCTTCGACGTTGTTCAGTTCCAGGCCCAGGGGAATGAAGGACCAGCCAATGTCGCCTTCAAGCACCAGGTCGAGATTGGTCTGGTCCTCGACCGCCTTTTCAATCTGCGGCTTGTAGTCATTGGGGTTGATCACCGCCATGGCGATGGCAATCGCCACCACGGCCAACAAGATGATGGCAACGATCGCGATCAGCAGATAACGCACAGCTTTCATGGGTCAGATTTCCTTATTCCGGCGAGCCTGGAAAGTTTCGGAACGAATTCGGACGTTTACACGTCAAAGGATAACGCAGGGGATTCAAATTAAAAGCGTGGCAGTATGACAATGCCGTAGTGTTGGGCCAGAATACACGCACTTGCGCTTTCAACCACTGTACAACGACAAACAAACACAACGAGGAGTAACCCGTGGCAATAACTGTTTCGATTGAGCTGAACCGGGAACTGGAACTTCCGGCTGGCTACGATGAAGTCTTTGAGTTATTGGCGGATGTGCCACGCTCTGCGAGTCATTTTCCCAAGGTGCACAAGCTGGAAGACCTGGGCGATAACACCTATCGCTGGGAAATGGAAAAGGTCGGCGTCGACAAGCACGCCATCCAGTCTATTTACGCCTGCAAGTACCAGTCGGACAAAGAGGCCGGCCGAATCACCTGGGAGCCGGTGAAAGGCGAGGGTAACGGTGTCGTGCGCGGATCCTGGACCCTCAAGGCCAAGGGTGACTCAGTCACCGTGGCCAAGTTCCAGACCAGCGCCGAACTGACCGTGCCGCTGCCGAGTCTGCTGAAGCTAGCGATCAGCCCGGTGATCAAGCACGAGTTCAACAGCCTGGTGGACACCTACATGAATAACCTGAAGAAGGCGGTCTGAACCGCTCCGGGCTATCAGGGCGATTAATCCGGTGGTGGGACTCCGGCCGGCAGAAAAGGTATAATCCGCGGATCGAATATTTGCGGTGTTGCACCGCCTTACTGCTACGGAGTCCCCATGGCCGAACGCAAGGCTCGGGTAGAACGAAATACCCTTGAAACCCAGATCACCGTCGAGATCGACCTCGACGGTACCGGCAAGTCCAGTTTTGACACCGGTGTTCCCTTCCTCGAACACATGATGGACCAGATCGCCCGCCACGGGTTGGTGGATCTGAACATCGTCTCCAAGGGTGATCTGCACATCGACGATCACCACACGGTCGAAGACATCGGGATTACCCTGGGCCAGGCCTTCAAGCAGGCCGTGGGCGACAAGAAAGGCATCCGCCGTTACGGTCATGCCTACGTGCCCCTGGACGAAGCGCTGTCCCGGGTGGTGATCGACCTCTCCGGCCGGCCCGGCCTGATGATGGACGTGCCTTACACCCGCGGCGCCGTCGGCGGCTTTGATGTGGACCTGTTCGAGGAATTCTTCCACGGCTTCGTCAACCATTCCATGGTGACCCTGCACATCGACAACCTGAAGGGCAAGAACACCCATCACCAGATCGAAACCGTGTTCAAGGCCTTTGGCCGCGCCTTGCGCATGGCCATCGAGATGGACGAGCGCATGGCGGGCATGACCCCGTCCACCAAGGGCTCGCTCTAACCAGGCTTGTTGAAACCGGTCACCCAAGGACATCGCACCATCCATGAAAACCGTTGCCATCATCGACTACGGCATGGGCAATCTGCACTCCGCCAAAAAGGCGGTAGAGCACGTCGCCCCGGACACCACCGTACTGGTCACCGACAATGCGGACCAGATCCGCGAAGCCGACCGGGTGATCCTGCCCGGGGTTGGCGCCATCCGCGACTGCATGGCGGAAATCCGACGCCTGGGTGTGGACACCCTGGTCCGTGAAGTGTCCCAGGATCGGCCGTTCCTCGGCATCTGTGTCGGCATGCAGGCCTTGATGTCCCGCAGCGAGGAAAACGGCGGCGTCGACGGCATCAACCTGTTTCCGTCCCAGGTCCGGTTCTTCGGCGATGAGCTGGTGGAGCAGGGCGAACGCCTGAAAGTCCCGCACATGGGCTGGAACGAAGTCCGGCAGACCGTCGATCACCCCATGTGGCACAAGATTCCGGACGGTGACCGGTTCTATTTTGTGCACAGTTTCTACGTCGAGGCGGACGGCAACGCCGACATCGCCGGGCGCACCCGCTATGGGGTCGACCTCGCTGCAGCCGTGGCGCGGGACAACATTTTTGCCGCGCAGTTCCACCCGGAGAAGAGCGCCCGGGCCGGCCTGCAGCTGCTTGAGAACTTTACCAACTGGACTGGAAAGTAGGCGCGCAGGGCCGGCCCACCTCGGCCGCCTGTCCGCTCCGGCTTTCCGATAGGAACAAGACCTTATGCTGATTATTCCCGCCATTGATCTGAAAGACGGCAAGTGTGTGCGCCTGCGCCAGGGCCGCATGGACGATTCCACTGTCTTTGGTGACGACCCGGTCGATATGGCGACCCGGTGGGTCGAAGCCGGTGCCCGTCGCCTGCACCTGGTGGATCTCAATGGCGCCTTTGCCGGTGAGCCGGTCAACGGCGAAATCGTCCAGGCCATTGCCCGCAAGTACCCGGACCTGCCGATCCAGATCGGCGGCGGTATCCGTTCCGCGGAAACCATCGAAGCCTACCTGAAAGCCGGCGTCCAGTGGGTCATCATTGGCACCAAGGCGGTCAAGGAGCCAGAGTTCGTCACCGAGATGTGCAAGCGCTTCCCGGGCCACATAATCGTCGGTCTGGACGCCAAAGACGGTCGGGTGGCCACCGATGGCTGGGCCGAAGTATCGGAGGTCATGGCCACCGATCTGGCCAAGCGGTTCGCCAACGATGGCGTCGAGGCCATCGTTTACACCGACATCAGTCGCGACGGCATGATGCAGGGCGTCAACGTGGAAGCGACGGCGGCGCTGGCCGAGGAAGGTGGCATCCCGGTGATTGCCTCCGGTGGTGTCACCAACATGGACGATCTCAAACGCCTGGCCCCGGTGGCCGACAAGGGCGTGATCGGCGCCATTACCGGCCGTGCCATCTACGAGGGCACCCTGGATGTGGCCGAGGCGCAAGCTTACTGCGACAGCCTCAAGGCATAAGGGGGCACTATGGGTCTGGCCAAACGCATCATTCCCTGCCTGGACGTCGACAAGGGCCGGGTCGTCAAGGGCGTGAATTTTGTCGACATCCGTGACGCCGGCGATCCGGTGGAGGTGGCGCGCCGCTACAACGAGCAGGGCGCCGATGAGATCACCTTTCTGGACATCACCGCCAGCCACGAGAGCCGGGACACCACCTACGAGACCGTGGAGCGCATGGCGGCCGAGGTCTTCATTCCGCTCACCGTCGGTGGTGGCGTACGGGCGGTGGACGACATCCGCAAGTTGCTGAATGCCGGCGCCGACAAGGTGTCGATCAACACCGCGGCGGTGTTCAATCCGGAATTCGTCCGAGAGGCTGCCGAGCGTTTCGGCAGTCAGTGCATCGTGGTCGCCATCGACGCCAAGCGCGTCAGTGCCGAGGACGAGGCGCCTCGATGGGAAATCTTCACCCACGGTGGACGCAAGCCGACCGGCCTGGATGCGGTCGAGTGGGCGCGCAAGATGGTGGACATGGGCGCCGGTGAGTTGCTCCTGACCAGCATGGACCGGGATGGCACCAAGATCGGATTCGATCTGGGCCTGACCCGGGCTATCAGTGATGCGGTCCGGGTGCCGGTGATTGCCTCGGGCGGTGTCGGTGAGTTGCAGCATCTGGCCGATGGCGTGACCCAGGGCGGAGCCGACGCCGTGCTGGCGGCCTCCATCTTCCACTTCGGCCAGCACACCATTCCGGAGGCGAAAGCCTTCATGAAAAGCCAGGGAATCGAAGTCCGGGACTGAGGTTCCGGCTCAGGGTTTCTGCGCCAGGGCAGGCCGAATGGCCTGCTTTTCCCCTTCCACGAACATTTCTCGATTGCTGTTGCGTATGGCCCACAGGCCGCTGACGGTGGCAATGGCGATGCCCTGGGCGTCCAGCTCGGGCAGGTGCTTCTCCAGATAGTCCACGGTGACCTTGTGCGGGTGGCCGATGCCGATGGCGCTGCCGTTCTCCCGCGCCCGCTTGATCAGCAGTTTGAACTGGCGATCAACGAACTCCTCGGTCTGTTCATGGTCCAGGAACACGTCCCGGGTCAGGCTTGGAATCTGATGCGCGCGGGCGACGTCGCCGGCTACCGAGGAGGCAATGGTGCGGCTGTCGACAAAATACAGCGGATAGCGGCGCAGTTCTTTCATGACCCAATCCATGGGGCGCAGCTTCTGGGTCAGCAGGCTGCCCATGTGGTTGTTGACGCCCTGCACGTAGGGGATGGCTTGCAGGGCCCGGCGCAGGGTTGTCACCACGCCCAGTTCGTCCATGTCGGAGGTCAGGCCACCCGGACCCAGGTCAAAATTGCGGGTGTTGGCCATGGGCGCGTGCAGCATGATTTCCTTCTGCTGCTTGTGGGCAAGCTTCGCCAGCGACACCGTGTGGCGCCGATAAGGCAGGAACGCCAGGGTCAGGGGCTGTTCCAGGCGGGCCAGGCGCTGGCCTTCTTCCAGGTTGTGCCCCATGTCATCAATGATGATGGCAATGGTGGGCGGCAGAGCCCGGGTCGGTGTCTGCTCGGCCGGTCCGGCCTGAGCAATGGTGGTGGCCGCGAAGGCGGCCACCAGGGTGGCAACTCGGAACAACCTCACTGCGCGTTATCCTGCCCCTCGGTGAGCATCTGGCCATTGCCCTTGCGGTTCAGGATATGCAGCCCCTTCAGCAGGTTCAGGGCGGACCGGAGCTGGTAGTCGCGATCCGCCAGTGAGGCCGCAACGGCGCCATTCTCAGGCGCTTCCTGGGCCGGTTCGTCGGTGTCCTGGCTCTCCAGGTGACCGCTCAAATCCGCTTCGGTGAAGAACGGCTGGCTGTCCAGTTCGGTGAGCTCGGCCGGCCGCACCTCGATATCGGGCTTGATGCCGGTGGCCTGGATGGAGCGGCCGTCCGGGGTGTAGTAGCGGGCCGTGGTCATCTTGATGGCGTGGGTTTCATCCAGCGGGATGACGGTCTGGACGCTGCCCTTGCCGAACGACTGGGTGCCCATGATCACCGCCCGCTCGTGGTCCTGCAGCGCGCCGGCCAGGATCTCGGAGGCGGAGGCCGAGCCGCCGTTGATCAACACCACGATGGGGGTGTCGGCCATGACATCGCCGGCCTTGGCGCTGAAGCGCAGGCGCGAACTCTGGATGCGGCCCTCGGTGTAGACGATCAGGCCCTCATCGAGCAGGGCATCGGCGGTTTCCACCGCGGCCTGGAGCACGCCGCCGGGGTTGTTGCGCAGGTCGATCACCAGGCCGTCCAGATCGCTGCCGTAGTCGGCTTCCAAAGAATCCAGGGCTTTCAGGAACTGGCTGCCGGTGTCGGCCTGGAACTGGGTGATGCGCACGTAGCCGTAGCCGTTGTCGATCATCCGGGATTTCACGCTGGTGACCTTGATCACGTCACGTTCAACGTCGATTTCGATCGGGGCGTTTTCGCCCTCTCGCATGATGGTCAGGGTCAGGACCGTGCCGGGCTTGCCGCGCATCAGTTTGACCGCCTCTTCCAGGCTCATGCCCTTGACCGGTTTCTCGTCCAGTTTGATGATCAGGTCGCCGGCCTGAACGCCGGCTTTCTGGGCCGGGGTGTCGTCGATGGGTGCGATCACCTTCACAAAGCCATTCTCCATGCCAACTTCGATGCCCAGGCCGCCGAATTCACCCGAGGTGCTTTCCTCCAGCTCTTCATAGTCCTTGGGGGCGAGGTAGGTGGAGTGCGGGTCCAGGTCCGAGAGCATGCCCTTGATGGCACTTTCCAGCAGCTTGCGGTCGCTGACCTCTTCCACGTAAGCGTCTTTGATGCGGCTGAACACTTCGGTGAACTTGCGCAGATCGTCCAGTGGCAACTGGGTTTCCGGGTCGGGCAGGGTGATTTCCACCCGCTCGCCGTCCTGGATGCCTTCCAGCAGTTCCTGGTCGTCGGTCGCATCCTGGGCGAGGGCCAGTCCGGGGACCGTGGTGAAACAGGTGGCGAGGGCGAGCGTGCGCAGAGGCAAGGCATGGAGAGGATTTCTGACCCGTTTCATTCACTTATCCCGTTTCTATTCCGATAGTTGGACTGGTTTCCCTGATTCTCGACAGTATGGCGTTAGCCGGGGCGTTTGTCAGCCCTCGGCGGAGCTTCAGTCGGCCAGCCAGCGTCTGGGGTTGTCGGGTTTGCCATTGTGGCGCACCTCGAAGTAGAGCGCCGGGTCGGAGGTGCCCCCGGTCCGGCCGGCCAGGGCGATGGCCTCGCCCGCGGCAACCCAGTCGCCGGGGCTGGTAAACAGGCTGCTGCTGTGGCCATAGAGTGTCATGTAGCCATCGCCGTGATCAATGATGGTGATCAGGCCAAAACCGCGCAGCCAGTTGGCGAACACCACCCGGCCGAAGTGAATGGCCTTGACCTCGGCCTCCTCGGCGGTGTTGATAAGCAGTCCGTTGCGCTGCAGCTTGCCGTCGGCGTAGCGGTCGCCGAAGCCGCTCACTACCTTGCCGCGTACCGGCCAGGGCAGCCTGTCCCGCAGTGACCCGAAGGGCTGGGACTCGTTGGGGGAGGGGATGGAGGCGATGGCCTGCTGCACTTCTTCCAGCAGGGTCTCCAGCCGCTTGCGGTCGGCCTCCAGTTCCTGGCGTTCGCTTCGGCGGTTCTGGATGTCGGCCTTGAGGGTGGCCAGGGTCTGTTCCCGCTGCTGGCGGGATGCGCTCAGGGCCTGTTGCCGCTGGGCCACGTCCGCTTCGGTGCGGGCCAGTTCCGCGCGGGTGGCCTGGACCCGCGTGCGGGTTGCCTGCAGTTCTTCCAGGCTCCGGCGGAACGCTTCCAGGCGTTTGACGGTGTCCTGGCTGAGGTATTCGTAATAGGTCATGGTCCGGGCCACCTGGTCCGGATCAATCTCATTGAGCAACACCTTCAGCGCCGAAGCATCGCCTTCCATCCAGGCCGCGCGGATCTGGCGCTTCAGGCTTTCCCGTTGGCGCTCCAGGGTCTGGTTGAGGCTGCGCGCCTCACGCTCCAGCGCCTCCAGCCGCTGCTGCTGCTTGGCGCCCTGCTGGCGCAGGTCGCGACGCTCGCGGGTCAGGCGACTGATCCGACGTTCGGTGGCGGTGAGCTGTTGCTCCAGATCCGAGCGGTCGTCCTCGGCATCCGCCAGCCAATCGTCAATGTCCTCGATCTGCTCCTTGAGGGCTTCAATCTGGGCCGGCGTCACCTCGCCCTGGGCAAGGACGGGCGCTGCACCCAGGAGCAGGGTGAGCGCCAGTCTGGCCAGGAACGCCGGCACGGGGAGGGAGCCGGGTGTCAACCGATCTTGACCAGGCTGTGGCCGGTCATCTCTTCCGGTTGCTCCAGGTCCATCAGGGCCAGGAGGGTGGGCGCGACGTCGCTCAGGCTGCCGTCGTCAAGCAGGGACACCTGGCGTGGGCCGGTGTAAACCAGAGGCACCGGGCCAATGGTGTGGGAGGTGTGAACCTGACCGGAGTTCGGGTCGGTCATCTGCTCGCAGTTGCCGTGGTCGGCGGTAATCAGGGCTTCTCCGCCCACTTCGTCCAGGGCCTCGACCACCCGTTTCACGCACTCGTCCAGGCACTCGGCGGCCTTGATGGCGGCGTCCAGCTTGCCGGTGTGGCCAACCATGTCGCCGTTGGCGTAGTTGCACACCACCAGGTCGTATTTGCCGCTCTTGATCGCCTCCACCAGCTTGTCGGTGACTTCGGGCGCGCTCATTTCCGGCTGCAGGTCGTAGGTGGCCACTTTCGGCGACGGCACCAGGATCCGGTCTTCACCCTCGAACGGGGTTTCCAGGCCGCCGTTGAAGAAGAAGGTCACGTGCGCGTACTTCTCGGTCTCGGCGATACGCAGCTGGGTTTTCTGCTGCTTGGCCATGTATTCGCCCAGGCCGTTGGTCAGCTGTTCCGGGGGATAGGCACAGCTGGTTTTGATGTCGGCCGCGTACTCGGTCAGCATGACGAAGTCGGCCAGTTCCGGGTGCTTGCGACGGTCAAAACCATCGAAGGCCGGCTCGACAAAGGTGCGGGTCATTTCGCGCGCGCGATCGGCCCGGAAGTTCATGAACAGCACCGTGTCGCCGTCGTTGATGGTGCCTTCCGGCTGGCCAGCGGCGTGAATGCGGGTCGGCGCCACGAACTCGTCGTTCTCGCCGCGCTCGTAAGCCTGCTCCAGGCCGATGACCGGATCGCCCGCGGTGTGCTCGGCGGCACCCAGGGTCATCAGGTCGTAGGCGCCTTGGACGCGGTCCCAGCGGTTGTCCCGGTCCATGGCGTAATAGCGACCGACAATCGAGGCAACCCGGCCAACGCCAAGCTCTTCAAGACGCGCGGAGGCTTTTTCCAGTGACGGCTTGGCGCTGCGCGGTGGCATGTCCCGGCCGTCCAGGAAGGCGTGGATGTAGACTTCCTTGGCGCCGCGGGCCGCGGCCATCTCGGCGGCCGCCAGGATGTGGTCCTCATGGCTGTGCACGCCGCCCGGTGACAGCAGGCCCATCAGGTGCACGGCACGGCCGCTGCTGACCGCCTTGTCGATGGCGGCGCAGAGTACGGCGTTTTTCTGGAATTCGCCGGTTTCCAGGTCCTTGTCGATCCGGGTGAGGCTCTGGTAGACGATGCGGCCGGCGCCCAGGTTCATATGGCCCACCTCGGAGTTGCCCATCTGGCCCTGGGGCAATCCGACAAACATGCCGGAGGTGTTGATCAGGGTCTTGGGCTGGCTCTGCCAGAGCTGGTCCCAGAACGGGGTGTTTGCGTTGCTGATGGCGTTGTCGTCGGCCGGGTCACGGTGGCCCCAGCCGTCCAGGATAATCAGTGCAGTCGGCTTGCGCGTCGCGGTCATCACTTCATCCGGTTTGGTGGAAATGTAGGAAATGGAGAGTGCAGATTCTAACCGTTTTCAGTGCCACAAGCCATGTTGGCCGCCTTCTGTGACCGGGCCCGGGTGTGTATAATCCGGCCAAACTATTTTTAGGGTATTTTCATGGACCGCTTGTTCGAATTCGTAGTCAATCATTACATCCTGGTGTCCCTGTTCGTGGCGTTTCTGCTGGCCATCCTGGTGCTGGAGTCCCGTCGGGGCGGTGCCAAGATCTCGGCCCAGGGCGCGGTCAGCCTGATCAACAAGGATGAGGCCGTGGTGGTCGATATCCGGGATCGCAAGGACTTTGGCGAAGGTCGCATCACCGGCTCGGTCAACATTCCCCTGAACAGCCTGAAAAGCCGTGCCAGCGAGCTGAACAAGTTCAAGGAAAAGCAGATCATCGTAGCCGACAAGATGGGCCAGCATTCGGCCATGGCGGTCAAACAGCTGAACGCCGAAGGCTTCGCCAACGTGGTCCGGTTGAATGGCGGCATCAGTGACTGGAAAGCCAGCAATCTGCCCCTGGTGAAAAAATAACGACCCGGGTCGTGCTTGATCCTGAGCGCAATCTGCCGCACTGTTTCACATTAGCCGGCGGAGCCACGCAGTACACTGTTCCGGCACAACACATCATGACAACGGGCTCCGAGCCCACGATCGAGAACGAAAGGACCGACCATGGCTGAGAATCAGCAAGCCGCAGCAGGCAGTGAAAACCAGAACCAACCCCAGTTTGCCCTTCAGCGCATCTATGTGAAGGACCTGTCTTTTGAATCGCCGAATTCTCCGCTGGTGTTCCAGGAGCAGTGGAAGCCCGAGGTGAACCTGGATCTGAACACCTCCCACAGCAAAGTCAGCGACAACCAGTACGAAGTGGTCCTGTCCCTGACCGTGACCGCGAAGGTGGGCGAGAAGGTCGCCTACATCGTGGAAATCCAGCAGGCGGGTGTGTTCCTGGTGCAGGGCATTGAAGGCGCGCAGCTTGGCCAGATGCTGGGTGCCTACTGCCCGACCATCCTCTTCCCCTACGCCCGTGAAGCCATCGACGGCGTGGTCGGCAAGGGCAGCTTCCCGGCCCTGATGCTGGCACCGGTCAACTTCGATGCCATCTACGCCCAGGCACTGAAGCGCAAGCAGGACGAGGCCGCCGGCGAAGCCAAGGAAGAGTCCCAGACTCACTGAGCCTTAGGCGCCCGACCTGAAACAAAAAAAACCGGCCTTGGCCGGTTTTTTTGTGCCTGTCATCCGGCCCTCAGACCGCGCCGTCGAAACCGAGCTGGCGCCAGGCCTCGTAGACCACCAGGGCGGCGGTGTTGGACAGGTTCAGGCTGCGGCTTTCCGGGCGCATGGGCACACGGAGCCGTTGCGCCGGAGGCAGGGCCTCCCGGATCTCGGCGGGCAGGCCCCGGGTCTCGGGGCCGAACATCAGGTAGTCGCCGGCCTCGAAAGCCACCTCGTGGTAAGGCTGACTGCCCTTGGTGGTCAGGCCGAACAGTCGTCGGGGCTGTTCGCTGGCGAGGAAGCTGGCGTAGTCCGGATGAACCTTGACGGTCGCGTACTCGCTGTAATCCAGCCCGGCCCGGCGCATCTGCTTGTCCTCCAGGGAAAACCCCAGGGGTTCAATCAGGTGCAGCTGGCAGCCGGTGTTGGCGCACAGCCGGATGATGTTGCCGGTGTTGGGCGGAATCTCCGGCTGGTACAGCACCACATTCAGCATGCCTCTCAGCGCTCAACCGCCAGGGCCACGCCCATGCCGCCGCCGATGCACAGGGTTGCCAGGCCCTTGTGGGCGTCACGGCGAACCATTTCGTGCAGCAGGGTCACCAGGATGCGGCAGCCGGAGGCGCCAATCGGGTGGCCCAGGGCAATGGCACCACCGTTGACATTGACCTTGGCGGTGTCCCAGCCCAGGTCGCGGTTGACCGAAATGGCCTGGGCGGCAAAGGCCTCGTTGGCCTCGATCAGGTCAAGGTCGTCGACGCTCCAGCCGGCCAGCTTCAGGCAGCGCTGGCTGGCCGGAATCGGACCGGTACCCATGATGGTCGGGTCCACGCCGGCGTTGGCGTGGGCCTTGATGGTGGCCAGCGGGGTCAGGCCCAGTTCCTTGGCCTTCTCGGCGCTGCACACCATGACCGCGGCGGCGCCGTCGTTCAGGGACGAGGCGTTGCCCGCGGTGACGGTGCCGTCCTTCTTGAAAGCCGGGCGCAGCTTGGCCAGCCCCTCGCCGGTGACGCCGCCCCGAGGGCCTTCGTCCTGGTCGACCACCAGCGGGTCGCCTTTGCGCTGGGGGATGGTGATCGGAACGATCTGGCCGGCAAAGTGGCCGGCTTCCCGAGCGGCGACGGCTTTCTGCTGAGACGCGGCGGCAAAGGCATCCTGTTCGTCCCGGCTGATGCCGTATTTCTCGACGATGTTCTCGGCGGTAATGCCCATGTGGTAATCGTTGAAGGCGTCCCACAGGCCGTCGGTGATCATGGTGTCGATCATGGACCAGTTGCCCATGCGCTGGCCGTTACGGCTGTTGGGCAGGACGTGGGGAGCCTGACTCATGCTTTCCTGGCCGCCGGCAATCATCAGCTCGGCGTCGCCGCAGCGGATCGCCTGGACCGCCATATGCACCGCCTTGAGGCCGGAACCGCACACCTTGTTGATGGTCATGGCCGGTACCGAGGCGGGCAGGCCGGCGTTGATGGCCGACTGGCGCGCTGGATTCTGGCCGCAGCCGGCGGCCAGGACCTGGCCCAGCACCACTTCGTTGACCTGGTCGCCGGCCACGCCGGTGTCTTCCAGCAGGGCCTTGATGACGGCGCTGCCGAGCTGGTCGGCACGCAGGCTGGACAGGCCTCCGCCAAAGGTTCCGATGGCAGTTCGCTTGGCTGCAACTATGACGACATCACGCATGGGGGTTCTCCGGTTTAACAGGGCGCGGATCCGGTGAGGGTCGGCGCGGGCAGAATGGAAATCTGAAGCATTGTATCCGGAAAGCACCGGCGCGCCAAAGCGGCCCGCCGGCGTCGGCGCGGGCGGCTTTGGGGCTAGATGCCGAGGCTGCGGCCGCCGTCCACGGGCAGGATCTGGCCGGTGATGAAGGGCGCGTCGCACATCAGAAAGGCAATGGTTCGGGCGATGTCGTCCGGGGTGCCGGTGCGGGCCAGCGGAGTCTTGTCGAGGATGGCCTGCTGGTACTCGGGAGCCATGCCCGCCATCCCGGGTTCGGCTTCGGGCCACAGGATGGCGCCGGGGGAGACCCCATTGACCCGGATGGCCGGGGCCAGATCCCTGGCCCAGGACCGGGTCAGTGCCGCCAGGCCGGCCTTGCTGGCGCAGTACAGCGGGTGGTCGGCCAGGGGGTGGTCGCTGTAGATGTCGATCAGGTTGACGACGCTGCCGCCGCCGGCCCGCAGCGCCGGCAGGCAGGCCTGCAGCAGGAAGAAGGGCGCGCGCAGGTTGGTGTGCATGATGCGGTCCCAGTCGTCGGCCGTCGCCTCGTCCGTCGGGTTCGGGTAGAACACCGAGGCATTGTTGACCAGCCCGTCGAGTCGTCCCCACTGGCTGATGGCGGCATCCGCCAGCGCCCGTACCTGTGCGGTGTCGGTGAGGTCTGCCTGGACGATCCGCGCTGAGTCGACGCGGGTCTGGTTCAGGTCGGCGGCCAGGGTCTCGGCCTGGTCCTGTCGGCTGCGGTAATGAATGACCAGGTTCCAGCCTCGGGCGTGCAGGGTCTGTGCGGTGCGGGCGCCCAGGCGATGGGCGGCGCCGGTCACCAGGGCAACGGGGCAAGTGTCGGTCATGATGGGGCCTCAGGTTGTGGGGCTGGAGAGCACCTGCGCGATGCGTCGCAGGCGCTCCTGGCGAATGGCCTCACCCAGGGCCTTGCCCTTGAAACCCTGGGCCAGCAGGGTCCGGGGTTCGACGCCGGCGGCGGCCTGGGCGGCCCGCTCGATCGAGGCAATTGCGCCCTGGCGGTTCTGGGGCAGGGCGCAGGCCAGGACCACCAGCAGGTCGGCGAATCGTTCCGGGCGCCGCCACAGGTCGGCGGCATCGAACAGGGCCATCAACTGGTCGGCGTCCAGGGTGTTGGCGCTGTCGGCCACCGCCGGCAGCAGCTCGGCAGTCAGGCGGGCCAGATTCTTGCTGTCATTGGGCGCCTTCAGGGCCTCTGCCCGCTGTTCACACGCGGGGCGGGGCAGGGGCGACATGAGCGCGGCGAAGCGCTGTTCGGTGCTGCCCTGACGCTGGTGGATGTGGCGCAGCGCCGACAGGGCGGCGGCAAAGTGCTCGTCGGGCACTAGCTCCGGTATCAGTGCGGCCAGGGCGCCGCAGTCCCGGAGTACCTCGAAAAAGGCGCCCGGCTCCCGCTCGTGCAGGGCGCGCTGGATTTCCTGCCAGACCCGCTCGGCCACCAGGTGGCCCACCTCACCGTCGGCCACCATGGTCTGCATCAGCGCCCGGGTTTCGTCACACACCCGAAAGCCCAGGGGCTGGAAGCGGGCGGCAAACCGGGCCGTGCGCAGGATCCGCAGGGGGTCTTCGGCAAAGGCCTCGGAGACATGGCGCAGCAGGCGCCGCTCCAGGTCGGTGCGGCCCTGGAACGGGTCGACGATGTCGCCCTGTTCGTCCCGGGCCATGGCATTGATGGTCAGGTCCCGGCGCTTGAGATCGTCTTCCAGGGTGACGTCGGGGGCGCTGTACACGGTGAAGCCGTGATAACCGCGGCCCTGCTTGCGCTCGGTCCGGGCCAAGGCATATTCCTCCCGGGTCTTCGGGTGCAGGAACACCGGGAAGTCGGCGCCCACCTGCTTGAAGCCCTGTTGCAGCATGTCGTCGGGCGTGGCGCCGACCACCACCCAGTCCCGGTCCTTGACCTCGAGACCCAGCAGTTCGTCGCGCACCGCGCCACCGACCAGATAGATTTGCATGACCCGGTTATCGCCTTTGAACAAAGTGTTTCCGGGATTATCCGGTTCCGTCGGGGTGCTGGCAAATGGCGGCGCTGCGGGTACAAAAAAGAGCCCGGCCGGACAGTGCCGGGCGGGCCCTGCTTGGCCGGGGCCGGGGTTAGAAGGCGGTGCCCAGTTCCAGGGAGGCGCCGACGTCGGCGTCGCTGAACAGGGCGCCCAGATCCACCCGCAGGCCAAGCAGGTTCAGGCCCAGACCCGCGGTGTACTGGGTCTTTTCCTCGATGCCGTCGTTGTCCTCGTTGCTGGCCAGGTTGTGGCGAATCCCGGCACGCAGCTGGACGTAGCGCAGGGCGTCCAGTTCCGCGCCCAGGGCCAGCCACTGGGTATCATCCTCGTAACCGAAGGCTTCTTTCTTGGTCAGGTCCAGGTCGGCGGTCAGCACGTGGTAATCGCCCCGGTGGGCAATGCCGGCGGTGACCATCGGGTCGAGCTTGAGCGTGCGCTCTTGCTCAAAGGCCGGGTTGCTCTGGGCCGAGTCCAGCTCCATCGGAATCAGGTTCTTGACCACAATGGCGGTGGTCCATTCCCGGTCCTCGCCAAAATCGTAGGCGGCGCCCAGGTCCAGGTTGAACCCGTTTTTCTCGGTCCGGTACTGGTCGTTGTCGAAGTCGTCGTCTTCAAAGCCGGACACGGTCTCGGTGTACTGGAAGGTTTGCAGCTTCACGAACTTGGGCGAAAGGCCCAGGTTCAGGGTGTTGTCGTCAGCGAGCGGGATGGCACGGGCGAAGCCGATGCCGACCTCGGTGACGGCGGACGCCAGGATCTTGCCTCGGGATTCCAGGCTGTCGCGGAAGTCAGCTGGTAAGGCGCCGGCTTCGATGGCGGCCAGGCGGGCGTCGTCGTCCTCGTCGTACTCGCCACGGGCCGTCGCGGTCAGGTTGGCGTTGGCGAACACGCCGGCGGACAACCCCGGAGACGGGAACGCCAGGGCCAGACCGAGGCCCAGGTTGGCGCGCACGGTGTCACTGTCGAAGGCCTGGAGTTGCTCCCGTAGCCGGCCGGCGCCGTCTTGGGCGTCACCGGAATTGGCCTGGTTAATGGCGCGTTCGACGTCGTCGATGGTGTCCTGGATGTCGTCAATCTGGTCGCCGGTGTCTTCTTCGTCGGCCACCCGGGCGTTGACCGAGGGCAGCATCAGGCCCAGATCGTCGGACCAGCTGTGATGGCGGCTGGCCATCAGCGCCGGATTCTTGGCCACCGCGTCCGCCGGATGGGCCGCCGCAACACCGGTGCCGGCCATGGCGAAGGAGCGGGCAGACAGGAAGTGCTGGGGGCTCGCCAGGGCCGAGGTGGTGGCGACGGACAGGCCAATGGCCAGGTACAGTCGGGAAAGGCGCGTGTTGTGCATCGAAAACGATCCTGTTGGCAGTTCCGGTAGGGTTGTTATGAACTTTATGTAAGCTGAAGATTAGTGCAGATCCCGGACAGGAACATGACCGAAGCGGTAACGGTTTGTTTTCAATGTGTAAGTGGGGGCAGTTTCTTGCCGCCCCCGGTGGCGGCAATCGTGCGTCAGGCAAGCTTTATTCCGCTATTCAGGCGCTTAGAAAACCTGGCGTGAATCTTTCATGGGGAAGGGGAAATGATGTTTCCGGAGAACCAATCATGAATTTTCGCTGGGTCGCCATGCCCCTACTTGCCATGATGCTGGCCGCCTGTGCGGCGCACCAGGGCCAGGACACGCAGGAAGACGCGCCGGAGCCGATCATCGTACGGGTCAGTGGCTTTGGCACCTACGAGGACGTCGCTGTCGACCGGAACAACCCACGCAAGCGCCTGCTGGCGCGGCGGGCATCGCAGCTGGATGCCTACCGGAACCTGGCCGAGCGGGTCTATGGCACGGTGATTTTTGGCAGCTCTACGGTCAACGACTTCGTGCTGCGCAATGACATGTTCCGGGCCTATGTCGACAGCTACATCCGCGGCGCCGAAAAGCTGGCGGTTACCGAACATAGGGATGGCGTCATCGAGACCGTGCTGGAGCTCAAGCTGGAACCCCAGTTCCAGGCGTGTGCGGCGGAGGTGGCCGATGAGCTGGTGCGGGACAAGTGCCCGATCCCCATGCCGCTCGGCAACGATCGCATCGGCGATGTCCAGAGCCGGAGCGCAGACTCCCTGTATTACCTGA
The DNA here is from genome assembly GCF_034555935.1 of Marinobacter qingdaonensis. Taxonomy (NCBI): domain Bacteria; kingdom Pseudomonadati; phylum Pseudomonadota; class Gammaproteobacteria; order Pseudomonadales; family Marinobacteraceae; genus Marinobacter; species Marinobacter qingdaonensis. Next base: position 1,381,291 of record NZ_JAYDCJ010000003.1, read on the forward strand.
ATTGACGGCAATGACCCGCCACAGTGACTGTACGGTATCGACGCGATGGGATTTTCTTTCATGCTAGCTAGACGCATTCTGCTGGTGCTTTTAACGGCGTTGGCCGGCACTGCCCAGGCCCTGGTGATGGAGGGGGTCGGGCACGGCACCATTCACAACGAGGACATCGCCGCCGCCCGCACCGAGGCGCGCCAGGCCGCGCTCCGGGATCTGGCGCTGCGCTATGAGGCGCGGGTGAGCACCCGGGAAACCGTGAAGAACGGGGTCATCACCGAGTCCCACACCCAGGTCGAGACCACCGGCCAGGCCCGTAACATCCGGGTTGTCGACGAACAGCGTCGGGGCAACCTGCTCCGGCTGACCGTGCAGGCCGAGATGGTCGAGCGTGCCAAGGGGGCCGCCAGTTGCGGGGCCGGCGAGGCGTCCCGGCTCAGAAAGCGGGTGGCGATCACCGGGTTCCCGGTGCTCTATCCGGATCAGGCCCAGTTCGGTCGCATCGACGACGCCGGCGAGATCTTGCCGCAACAACTGCAGGCCCGGTTGCGTGAGGGAGGTCGGCTGCAGGTATTCGGCGCCACCACCAACAGCCTGTTCAGCGACCTGCTCAACGCGCCCACCGCGCAGCGGGGCGACAATCGCTTGACCAACGTCCTGCAGGTGGCCCGGGAACTGGGCGTGCAGTTTGTGGTGACCGGCGTGATCCGGGATCTGGGGGTGGCTGATCCCTCGGCCTGGGGCACCTCGGTGCTGGACCGGATGCAGCGGGGTCTCGGGACCGCGGACCAGAACCGCCGGTTCGCCATGGACCTGATGGTGTACGACGGTTTCAGTGGATCCCCGGTATTCCAGCAGCGTTTCGCGACCACGGCCAAGTGGGACGCCGATCCGGGCGCCGCCGACGGTTTCGGCTCCGGCGGCTTCCAGAACACGGCCTACGGCCAGGCGGTGGATGGTCTGATCGGAGAGATGGTCGACGCCGTCAATGGCGCACTCGCATGCCAGCCCTTCATGACCCGGATTACCCGGGTGGATGGCAACCGGGTCACGCTCGAGTCCGGCGCCACCGCGGGCCTGCGGCCCGGGGATGAACTGCACCTGTACCGCAGTGCCCGCTATTTCGATTCCCTGGCGGGGACCCCCGAGCTCACCGATGCAGGCCTGGCGGTAACTCTGAACAACGTGCATCCGGATTTCAGCAACGGACGCATGGGCTCGGTTGGCGCCCAGGTCAATATTCAGCGGGATGATATCGCCATCATCTGGTGATGGCCGCGCCGGTCGGCGCGGGAAGGGCAGGGCGGCTAGCGGTCAGGCCGCCTCGGCCGCCGCGATGTCGCGGATCTTGCCGACCATGGCGCGCAGGCCGTTGCCGCGGGTCGGAGAAATGTGGCGGAACAGGTCCAGGCTCTCGAACAGCTCATCGATGTCGGTGGTGAGCAGGTCCCGGGGCGTCTTGCCATTCAGCGCCACCAGAATGATGGCGGCCAGGCCCCGGACGATCATCGCGTCGGAGTCGATCATCAGGTAGAGCTTGCCGTTGTCCTCGTCGTAGTGATGGATCAGCCACACCTGGCTCTGGCAGCCATGCACGTAATTCTCTTCCACCCGGGCGTCATCGGGAAAGCTGGGCAGCTGCTTGCCCAGGTCGATGATGTAGGCGTAGCGCTCTTCCCAGTCGTCCAGGAATTCGAAGGCGTCGGTGACGTCCTCCAGCTTGGTCTCGGAACCGAGCGGGTTGTTCTTGAAGTCCTGTTCGGTGGCGGTCATTACAGCATCCCCAGTTCGAGCTTGGCTTCGTCGGTGAGCATGTCGTTGCTCCAGGGCGGATCGAAGGTCAGGTCGACCGTGACCTTGTCGACGTTGGGCACGTGCTCGACCTTGCGCTGGACGTCCTCGCAGATGACCGGGCCCATGCCGCAGCCGGCGGCAGTCAGGGTCATCTTGATGTACACGTGGTTACCCTGGTCGGAGCCGTTTTCGATCTTGCACTCGTAGATCAGGCCGAGATCGACCACGTTCACCGGGATTTCCGGGTCGTAACAGTTGCGCAGGGCTTCCCACACCTGGTTCTCGTTGACCGAGCCGTCCTCAGGGGTGTCGAAGCTGCTCTCCAGCGGCTGCTTGCCCAGGGCATCGGCGTCGTGGCCTTCAATGCGGGCGAGGTTGCCGTTCACGGCGACGGTGAAGGTGCCGCCCAGAGACTGTGTGATGGTCACAAAGGTATCCGCCGGGATCATGATCTCGGTGCCGGCGGGTACGAGGCGGGCTTCCACCTCGCGTTTGGTCAGGACCACTTCCCGTTCTTGCATGCCCAGACTGGCCTCGCTGTGTCGGTTGGTTGCCGGGGGCGCTCAGCCCAATTCAGGCAACGGTGAAACTTTCTCCGCAGCCACACTCGGCGGTGGCGTTGGGATTGCGGAACTGGAACAGGGAGTTCACACCCTCGGTCACGAAATCGATCTCGATGCCGTTGACCAGGGGCAGGTGCTCCTCTTTGACGTAGACGTCCACCCCGTCGATGTGGAAGACACGGTCATCCTCAGCGGCGGTTTCCACCCACTGGGTCTCGTACTTGAACCCGGAACAGCCACTCTTCTTGATGGCGAGCCGAATGCCCTTGGCCTCCGGCTTCTTGTCCAGTTGCTTGCGTACGTGCTTGACCGCACTGGCCGTCATGGTGACGGCAACGCTCGGGGTGAAGACTTCGGCTGTCATGATTCCACCTCCATCAGGCAAACAGGCGCTGGATCTTCTGCAGGGCGGCAAACAATTGCTCGACCTCGTCCAGCGTATTGTAAAACGCAAAGGAGGCCCGGGCAGTACCGGGAACTCCATAGAAATCCATCAGCGGCATGGCGCAGTGGTGGCCGGTCCGAATGGCAATACCCTGCTGGTCCAGCAGGGTACCAATATCACTGGGGTGCAGACCGGCAATTTTAAAGGACATGACCGGTACTTTTTGGCTGGCGGTACCGATGATCTCCATGCCCGGCACTGTCTCAACCAGCTGGTTGGCCCGCTCCAGCAAGGCCTTCTCCGCGGCTTCCATCGCCCGACGGTCCTGGCCGTTCAGGTAGTCGATGGCGGCGCCCAGGCCAACGGCCTCGGCCACCGCCGGGGTGCCGGCCTCAAACTTGTAGGGCAGGGTGTTCCAGGTGGTGCGCTCGAACGAGACCCGTTCGATCATCTCGCCGCCGCCCTGGTACGGGGGCATGTCTTCCAGCAGCTCGGCCTTGCCATAGAGCACGCCAATGCCGGTCGGGCCAAACAGCTTGTGGGAAGAGAAGGCGTAGAAATCGCAGCCCAGGGCCTGCACATCGGGCTGGTAATGGGGCACCGCCTGGGCGCCATCCACCAGGGTCAGCGCGCCGCGGGCCTTGGCCTGGTCGATCAGCTCCTTGACCGGGTTAACCGTGCCCAGCACGTTGGAGACGTGGGTGATCGCGAAGATCTTGGTGCGCTCGTTCAGCAGGCTGTGGAACGAGTCCAGGTCCAATTCACCTTCCGGCGTGACCTGAATCGGCACCACCTTGGCTCCGGTGCGCTCGGCAATCATCTGCCAGGGCACGATGTTGGCGTGGTGTTCCATCCGGCTGACCAGGATCTCGTCGCCCGGCTGCAGGCGGCCGGCCAGGCCATTGGCCACCAGGTTGATGGCCTCGGTGGTGCCGCGGGTCCAGACGATTTCCCGGGTGCTGTCTGCGTTCAGGAACGCGCGCACGGTCTCCCGGGCACCTTCAAAGGCGGCCGTGGCCCGGTCGCCCAGGGTGTGGGCGCCGCGGTGTACGTTCGAGTGCATTTCCCGGTAATACCGATCCATGGCGTCCAGCACGGCAATGGGCTTCTGGGCCGAGGCGCCATTGTCCAGATAGACCAGCGGCTTCCCGTTCACCTGCTGCGACAGTATCGGGAAGTCCCGACGGACGGCGTCGACATCGAACGCCGGTGCTTGGGCTGCGTTGGCCACGGACAGATCGGTCATAACCGGTTATGCCTCCTCAAAGGTCTGGTCAAAGAACTGGTTGAGCCGGGTCTGGGCGGTCTCGCGGACGGCCTCGACCGGGATCTGCTCCACCAGCTCGTTAATGAAGGCCATGGTCAGCAGTACGTTCGCTTCCCGGCGGCCAATCCCCCTGGAAACCAGATAGAACAGGGAGGTTTCGTCCAACTGGCCGATGGTAGCGCCGTGGGCGCACTTCACGTCATCGGCGTAGATCTCCAATTCGGGCTTGGTGTCGATCTCTGCACCGTTAGACAGCAAAAGGTTCTTGTTATTCATATCCGCGTTGGACTTCTGGGCGTCCTGGTGGATATGAATACGGCCATTGAACACCGCGTGGGACTGATCCGCCGCAATGTTGCGATAGGTTTCTTCGCTGTTGCAGTGGGCCGCCACGTGCTCAATGGTGGTGTGGTTGTCGTAGTGCTGTTTGCCCTGGGTAACCACCACGCCATTGAGCTTGCACTCGGCGCCTTCGCCTTCCAGACGCACCTGCAGGTCGTGCCGACGCAGCGGGCCGCCAAAGCCTACGCTGTGGCTCTCGAACCTGGAGCTGCGCTGCTGGCGCACGCCGGTGGCGCCAATGTGCTGGACGTTGTCGCCCTCCATGTTCAGGCGAATGCTGGTGACCTGGGCACCGTCGGCCAGGGCGAATTCGGTCACGGTGTTGACCATCACCGACTCCGACCCGCTGGAGATGTATTCCTCCACCAGGGTGATCTGGCTGTGCCGGCCGGCGTCGACGTAGATGCGCGGGAACGCGGAGCCGCTGGCGTCGGCGGTCACCTCGTGCACGATGAATAGTGGCTGGTCGAGCACCGCGTCCGGCTTCAGGCGGATCAGCAGGCCGTCTTCGAAGCGGGCCGAGTTCAGGCGCGCCATCTGCACGGCGTTGTTGTCCAGGGTGTTGTCCAGGCGATCGGCCAGGTCGGCAGCCTCATCGTTGTCCAGATCGTCGAAGCTCTGGATGCTGATGCCGTCCAGATCCGGGTATTCGCTGGCTTCCGGAATCATCACGCCGTTCAGGAACACCACCTTGTAACCCGGCACCGCCAGGCTGCTGCCGGTCTTGCCTTCGGCCGGCAGGGAGATGGCCATGTCGTCGGTCAGCTTCAGGTACTTGCTGGAGTACTTCCAGTTTTCGGTCTTGCGGGTCGGCAAGGGCATGTCGACCAGAGCCGAGCCCCGCTGTTTGCGCAGCGCCACCAGCGGCTCCGGCAGGGAATGGCCAACCGGATGCAGAAACGCGCTGGACAGAGTAGGTGCTGGTTTCATTCCGCGAGCTCCTTAGTTGGCTGAACTGTCGGCAGTTTCTTCGTCCTTGATGCCCAACCAGCCATAGCCGCGCTCTTCCAGTTCCAGGGCCAGTTCGCGGCCGCCGGACTTGATGATCTTGCCACCGGCCAGGACGTGAACATAGTCCGGCACGATGTGGTTAAGCAGCCGCTGGTAGTGGGTCACCATCAGGATGGCGCGGTCCTCGGAACGCAGGGCGTTGACGCCGTCGGACACCACTTTCAGGGCGTCGATGTCCAGGCCGGAGTCGGTCTCGTCCAGGATCGCCAGCTTGGGCTGCAGCAGCAGGGCCTGCAGGATCTCGTTCCGCTTTTTCTCGCCACCGGAGAAACCCTCGTTCACGCCCCGCTTCAGGAAGGACGGGTCCAGGTCGACCTGCTTGGACACTTCCTTGGCCAGCTTCATGAACTCGGCCGCGTTCATTTCTGGCTCACCCTTGTGGGCGCGCATGGCGTTTACTGCAGTGCGCAGGAACTGCAGGTTGCTGACGCCAGGGATTTCCACCGGGTACTGGAACGCCAGGAAGATGCCTTCCCGGGCCCGCTCTTCGGTTTCCAGGTCCAGCAGGTTTTCGCCATTCAGGGTGACTTCGCCGCTGGTGACTTCAAATGCTTCGTTGCCCGCCAGCACCTGGGACAGGGTACTCTTGCCGGAGCCGTTCGGGCCCATGATGGCGTGAACTTCCCCGGGTTTGATTTCCAGGTTAATGCCTTTGAGGATCTCTTTGTCCTCAACGGATGCGTGCAGGTTTTTGATGCTCAGCATTTGTAGGCTTCTCTCTGTATTCTGAAATTCAGTATGTGCTTCAACTAGTTGTGTGTGCCCGTCGAAGTTCTGGGTCAGTGAGTGGTGGCGCTTTTCGGGATCGTCAACATCATGGATGATGTTGTCGAGCGTACAGGGACGTATTTACAGCGAATCCCGAAAAGCGCCACCGCTCGCTGGCCTTCGCCGAGGCCAGCGGGGCATGGCTGTTTAACCCACCGAGCCTTCGAGGCTCACTTCAAGCAACTTGCCGGCCTCGACCGCGAACTCCATCGGCAGCTCCTTGAACACTTCCTTGCAGAAGCCGTTCACGATCATTGACACCGCCTGTTCCGGGTCGATACCACGCTGACGGCACAGGAACATCTGCTCGTCGCTGACCTTGGAGGTGGTGGCCTCGTGTTCCACGATCGCGGACTTGTTCTTGCTCTCGATGTACGGGAAGGTGTGGGCGCCGCAGCGGTCACCGATCAGCAGGGAGTCGCACTGGGTGAAGTTCCGGGCGTTCTGGGCACCGGGGCCGAACTTGACCAGGCCGCGGTAGGCGTTGGAGCTCTTGCCCGCAGAAATGCCCTTGGAGATGATCGTGCTGGAGGTGTTCTTGCCCAGGTGGATCATCTTGGTGCCGGTGTCGGCCTGCTGGAAATTGTTGGTCAGGGCGACGGAGTAGAATTCACCCACGCTGTTGTCGCCCCGCAGCACGCAGCTCGGGTACTTCCAGGTGACCGCGGACCCGGTTTCGACCTGGGTCCAGGAAATCTTGGAGTTCTTGCCGATGCAGGCGCCACGTTTGGTGACGAAGTTAAAGATACCGCCTTTGCCTTCTTCGTCGCCCGGATACCAGTTCTGCACAGTGGAGTATTTGATCTGGGCGTCGTCCAGGGCCACCAGCTCAACCACGGCGGCGTGCAGCTGGTTTTCGTCGCGCATCGGCGCGGTACAGCCCTCGAGGTAGCTCACGTAGCTGCCCTCGTCGGCGATGATCAGGGTACGCTCGAACTGGCCGGTGTTGGCGGCGTTGATGCGGAAGTAGGTGGACAGCTCCATCGGGCAGCGCACGCCTTTGGGCACGTACACAAAGGTGCCGTCGGAGAACACCGCCGAATTCAGGCCGGCGAAGAAATTGTCGCCGTGAGGAACCACAGTGCCCAGGTATTTCTGGACCAGCTCCGGGTAGTCGCGGATGGCTTCGGAAATGGAGCAGAAGATAACCCCGGCCTTGGCCAGCGGCTCCTTGAAGGTGGTGGCCACGGACACGGAGTCAAACACCGCGTCGACCGCTACCCCGGCCAGCTTTTCCCGCTCGTGCAGGGGAATGCCGAGCTTTTCGTAGGTCTTCAGCAGCTCCGGATCCACCTCGTCCAGGCTCTGGGGCATGTCTTCCTTGCGCTTGGGCGCGGAATAGTAGGAGATGGAGTTGTAGTCTATCTTCGGATAGCCGACGTGCGCCCAGTTCGGCTCCTCCATTTCGAGCCAGCGACGGTAGGCTTTCAGGCGCCATTCCAGCATCCATTCCGGCTCTTTCTTGATACCGGACAGGCGGGCGATTACGTCTTCATTCAGGCCGGGTTCGAACGTGTCGGCTTCGATGTCGGTCACGAAACCGTGCTCGTATTCCCGTTTGATCAGCTCGTTCACCTCTTTATCGGTGGTCGCCATGATCGTCGCTCCGTATTCTCTCATCACGGGCCGCGTGGCCCTTGGTGTGCCGACAGCCTGTGTGGTCTGGCTGGCGGGCGGATGTCATCAGTTTGGGTGCCGCGATGGTCGCTCACTCCGTGAGTACGCCCCGCAGTCGGTTTTTGGATGACGGGTTGTGGTGGCCGGTGGCTGTTGAATAACGGAAAAACCGGCGCAACCCGTTGCTTCTGGCGAGCGATTATACAATACCAGACTAAATTAGTCAGGTATTAAATTGTGCGTGTCGCGATTATACCGTAATCGGGGCGCAGGGCACCAAGGCCGCCTGTCGAACGGGTCGGTCCTACGACTAATCGCTACTCGGGCGGGCGGAACAGCCTGTCCAGATCGGTGGAGTGGCGCACCTCCACCAGTTTCCAGCCGTTGCCATCGGGCTGGTAGTAGGTGAAGTGCCAGGCAATGGCGTCGGCCTCGAATTTCTGCAGCCAGGTCTCCCGCGTGAAATCGTTGGCGATCACCTCCACGTTTACCCGCGAGCTGCCCACCGCGTCGCCCAGGCTCTGATTGACTTGCTGGAAATAGGTGGCCGCCTCCCGAACCGCAAGGTCGTACACCTCGGGCTCGATGCCGAGGTAGGGGCGCATGCTGTTGTAGGCCGCCGCTACCCGGCCGCTGGCTATCATGTCCATGAACGCGCCCGTCTGCTGGCGCACCAGGTCCCGATTGGCAAGCGTCTCGGCAAACAGTGGGGTGCTGATAAACATCAGCCAGATCAGGAACGTGCGGCGTCTGAATCGGCCCATGAGATGACTCTCCCTGGAGGTGGTGGGCGGCGGCCTACTTCCTGTGTGGCCGTCTTTCAGAGCTTAGCCCAGTTCCCGGAGCGCGGCAGGGCAACCGGGTGCAACCTTATTGCAATGGAGAGGTCCTAGGCTCACGGGTGGCTAAAAGGTCTAATTGATTATTTTCGGCTTACGCGTGTACGCTGGATCTGGTCTGATTGGGCCAACGCGAATTTGAGGAGGAGTATGGCATGGCAGCAGAGCCCCTGAAGCCGGATGCCGCGCGACCGACATTGAGCGCACGGGTAAGTTTGCTGATCCGCGGTCAGCTGGCTCGAGGCCGGGTGGGAGTCGAAGCAGTGGCATCCCAGTTACACATGAGTCGCTACACGCTGCACAAGAAACTGCGGCAGGAGGGGCTGACCTTCGCCCGCTTGCTGGAGCAGGTCCGCCGGGAGCAGGCCTTGACCTACCTGAAGGATGGCACCAAGCCGCTGGTGGAAATTGCCGAGCAGCTTGGTTTTTCCGAACTGAGCGCATTTAGCCGGGCGTTCAAACGCTGGATGGGAACGTCACCGGCTGAATACCGCTCGGTCACATTTTCTTGAACACCAGGGTGGCGTTGGTGCCACCAAAGCCAAAGCTGTTGCTCATCACCAGATCCAGATTCTGGTTGTCCATACGCTCCCGGACAATCGGGTAGCCTTCGGCGCCTTCATCCAGGTTCTGGATGTTCGCGGACGGTGCAATGAAACCTTCCCGCTGCATGATCAGGCTGTAGATGGCCTCGTGCACACCCGCCGCGCCCAGGGCGTGACCGCACAGGGGCTTGGTGGAGCTGACCGGTGGGATCTTGTCGCCGAAGGTTTCCTTCAGGGCCTTGAGTTCGGTGACGTCCCCGGCCGGTGTACTGGTGCCGTGGGTATTGATGTAGCTGATCTCGCCGTCGAGGCCCTTCATGGCTTGCTGCATGCAGCGAACCGCGCCCTCACCGCTGGGTGCCACCATGTCGGCACCGTCGGAGGTGGCGCCGAAGCCCACCAGTTCCGCCAGAATGGTCGCGCCGCGCGCTTCAGCGTGCTCCAGCGATTCCAGGATCAGGGTGCCGCCACCGCCGGAGATGACAAAGCCGTCGCGGTCGGCATCGTAGGTGCGTGAGGCCAGTTCCGGGGTCTCGTTGTACTTGGTGGACAGGGCGCCCATGGCGTCGAACAGCAGGCTCAGGCTCCAGTGGATGTCCTCGCCGCCGCCGGCCAGCATGATCTCCTGGCGACCCAGGGCAATCAGATCGGCGGCGTGGCCGATGGCGTGGGCGCTGGTGGCGCAGGCCGAGGTGATGCCGTAGTTGACCCCGGTAATGCCGAAGGCAGTGGCGATGGACGCGTTGATGGCGCTGCCCATGGTGCGCGGGACCCGGTAGGGGCCGACCCGGCGAATGCCTTTTTCCCGGTGGGTGTCGATGGCATCCAGCAGTTCCACCGTGGACGCACCGCCGGTACCGAAGATGGCGCCCGTGGTGTTGGCACGGATGTGCTCGTCGGTCAGGCCGGCCTGTTCGATGGCTTCCTTGGCCGCCAGATAGGCGTAACCGGAGGCCGGACACATGAAGCGGAACAGTTTGCGGTCGATCAGTTCCGACAGGTTCAGGTTGATCTGGCCGCAGACGTGGCTGCGCAGCCCGTTGTCCCGCGCTTCTTCGCTGAAGCCAATGCCGGAGCGGGAGTCCCGCAGGGACTGGGTGACTTCTTTCTGGTTGGTGCCCAGGCTGGAGACAATCCCCATGCCGGTAATTACAACGCGACGCATCGTGTTAACTCCTAAAAATCATCGGTGGAGGAGAACATGCCGACCCGCAGGTCTTTGGCGGTGTAGATCTCCCGCCCATCCACTTCCATGCTGCCATCGGCAATGGCCATGGTCAGTTTGCGATTGATCAGTCTCTTGATGTCCAGCCGGTAGGTCACTTTCTTTGCCGTGGGCAGTACCTGGCCGAAGAACTTCACCTCGCCAGCGCCCAGGGCGCGGCCCTTGCCTTCGCCACCGTTCCAGGCCAGGAAGAAGCCCACCAGCTGCCACATGGCGTCGAGCCCCAGGCAGCCCGGCATGACCGGATCGTCGACAAAGTGAACCTTGAAGAACCACAGATCGGGGTTGATATCCAGCTCGGCCACCAGGCTGCCCTTGCCGTAGGCGCCGTCGTCGAGCGCAACGTGGGTGATGCGGTCGACCATCAGCATTTCATCAATGGGCAGGCGCATGGAACCGGGGAAGAGCTTGCCATGCCCGCATTTGATCAGGTCTTCTTTTTCAAAATGATCTGGGTACATAGTGCCAGTGTCTCTGTTACAGAATGATTTCCTTTAACTGTAGCGCGGATCTGGCAATGATCTATTGACCTTTAGTGGATGATTTCCGCCGAGGTGGAATCGGAGGTGGACGCTTCCGAGCAGAAAGGACGCCCGTTCTGTCCGACAGAGACTTTGGTGCGGACCCGGAACACGGCGTCGATCAAACCCTCGGTAATGACCTGCTCCGGTGTGCCGACGGCCTGGAGCGCGCCGCCTGCCAGAATGGCGATTCGGTCGGCGAACTGTGCGGCCTGGTTGAGGTCGTGCAGGGACATGACCACGCTCAACCCGTGCTCGCGATTCAAGGTCCTCAGCAATTCCAGAACCTCAAGCTGGTAGCCCCAATCCAGAAAGGTGGTGGGCTCATCCAGCAGCAGAATGTCGGTGTCCTGGGCCAGGGCCATCGCAATCCAGGCCCGTTGCTGCTGCCCGCCGGACAGGGACAGAACCGGGCGGTCGGCCAGCTCCAGTACGCCCGTCATTGCCATGGCTTCCGCTGTCGCCTGGTCGTCCCTGGACTGGTTGCGCTGCCACCATTGCCGATGGGGGAATCGGCCCAGAGCGACCAGATCCCGGACCCTGATGCCCTCCGGCACGATCGGCTTTTGTGGCAGCATCGCCAGCCGAAGCGCCAGCTGGCGGCGGTTCCAGCTCGCCACGGGACGGTTATCCAGGTAGACCTGGCCAGACCGGGGTGGCAGCAAGCCGGCCAAACTCTTGAGCAAGGTGCTCTTTCCCGAACCATTGGGGCCGAGCAGGCAGGTAATTTCGCCCGTCGGTACGGTCAGGGAGACATCCTTTACCGCGAGCTTGTCGTCGTAGGCCAGGCAGAGATGCTCGGTTCGCAGCATGATGGAGTCCGGTCTCAGGGTTGTCGGGATAGCAGGTATAGAAAAAAGGGCACGCCGAGAATGGCAGAGATCACGCCCACGGGCACCTCGTAGGGGGCAAACAGGGTTCTGCCGACGGTATCTGCAGCAATGGCCAGGATAGCGCCAAGTAAGATACAGAGAGCCAGTTGAAGCGCAAGGCTGGTTCCTGCCAGCCGCCGGCTGATGTGTGGAATCAGCAGACCGATAAAACCAACGGGGCCAACGATGCCGACGGCGCTGGCTGCCAACAGCGTGGCGGTCAGAAGCGCCAGTCCCCGCCATCGATTTAGACGCAGCCCCAGGGATCGGGCTTGCTGGTCATCGAGCTGCATCACCATTAGCGGGCGCAGCAGCAGGGCAACGCCGACCAGTCCGGCCAGGGTCCAGGGTAGCAGGGTTTGGAGGTGCGACCAGTGCGTGCCGTACAGCGAGCCGGCCAGCCACTGCGCCACCAGCTCGGTGTGGGCGTGCCCCCAAAAAGCCAGGGCGCCGGTAGTCACGGCGTGAAGCATGCCGGCGACCACGGCGCCCGTCAGGGTCATCTTCACGGGTGACAAAGTACCTTGGCGCAAGCCGAGCAGGTACACCAGGGTCGCCGTTACGAGCCCGCCCAGCATGGCGAAGGCGGGCAAGTACTCAAGCGCCACTGTCGAGGTGAGGTACGGGTTATCGCTGGCGACCAGCCAGTCTCCGATGATAAAAACGGTCACGGCCACGAGGCTGGCACCGGCCGAAATCCCCAGGATGCCGGGCTCCGCCAGGGGGTTACGACTCAGCAATTGCAGCAACCAGCCAGACAGCGCGAAGTGAATGCCGATCAGCGCGCCAACCAGGGTGCGGGGCAGTCTCAGGTCCAGAATGACCCGTTCGGCATGTTGTGAGCCTTCGCCTGTCAGCGCCGCCCAGATTTGAGGCCAGGTCACCGGCACGGCGCCGGACTGGACTGCGCCCAGAGCCACAAGCGCCAGGCCCAGAACGCCGAGGATGACCAGTGCAGGCCCGTAGACCCAAACCTGCGGGGCAGAGCGATGGCGGGCTGCTGGGGCGGTCGGCGAAACCGATTGTGTCACGTCAAGTGCTCCGGGATGGGGTTCGGGAGTTCAGCAGATAGATCAGCCAGGGCGCGCCGATCAGCGCGGTGAGCATGCCCACCGGCAATTCCTGGGGCAGTGCCAGCTGTCGCGCGAGAATGTCGGCGGCCAACAGCAGCAGGCCGCCGAGCAGGGCGCTCAGCGGGAGCCAGTATTGGGGCTGGGCGGCAAGCAGTCGCCTGGCAATGTGAGGGGCCACCAGGCCAATGAACACGATGGGGCCTGTGAACGCGACCAGAGAGGCCGTCAATACCAGAGCCAGGATCATAAAAATGGCGCGCCAACGGGCCACCGACAGCCCCATGGCTAAGGCGAGTTCGTCGTCCAGCTGCAGCAGCCGGAACGGTCTGGGCATGGCCAGCAACGTCAGCAGCGGTAGCAGAAGCCAGGGCGCCAACATGTGCAGCTGATGCCAGCCGCGCCCCATCAGGCTGCCGGCCAGCCAGTGATAGAGCTCTGCCGCTTCCGACCCGGACACCAGGAGGATGGCCGTGGTGAGCGCCGTGGCCATCGAGGTGACTGCAATGCCGGCCAGGACGACTCGATCAGGCCGCATCTGTCGGTGGCCGGCCACGGCAAAGGTCAGTGCGCCGCCAATCAGGCCGCCGGCGAGCGCGATCATGGGAAGCCAAACGGCGTTCGGCGTGCCGAAGGTGCGCATGGCCACGGTGGCCAGGGCGGCCGACGCGATTACCCCGGTAAGTCCGGGTGACGCCAACTGATTTCGGGTGACCCCCTGCATGACGGCCCCCGCCAGCCCGAGGGCAGCGCCGCCAAGCAGGCCGATCAGGTTACGGGGCAGGCGCAGTTCGGTCACCGTGATGGTGGTCAGAAGATCGCTGGTGCCCGCCAGCACGGTGGCCAGGGCTCCGGGCGAGACCCAGCGGGAGCCCGCCATTAATCCCAGAAGAAACAGCAGCCCCAGGGCCAGCGACAACAGGCCAAACACCGCCGGCGGGCGGAGTGAGTGTAAGGGCTCTGTCATCGCGCTGACTCAGCCGCGGGTCCGGTCAGCAGCAGTCGTTGAATGTCGTCCAGAATCCGCTCACGGGCGATGGGGCCGGCGCCCTCCTTCCAGTAGTGGGGCACCTCATACACCCGGTCGGTCCGCACCGCGGTCAGGTAGGGCCAGATTGGGTTCAGGGTGAATGCCCGCTCGCGGCTGGTGGGCAGCAGCAGGATGACATCGGGGTCGAGCGCCAGCAGCGCCTCAAGGCTGATCCGATAGCCCAGGGGAATGCCGCTGGCGGGATTGGGGGGAGTCCCGCCGACGTGCTCGAAGTGCAACCGCTCCAGCAGTGCCGTGGGCAGGAAATGATCGTAATACAGAAACGGTGTCTCGCTGCCGCTGGTCAGCAGGGCGATAGAGGGGCGTGTGGTATCGGGCGTTCGCGCCGCCAGGGTCTGGATTCGGGTCCGAAAGCTGCGATTCAGTTCGGCGGCCTGGTTGCTCGCCCCCAGGGCCTGCCCCACCAGGTCCACGGCCCGGGTGCTGTCGTCGATGGTGATCAGGTCGAGGGCCAGCAGGGGCGCAATCCCGTTGATCTGCTGACGATCCTTTTCGGTGTATCGACGGATGCCGATGACCAGATCCGGTTGGATCGACGACATGACCTCCAGATTGGGCTGGTGGCGGGGTCCAAGGATAGGGACGCCGGCCAGTCGGGATGCCAGGTAGTCCGGCACCCCTTCAACCCCATAGTCGGTGATGGCCGCGGGCGTGCGCCCGAGGGCGAGCGCCGCGTCGGCACCGAAAGTGGATATGGCGGCCGGACGAGTGGCCGGCTCGGACAACCGCAGGCTAGCCCCGCGGTCGTCCGTCAGCTCGATGGCGCCGTCATCCGACCAGCCTGGCGTTGGAGCCAGCAGGATCACAAGCAGGATCCGGGTAATGCGTTTGCCAAGGCTCATCATCAGAAGTCGAGCTGCGCCTCGAGGATGAAGCTGCGACCCGGCTGAGGTACCCGCCCAACCGGACTGACGTCCACTCCGCGGAAGTAGTAGTCCTCATCGAGCAGGTTGTTGACCGCCAGGCCGAGGTTCAGCACGCGATCCCCGCCCACGGCGAAGTCGCGCCCGACGCGGGTGTTGACCAGGTGGTAATGCGGCAGCTTGCCGGCACTGCCATTGTCGGTTTCCTGCTCGGTGTTGTCGGCATCGCTGTAGCTGGAGCTGACGTAGATCCAGTTCAGGCTCGCGTCCCAGCGCTGGTAGCTGTAAGTGGTATCGGCGCTCACCTTGTGGTTGGGCGCGTTCGGCAGTTCATTGCCCTCGTTGGCGCCGGAACGCTGTTCGGTATCCAGGTAGGTGTACCCCAGACCAAACGTCCAGTGGTTGTTCAGGCGCCATTGATTGCTCAGTTCAATGCCCTGGTGGCGGGTCTCACCCAGGTTTTCGAACCGGCTGGACGACCGGTTGAACTGGATCTGGTCGTCGTAGTCGATGCGGAACAAGGTCGCCGAGGTCAGCAGGTCCGGGGTGGCCTGCAGGCGGGCTCCCAGCTCGTGGTTCCAAGCGGTTTCGTTGGCCACCGCGCCTTCGCGGGTGGTCTGGGCAATCTGAACCGGCACCAGCGAACGTTGGCTGTTGGCAAACAGGAACAGATCACGGCTGGCCTGGTAGCCCAGGGTCAGGCCCGGCAGCAGTTCCTCTGCATTGTTTTCCTCGGTGTTGCCGCTGAGGTTGTCGCGGAAGTCCATGTCCACATCCTCGTACCGCAGCCCCGGCGTTACGGTCAGGCGGTCATCCAGGAAGGACATGGTGTCGCTGACGTAGAGCGCCACAGCGCGCGTGTCCAGGTGCCAATCCCGGGCCTCGGAGCGCGAGTTGTCCGACAGGTCGCGGCGGTTAACGTCGAACTCAACGTCTTCGCTGACGAACCGGGTGCCCACGGTAATGTCGTGGCGGCCATGCCGGAAGGCAATTTTGGGTTCGGTGCCAAACACCGTGAACAGGCGCGGTGAGTCGGCGACGTGGGTGGAGTCACGGCCCGGATCGGCCCAATGGCCGTCGCCACTCAGGTTCTGGCCGAAGTAGAAGGTGCGGTCGGCATCGTGAACGAAGTTGCGCCAGCTGAACTCAACGTCGTTGGTGGGCGTGTAGGTCCAGGTGACATTGGCCCGGGTCATGTCGGCCTCATACCCGTCGTAAGGCCGCTGGCTCTGGGTGCGGTCCTGCTCGTAGGCGCTCGGTGTTAGTGCGCCGGGCAGTTCCGCGTCCACCCGATAATACTGCAGCTGGGAGGCCAGCTCGTGCTGGTCATTCAGATAGTAGCGGGCATCCAGGATCAGGTTATCGACCTTGGTGTCCGAATGCTCACGAAAACCATCGCCGCGCTGCACATTCGCCTGGAATTGCAGGTCAAGGTTTTTGGTAGCTGGCCCACCGACCCGGTAATAGGTGTCGGTCAGCACGTTGCCCGTCTCTTCGGCAATGGTGACCCTTTCCCGGAGCGTTTGGGAGAGCGTGCCGGGAATGGGCTTGGTGACAAAGTTCACCACCCCGCCCACGTTGTTGGGGCCGTAGTGGACGGCGGCACCACCGCGCACGATATCAACCACCTCAAGACTCGGCAGGGTGACCGGGAACAGCGACACGCCCACGTTGCTGTACGGACCAATGGCGATGGGGTAACCGTCCATCAGGATCTGCAGGCGCTCACTTCGCAGCGGATTCAAGCCGCGAACGCCGATGTTCGGCAGGATTCCCGTGCCGGTTTCATCCAGCACCACCAGGCCGGGGACCGGCCGCAGGGCGTCTTCGAGGTTGAGCGCGCCGCGCGCCTGCAATTCCTCTTCCTCGACGACCGTGCGGGCACCGGTGTAGGTCTTCTCCGATTCCTTGGTGGGCGGCCCGAGCCAGTCCGCGGTCACCTTCAGTCCGGGCAGCAGGGTGGGCGTCTTCGCGTCCTGCGCCAGGGCGGAGGACGCTCCGCCAGCGAGAAAGGGAAGCAGCGCAATGGCCGCCGACAACGGGTGGCGCTTTAGAGGGGGGCAAACTACCGAATTTAGCATGGGGTTCTCCAGCTTGTTCTTAATTTTAGTGCGCATTGTACTGATAATAATTCGCATTACAATTGTGTTTTTTGGGATGGCTGTGCCCGTTGGACCCTGATCACTCGATAAAAACCTCCTGCGGGGCCGGGTGCATCAGAAACTGTTGGTGGGAGATATTCCAGGCGTAGGCACCTGCGTATTCAAAGGTCACCAGGTCTCCGACTGAGAGCGACGGGATTGGGACCTGTCGGGCGAAGACGTCCTTGGGGGTGCAGAGCTGACCGACCAGGGTGATTGACTGCTTGGCCACGGCGGGTTCATCACGCTGGTTGTCGCCCGTCTTAAGGATTTGAAACGGGTGATTATGGGACTGGGCGGCGGGTGTCCTGAAGTGGTGGGTGCCCCCGCGACAGATGGCGAACCATTCCTCCCCACACGCCTTGATGTCCAACACCTCGGCGACGTAATAACCGCAGGCGGCGGTCAACGCCCGGCCGCATTCGAACCGAATTCGCCAGGGGCGATGCTGGTAACGCGCCAACACTTCGGCCAGGCCGCCGGTAAATCCCTCCCAGTCAAACTGATGGGATGGTTCGAGATAATTGATGCCGATGCCGCCGCCGACGTTAATTTGGTCAATGGTCAGCCCGAATTCCTGCTCCCAGCGTTGCACCGTGGCCAGATAGCGATCGATCAGATCGAGGTGGCGTTGGGCGTCGAGCTGGTGGGACAGTAGGTGAAAGTGGAAGCCCCGCAGTCGGATTCGCGCCTGGTGCGCGAGGATCCTCAGTGCCTCGTCGATACAGCCTTCTTCCATGCCGAAAGGGGTCGGGAGCCCGCCCATGGTGAGTCGGGTCGAGGGGGCCGTGTCCAGTTCCAGGTTGATGCGCAGCAGAATGTCCTGTGTGTGGTTTCGGCGTTCGGCCAGAGTGCACAGTCGCCGCAGTTCCAGCAGGCTTTCCACATGGATGACCTCCACGTTACGGGCGAGGGCGTCGTCGAGCTCCGATTCCAGTTTTCCGGGGCCCCCGAAGATGACCGGAATGGTTGGGAAATGAGTGCGGACCCAATCCAGCTCACCGCCGGAGGCCACCTCGAACCCGTGTACCAGGGGGGCTAGCGTTTGCAATACCGGCAGCGTCGGGTTTGCCTTGACGGCGTAGAACATGTCGCAGTTGTCCGGCAAGGCTTGGACGATCCGGGCAATGTGGGTGCGCAGGGCGGGCAGGTCGTAGATGTAGGCGCAGAGCGGGTCGCGACTTTCGGCTTTCAGGTCGCGTGCGACCTGCTCAACGCGGTTGGGGATGTCAGACACTGGCACTTGTCTCTCCTGTAGCAATGGGGTGTAGGGGCGTTGGGGGCAGCGGGTTGGTTACCCAGGTGTAGTCCGAATCGCGATCGGCCCGTTTGAACACACGGGTTAACAGGTTGCTCTTGTTTGGGATGGGCGCGCCCGCCAGCAGTTCGCCCAGTACCTGGTTGGCCCAGGCATCCTCAGAGTTTGCCAGCCAGCGCCCTATCACCTGGGCGAGGCAGGACCAGAGTCGCGCTTCCGTGTCCGGTGTGCCCTGGCTGAGGCAGGCGACCACCTGGAACAGATGATTGACCAGCAGGCAGTAGGCGACACGTTTCCAGGCCTTGCCTGGGGAATAGTGAATCGACGCGAGGGTGTCGGGGTCCAGGGTGTCGGGCAAGGTCCCGGACCAGCGATCGGGCACCAGCTTGGTGCCCTCCAGGTCACGTACAAAAACCTGGACGGGGTAACCGTCCCGAAGGCCCACCACCACATTCTGGAGATGGGGCTCGAACACGACGCCCTGATGGAACAGTGCTTCGAGCAGTGGCGGCACCAGCAGGTTGAGATACTGCTCAAACCAGGCCGTTCTTGCCTGCATCTCCGGGAGCCCGGCGTGACCTGCCCAGCGGCGCACGGCCTCGGTCGCCGGACACAGGCCATACCGGTCTTCGGTAAACAGGGCGGCGGCCAGTAAGGGCGTGACCCCGGCCGACAGGTGTTGCTCGACGTTGTCCCTGAGGATGACCCCGAAGCCCTCCGCAATGAATCGGCGGTCTGAGCTGTCCAGGTCCGAAAAATCGAGGGTTTGGAATCCGGGCTCGTACAGGAGACGAAACCCGGGCCACGGGGCCAGCGACGGCTCGAGGTGCGCTTTCAGGGCGCTGGATAAGGTGACCGCACTGTTGAGTTCGTACACCGCATTTTTCCGAACGCAGTTGGTCAGTCGGACGTGGGTGGAGAACTTCAGGAAAAAAGGCGCACCGGGGTTATACAGGGTGCGCACGGAGGCCGTGGGGTAGTACCTCGGGCCTGCCTGACCAAGGGGCACCAGCCGACCGGACCGAATGGCGCTGCGAACCAGCGGCTGACGCATCAGGTACCGTGCCTGCCAGGGATGAACCGGTAATGGGATCATGCCCTCTGGCAGGTCCAAGTCGGTGTCGGTGGCCGCCAGATCAGCGGGGTTTTTCAGCTCTCCGCCGCGCAGCACATCCTCCGGTTTGACGGCAAAGTAGAAGAGCGCGAAGCCTGCGCCCAGTTCCGGTGAATACTGCAGGATGTCCTCGGCGTCGAAGCCTTCCCGCGATTTTGGGGCCGGGTGAAACCGGTGTCCGAAGCACAGGGATTGCTCAGACCAGCGAAAGGCCCCGAGACCTTGCCCCCAGTGCTGGGGCACCCGGGAGTAGGCCAGTGCAGTAGCCATCACCCGTCGGCTCAGCAGGATCTGCCGGTAAAGGTCACCGTTGAAGGGGTGATCGAAACGATCGGCCAGATGGTTAAGAATCAGCCGGGCGAGCTGCTCCAGGCCCAGTATACGCCAGCTCCTTTGCGGCGATTTCAGGTACGGGGGCGACAGGTAGCGATAGTTGCAGGTCCTGGAATCCCCGGCGATGGCGATCAGCAGCAGGTCTTCGGAGTCGGGGAAGCTGATCTGGAGGATTCTGGCGGAGTCCAGTGCCTGGCGAATGCGGAGCGCCTGGGGCCACATCTGGCTGGCGCCAGCGTCGTGTACGGTCAGTTCGTCTGCAGGCTGGGCGATGTCCCGGCAGTAACAGTTCAGCAGGGCTTCCATGCTGGCCTGGTCTGCCTGGAAATCGCAATGTTGATCCCGGAAGTGTTGGTGGGATGCGGTCATGGACATCGGAGCTATTCCTTTTCAAGACAGTGGTGGTGAGCAACAGCCTCTTCTCGTGGGCGCAAGGTGCTGATCAGAAGTGTCAGCGTCGCCGTGGCGGCGCCGAGCCAGAGTGGGGCTGCCAGGTCCCCAAGGCCGGCGGTAACCCCGGCCAGCAGTCCAGCGGCGACTCCGGCCCATTTCCCGATGCCGTCGAGGGTGCCGAAGTGCCGGCCGGCTCCGGCGGCGCTGGCCAGTCGCGCGGTTTCCCGGTTGATGGCGAACAGGCAAAGCGTCATTCCCACCCCCATGGCGAGTCGGCCGAGCATCAGGGTGGTGATTGTGTCGGCTACCGCCTGAATGAGGTAGGACACGGCAAACACGGCCAGGCCCACGGGCAGCATCGAAGCGCGTCGGGAAGCCTGGAATGATCGATACGGTGTCAGCAGCACCGCCAGGTAGACCCCGTGGGGCAGGCTGTAGAGCAGGCCTGCCATGGCCGTGCTGCTGTCGGTCAGGGCCTGGGTCCATGGGATGAAGTAGGGAAAGCTGGCGACCAGGGAAAAGTTGAACCCAAAATGCAGCAGGGCGAGGCGTTGCCATTCTCCGGTTGGTGAGCCTCGGTTTTCCTGTGTCTCGTTGGAACGGGCGGCCGCGTCGGATGCGTCTGCCGGTGCAAACTGCCAGATCAGTAACACCGACAGCAGTGGCAGAAACGCCAGGAGCAGATAGAGATCCTGGGCTGGCACCTGGGTCATGAGGACACCAAACAGAACCGGTGCCAGCAGCATTGCGGATCGGGCCGACCCCTGCATCCAGTTCAGGGCCTGAGCCAGCGTCTGGCCCTGTGCCAGCGTCGAAAGGTAAGCGCTGGAGGCGGCAAAGGTTCCGCCGAGAAATCCCTGGAGGGCCAGGGCCAGTGCAAACCACATTACGTTTGGCGCGAGCCCGGCCAGAACAAAGGCCCCTGCCAGTCCGAGCTGAGCCCGCAGCAGCGACCAGCGGCGGCCGTGGCGATCGGCAACCCTGCCCCAGAATGGCGCCGACAGCGCGGTGCACACGGTGGGGATGATGTAAAACCAGCCTACCCAGGCGGGTGCGCTGACGGCAAAGGCGTCGGCCAGGATCACTCCGAAAAACGGAGGCATCCCCAGGGCGATCAGCGCCGCCGTGAAGTGACTGATCAGAACCACCGACAGGATGCGTCGGCTCATGGGGCCAGCCTCAGAAAATTCGGGGCCGTTTTGCCATAGAACTTATTGATGTCCGCGGCGCCGGTGCGGTCTTTGCTCTCGAGGCTGCCGGCTCGCAGCAGGTATTTGGTGAACAGCCGGTCATCGTGCAGAAACGCCTGTCTGGCCGGCGCGGTGTCTACCCCGTCGGCATCCAGTTGATCAAGCGCGGCGATCAGTTCCTGACGAAGCAGGCGATACCATTCGGTCACTAGGTGCGGCCCGCGGTCGGCCAGGCCTTCCAGAACGACCGCCAGGTTCAGTTGCAGGGTGATGGTTGTGAACATCTGAACCAGGGGTGTCTCGTCGTCCACCAGGATACGGCGGTCCTTCAGTTGTTCGAGCAGCGGGGTCGCCGATGGCAGCCGCTGGCAGAGTCGCGCCGGCCAAATCCGGGGCGCATCGTTGTCTTTCAGCAGAAGGTAGGGGCGTTGTCCTGGTTCAAGCACCAGCATGGAGTTCTGTTGGTTGGATTCCAGGGCGATGCCGTACTCCAGCCATAGCCTTAGGTGCACTCTGAGGGTCAGGGCCAGGTAGTGCCGAACCCAGGTCCAGAGATCCCCGCCGGTCAGTACATCGGCCAGGGTCTGGGCTACACAGCGCCCGTCGGGACTGTCGGCGGCGAGCGATGCCACGGGTACCACCGCCTGTTGGCTCGACAGTGTTGGTAGGCGCCGCACGATGCAGCCAAGCCACGGGAGGTCGCCCGCGTGCATGCCGGTGGATTCGTCGGTGACTGCCAGCAGTTCAGACAGCGTCTGGTCGTTGTCGATGATGTCCTGAAGCAGCCGCTGGATGGAGTGACCGTCGTACAGGGTGCTTGGTTTTACGGTGCGGATGTTTCGGTTGCCCAGGGTTCGAATGGTCAAGGGTACTTTGACGTGCACCTGGGGCTCGGCGTCGAGCACCAGGGTCCGCACCGACAGCGTGGGGTGGACCCAAAGGTAGGGATCTGGTGCCCGAAGCACTTGGCTGCCCAGGGGCGTTTCGGCCAGGAACCGATCAAGCGCCGTGTCCCACAGGTGCGGGTGTACGGGGATGAGGCGATGGTTGTCGGCCAACTGTTGGTTCAGACCGACATCGCTGAAGCTTGGCCAGGCGTCAGGCAGGCGTCCCCGCTCGGTGACTTCGCTGCGGGGCACTGCGAGCCAGCGCAATTGGAAGCGGGGGGCGAATTCGGGGCCGTAGGCCGCCAGCGCTTCGTCGTCAAAACCACTCTTGGCGCGAGCGCTAGGGTAGAAGGGGTGGTCCAGGAAGGCCGCCAGTCGGTCAAAGTACAGCAGGCGGTCAGGCACCGCGGTTAGGTCGCGCCAATGCAGGCCCTGCTGACGAGCTTCCGCAAACCAGCGATCCCGCTCTTCCTGACAACTGATGTGGTGGGCCTCCGCGGTGCGGCACTCGGCCAGATACGTGGCCAGCAGCTCCCGGGATTCGCCCGTCTCGTCTGATTCTAGGCAGGCCAGCAGTTGTTCGTAGTGATCGACAGTGGCGGTCTCGGCGGCTGTGGCCGGTTGCCAGATCATGGGTTGACCGCTCCACTGCCAGCGCTGCATGAACCGCGCTGGCGCGACCGGCACCCAGAGTGTCCCCCGATCCAGCGCCCAGTGCAGCCACTCCGCTGGCCATGCTGGCGCCCCGGGCACGGACGAGGCGTCGACCACCTCGGACTGGCTTTGACAGCCGGCGACGTCTTCTCGGATCAGGGCATCAATCAGTCGCCGCGTCAGGTAATGCGCCGGGCTGTCGGCGATTAGGCTCTGTTGCATCAGCCGATCTCCCATGCGGTTTCAAGTTCGGCGGTCCAGCTCTGCAGTTTGGCCTCAACCTCGGTGTGATCATTGGCGAACAGGCGTAGTACCCCCAAATAGTCCCTATTGGAGTGGGTGAGCTGAACGGAGTCGCCCTCGACCTTGAGCGGTGTGAATTCCGCGATGCCGTCACTGAGCGACTCCTCTCGGGCCAGGGGTGCCCGTTGGATGGTTCCGGCGCGCGGGGTACCCAGATAGCGGATTTTGGCCGCCGAACCTGCCGAGGGGGCGTTGAAGGCATGGCCGAGGTGGATTTGCAGAATGGTCTGGAACAGTTGCCGGTCCATCATTCGGTCCAGGAGAAACTCACGGCCGTCGCCCACGGTTCGGTAATTCACTTCGATCAGCCGGGGCCCTTCGGGCGTGATCGCAAATTCCGAGTGGCAGGCGCCGAACCCGACTCCCAGCCGTTGGACTTGCTCCAGCATTTGGGGCAGGTGGGGGTGAACCTCCGTGTAGGGTACCCAGGTGGCTTCCAGTTCCACGAAGTGAGGAGGCGCGGACAGGGTCACTTCGAAGCCTCCCAGGCCGATGAGTCGATCGCCGTCACCGAGGGTCTCGAGGGTGAGCAAGGGACCCGTCAGAAACTCCTCCAGCAGCAGCGGTTGGCCCGGATGCGCCTGCCAGAAGCCGTCGGCGAATGACCTCAGCTGCTCGGCACTCTCCAGCAGGCGCACGTTCAGGCTGCCGACCCCCTCCCGGGGCTTCGCGATACATGGATAGGGCGCACTGATGGCCGCCGGTTCCAGCGATTCGCTTTCCCAGACGGTGCGGAACCAGCAAGCGTCCGCTCCGGACGCGCTCAGATGCTGTCGCATCGCGGCCTTGTTTTTGGCTCGATAGCAGCAGCGCCAGTCTTTCCCCGGCAGTCCCAGGTAGGCGGCGGTGAGGGCTGTGGTCGTTTGCAGGTGGTCGCTGTTAGAAAAGACGCCGGCGGGGGCAGGCAGGTCCGATAGCGCGTCCAGGACCGACACCGGATTGAACACATCGCATTGAATGATTTGAACCGGATAGGCCGGAAGGTTCGGCTGACTGAAATACCGGTGGTGAGCCGACGCCTGGTCGGTCAGCAGGATAACGCCCAGGCCCAGGGCGTCGGCGGCGGGCAGGAAACCCCGGTTCACGGCCTCGGTGGGAACGTGGGCAAGAACGACTAGCGTGTTGTTCATGGTTGCAAGCTCTCGAACGGTTCTAAAGAAAGTGATGGCTTTCAGGCTGGCTGCGGCCTGGCTTCCATGCGCCAGGACGCGAGGTGGGATTTCAGGTGTCGAAACACGAGGCTGCGGTCCTCGCCCAGAAGAAACACCTGGGCGCCCCAGCTTTGCCATTGCGTCATTTGCTCGCGGCTTCTGGGCAGGGCACAGAAGTGGACGGGGGTGGCGAGCGAGGAGGTCGCCAGCTCACCAATGGCGTCGTTGACCGAGGGGTGAAAGGGATCGCCGGGGCAACCCAGCGACTGGGACAGGTCCACGGCGCCCGGAAGCACCCAGTCCACGCCGGGAACACTCAGGATCGCGTCCCGGTTTTTCAGGCCTTCTTCGTCCTCGATCATCAGCACCACGAGGATTTCCCGGTTCGCTTGCTGTAGGTAGTCCTTAAGCTTCAGCGTGCCGAAGCCGGTGGTTCTGCCTCCGGTGATGCCGCGCTGACCCTGCGGAGCGTAGCGGGCCATTCGAACGGCAGCGTGCGCTTCTTCCGGGGTGCGAACACTGGGGACGACGATGCCCTGGGCGCCGCTGTCCAGCGCCCGAGTAATCGATGCATAGTCGGCACCTGGCACCCGGACCAGCGGGGTCACGGACGCACATTCCGCGGCCCGAATCATGTGTTCGAGCGACTCCGGATTGGTCGACATATGTTCGGTATCCAGTATGACGAAGTCGTAACCGGCATAACCGATCATTTCGACCATCCAGGGAGTGGGGACCGCATTGAGCAGTCCGTAGACGGACCGACCCTCAGCCAGGGCCAGGCGTGTCCGGTTGGGTGAAAGCACGCGCCATTCCTTAACAAAAATTTAAATGAGTTAGATTCTCATTTACATTTAATAGGTTGGCGCGCAGGAAATCAAGCGTCGACCACGTTCAGTGGATCAAGGGATGGCAGCAGGGCGCATGTGCACGCGCCCTAGGACCGCTCCAGCCGCTCCGTCAGGTCGTCGAGCTTGCGCTGCACCGCGTGCAGCTGTTTGACGATTTCGTCCCGCTCATCGTGGGCCTTCTGGGCTTCGGCGGCGTTCTGCTCCTCGCTCATGACCTCGAGAATGGCCCCGATCATCATGTTCAGGAACACGAACGCGGTCAGGAAGATGAAGGTCAGATAGTACAGCCAACTGAGCGGGTAATGCTCCATGGTGGCGTACATGACGTCGGTCCAGTCCTCGAAGGTGGCCACCCGGAACAGCGTCAGCATGGAAATGGCCACGTCGCCCCAGAGTTCCGGGTCGACGCTGGCGAAGAAAATCGCGCCCATGGCGGCGTAGATGTAGAAGATGATGAACATCAGCAGGGCGATGTAGCCCATGCGCGGGATCGCTTTCAGCAGAGAGTTGATCAGGAAGCGCAGTTCCGGCACCACGGACACCAGGCGCAGCACCCGGAACACCCGCAGCAGGCGCCCGAGCAGGACGGCATCGGAATTGTCGAGCGGGATCAGACTGCCGATCACCACGATGGTGTCGAACAGGTTCCAGCCGTCCAGCAGGAATCGGCGCTTGTTCGGGCAGGCGGCGAAGCGGAACAGGATCTCGATCAGGAAGAACGCGGTGATGGCGTTGTCCATCCCGGTCAGGCTCTGCTCCACCAGCGGCGGCAGGTCGTAGGTCTTGGCCCCGATGGTCAGTGCCGACAGGATGATGATGGCAATGACGATGCCCTGGAACAGCTTGCTGGATTCGATCCGGCGTAATTGTGCGGACGCTGAGGCGGAACTTAATTCAGACGGCATGGCGGGCATCGACTCCAGATGATCCAGGGAAAGGTCGGGATTTTAATGGCCGGCGGCTGGATTGGATAGCCTGAGCGGGATTCGATCGGGTTGCCGCGCCGGCCATCCGGATAAATTCTGTTTATGCGCAAAGATCAGGAAGATTCATTCGCGGTAGGTGGAATCGCTTTCCATACTCAGGAAGCGAACAACAAAACCAACAACAACACGAAAGCGAGTGAATGCCCATGTCAGAAAGATCCGAGCTGCCCGGCTGGCGCTGGGGCCCGTTCACCTTCCGTTTGCCCTTCTACCACACCCGGCTGTGCTGGCCGGAATTCCTGCAAGGGCTGTTTGTTTCGGCCGCCACGGGACTGGCGCTGATTCCGGTCATGACCGCGTTCTTCGGCCTGAGCTTCGAGGAAGCGGTGGCGCTGTCGATGATTCACGCCTCCCTGATTGCCTCGGCGGTCATCGTGTTTGGCGAACCCTACGCCGGGGGCTGGATTACCCCGGCGCTGCCGCTCATCCTGGCCTTTGTGATCGGCGGCTACGAGGACCCCACCAGTCGGTTCCAGGCGATGACTGCCCTGAGCATGGTGTTCGCCGGCCTGGTGCTGTTCTTGGGCATCACCGGCTTGGGTAGGCGGTTCGTGGTCTGGCTGCCGGACACCCTCAAGGCCGGCATCATTCTGGGCGCTGCCATTGCCGCACTGAAGCGAGTGTTCGTGGACGACGCCGAGCGGTTCCTGCTCGAGCAGCCGATTGCCACCGGCCTGGCCTGTGCCATCTGCCTGATTTTTACCTTTTCGGTGCCGATGCAGAAGCTGAAGGAGCGCAACCGCTTTTTCTTCATGCTAGGGGCGCTCGGCTTGCTGCCGGGTTTCCTGGTCGCCGCTATGGTCGGGCCGCTGGTGGGCGAGGTCAGCTTCGACATCCAATGGGGCATTCTGGTGCCACCGGTGGGGGAGGCGCTGGCCAAGGTCTCGCCGCTGATGATTGGCTGGCCGTCCCAGGACATGCTGATCCAGAGCGTGCCGCTGGCGCTGATCGCCTACATCATTCTGTTCGGCGATCTGGTCACCGGCAACGAGGTGCTGCGAGATGGTCTGGGTGCACGCCGGGACGAGCACGTCGACATCAATCTGAACCGCTCCCATTTCTCCCTGGCGATTCGCAACGCGATCATGGCCGTGCTGGCGCCGTTCTTTCCCACCCAGGGCGCGGTTTGGACCGGCGTTCATGTCATCGTGGTGCAGCGCTGGAAGCAGGGGCCCAAGGCCATGAGCAGCCTGCACAGTGGTCTGGCGTCCTATTACCTGATGGGGTTGCCGTTCATTTTCTTCCTGCTGCCACTGCTGACCGGGCTCAAGCCCCTGCTTGGGGTGGCGCTGTCCCTGACCCTGGTGCTGACCGGGTTTGCCTGCGCCTACATCGCCATGGCTATTCCGCGGGACAACGCGTCGCGGGGTACGGTGGTGTTGGTGGGGGCGGCCCTGGCGTTCTTCGAGCCCTGGATCGGGCTGCTGATGGGTGTGGTGGCAACGCTGGCGCTGGTGGGCTGGGACACCAGTCCCGATCCGATCCCGGCGGATGAGCCGGAGCCGGCGCTGGCGGCCCGGGATTAACCCTCCAGGCGCAGGGTCAGCTGCCACTCGTCTTCGGTGACCGGCATCACCGACAGGCGGCTGCCCTTGCGCACCAGTGGCAGGTTTTCCAGCCCGGGCAGGCCCTTGAGTTCGTGCAGCGGGATCAGTCGGGGTAACTGCCGGACCAGGGTCAGATCCACCGCCTGCCAGCGCGGCTTGTCGCGATGGCTCTTGGCATCGAAGTAGGGCGACTCCGGATCGAATTGGCTGGGGTCCGGGTAGGCGCCCCGAACCACCCGGACAATGCCGGCGATGCCGATGGCCTGGCAGCTGGAGTGGTACAGGAAGACCTCGTCACCCTCGCGCATTTGCGCCAGGTAATTGCGTGCCTGGTAGTTGCGGACGCCGTCCCACGGGATGACCGTGCTCGAGGCCTCGACGAAGTCGTCGATGCCGCATTCCGAGGGTTCCGATTTCACCAGCCATTTTGCCATGGTCGTTGCTCCGGGCCGTCAGGTTGCGTGCGGCAGCACGCCGAAATAGATGGCGCTGAAGTGGCAGGCGCTGCCACCGATCACAAACAGGTGCCAGACCGCGTGCATGTAGGGGATGCGGTCCGCCAGGTAAAAGGCGACGCCGGCGGTGTAGACAATGCCGCCGGCAATGGTCAGGTTCAGGGCGGTGGTGCTCAGGTTGGCCACCAGATCGGAGGAGGCGAAGGTGATCAGCCAGCCCATGGCGATGTAGATGCCGACCCGGGCCAGCTTGAACCGGTTCTTGAACACCAGCTTCAGGGCCACGCCGGTCAGGGCCAGGGACCAGATGATCGCAAACAGTGTCCAGCCCACCGTGTCGCGCATGTTAACCAGCAAGAACGGCGTGTAGGTGCCGGCGATCAGCAGGAAGATGGCGCAGTGGTCGAGGGTCTTGAAGGCTTTCTTCAGCTCCGGGTGGCGGGCACCGTGGTACAGCGCCGACGCCAGGTACAGCAGGATCAGGGAGGCGCCAAAGATGCTGAAACTGACTAGTTTCCAGACATCGCCGAGCTGGCTGGCGGCGACAATCAGGCCAATGGTCCCGATCACGCTGAGAATGGCGCCCAGGCCGTGGGTGGCGCTGTTGAGCCACTCCTCGATGCGGTGATGGACAGAAGGCGCGGGGTCAGGCTTGTGTGTCATGGCTTGGGTACCGTCATTCATCATGGCCGTAAAGGTACTTGAGCGTACAGGTGTACGCAAATGCTCCGGGTGACCGTTTTGTGAAGATGGTCAGAAAAACTGATCAAGCCTGTGGAAATCTTCTGCTATCCACCTGATCTGCCATCATTTAACCTGCGTACAGTTTACTAGTTGTTGTCGCCGGTTGCGTACCAGTGGCCGGCAATTCATGCAAAGCGTTGAGCGATTCTGGGCAGCAGGGTTATCCTGCTGCCCTTTTTTATGGCCAGATGGTTCTGGTCGATTGCCAACCCTGCATGTCCGGAGTCCTCATGGCCGCTGCCCTGGCGCTGTTTTTCAAGCTGATTCCCCTGTACGTGACCGTGGCCCTGGGTTGGGTGGCGGGCCGCTGTCTTGAGGCCAGCGGCAAACACATCGCGGGCATCATGCTGTACATCGTCACGCCCTCGGTGGTGTTTTCCGGGGTGATGGCGGCACCCCTGTCGCCGGAAGTCATCGCACTGCCGTTCCTGACCTTCGCGCTCTGCTCTTTGCTTGCCGTCGTGCAGCTGCGCATCGCCCGCCGACTGATCACCGACGGCAGCGCCGGCCTCATTCCGCTGTGCGTCGGTTCCGGCAATACCGGTTACTTCGGCGTGCCCGTGGCCCTGCTGCTGTTTGGCGAGGAAGGCCTGGCGCTGTACATCGTGTGCATGCTGGGCACCACCCTGTTCGAGAACTCGGTGGGGTTCTATCTGGCGGCCCGGGGCCGCTACGACCTCAAGGACGCGCTCTGGCGCGTGGTCAAGCTGCCGTCGGTGTATGCGTTCCTGGCGGCGGTGCTGCTCAACCTGTCCGGCGCCCGGATTCCGGATCTGTTCGCGCCCCTGTTCGAGAATCTTCGCGGCGCCTACAGCGTGCTGGGCATGATGATCATCGGCATGAGCATCACCAGTTTCCGCGGGTTGGCCGGCAACCTCCGGTTCACTGGCCTGGCGTTCGTCGGCAAATTCGTGGTCTGGCCGGCCGCCGCCGCCCTGTTCTGGTGGCTGGACGCCCATATCCTGGGTATCTACCAGCCGGCCGTGCACCAGGCGCTGTTCCTGATCTCCATCACCCCCATTGCGGCCAACACCGTGGTCATTGCCACCCTGCTGGATAACGCGCCACGCCAGGCGGCCGGCACCGTGATGCTGACCACGGTGTTTGCCCTGGTCTACATTCCGGTGATGATCGCCCTGGCGTTCTAGCGCCCCTGATGGCCGGCGCCGGCGGTGGCCAGCTTGCCGTGGCTGGCGCGGGCGGTGGCGATGTCGCTGCGGGCGTGGCGGGCGACATTGACGCCTGCAGTGATCGCCAGGGTGCCCATGATGCCGGCGACCACAAGGTCGGGCCAGGCCGTACCGGTACCGAACACCCCCAGGGCAGCGGCCATGACCGCGACATTGCCGATGGCGTCGTTCCGGCTACACAGCCACACCGAGCGCATGTCCGAATCGCCGGACCGGAACCGGAACAGCAGCAGGGCCACCGCCACATTGGCCAGCAGGGCCAGCGCACCGACCGCGCCCATGGTCAGCGGCTCCGGGGTGAGGCCGCTGTGCGCCACCCAGATCGCCCGGCCCCAAACCACCAGGCCGAAAACCACCATGGTCACGCCTTTGGCCAGGGCGGCGCGCCCGCGCCAGACCATGCCCATGGACAGCACGGTCAGCGACAGGATGTAGTTGGCACTGTCGCCGAAAAAGTCGATGGCGTCGGCCATCAGCGACACCGAGCCGGACTGCAGGCTGGCCAGGCCCTCGACAAAAAACATGGCCAGATTGACCCAAAGCGCAAGCCAGAGGGCCCGGCGAAAGCCGGGGGCTGGAGCCTTGGGTTCGGGAGCGGAACAACTGCACGCCATAGGGCAAACCTCCTGTTTGGTTATGGCGCCAGTAAAAACCCTGTAGCTGCTACAGGGTCAATACCCTGGATCGGTTTTCCCGGGCCGATCAGCCGTGGCCCTGACCGTGGGTGCCGGGCACATGATTGTGCTTGTCAGGCGAGGGGCCGCTCGCGGACCGGCCGGGATCGCTGGCGAGGCTGCCCAAAATGCCGCACTCCTGCACGGTCCGGGCCTCGGAGCAGGCTTGCTGTAGCCGTTCCAGCGATTGCTCCAGGCTGGCCAGTTCCTGCAGCCGCTCGCGCACGTGACTGAGGTGGCGCGCCAGCAGGGCGTCCACCTCCCGGCAGTCGGCGTCGGGCTGTTCGGTCAGGCGAATCAGCTCGCGAATTTCGTCCTGGGCCATGTCCAGGCTGCGGCAGCGCTTGATGAACTGCAGCCGGTCCAGATGGTGTTGCCGGTAGGCGCGATAGCCGCTGGCGTCGCGGTCCGGTTCCGACAACAGGCCGATTTTCTCGTAGTAGCGCACCGTTTCCACGGCGATGCCGACCCGTTTGGATATGTCGCCAATTTTCATTACGGTTCCTTGGATTCTGCCGATTCCGGCGGGTCGGGCGCTGCCGGCCCGACCGGGGTTTGCGCGTTTCGGGTCTGGTGCGCCAGACGTTCGGTCTCGCGCCGGACGGCGCCGTAGCATTCGCAGCACAGGGCTTCGAGCCGGCTGCGGTCCAGCACTTCGATGTGACCACGCTTGTAGCGGATGGCGCCCAGCCGCTGCAGTTTGCACGCGGCTTCGGTGACGCCTTCACGTCGAACCCCGAGCATATTGGCAATCAGGCCCTGGGTCATCTCCAATTGGTTGCCGGGCACCCGGTCCAGGGCAAGCAGCAGCCAGCGACACAGCTGCTGGTCGATGGAGTGGTGGCGGTTGCACACCGCGGTCTGGGACATCTGGGTGATCAGAGTCAGGGTATACCGGAGCGTGAGCATCCGCAGTTCGACGCAGCTGTCGAACTGCTGCTTCATGAATGCGACCGGCATCTGGTAGGCAAATCCGGCGCTCTGGACCACGGCCCGGTTCGGGGTGCTGTTGCCCCCCAGGGCGACGGTGACGCCCACCAGACCCTCGTTACCGATCACCGATATCTCCGCAGACGCGCCATCCTGGGTCACGTACAGCAGCGACACGATGCAATTGGTGGGGAAGTACACCGAGGTGATCGGCTGGTCGGATTCATAGACCACCGCACCCAATTCCATCTCCACCAGTTTGAGCGTGGCGAAGATCTCGGGTTTCAGGCTCTCCGGCAGAGCGGCGAGCAGGTGATTCTGTTCGGGATCCGGGGCGTCAGTCATTCCAAGCCTGCCTGGAGGGCGCCAGTCTGGCCATAGTCAAAAGCGTAGCACAGGCGGGCAGCCCCGGAAGCTGGACTGAACGGAAGGTGACGGGGTGACCGGCAGGGTGTGCCGGTCACCCGGGCTCAATCAGAAGTTGAAACCAATACCGACGGTGTACACCCAGGCGCCATCGTCGAAGTTGTCGTCCGAGTCGCTGGAGTCATCGAAGAACCACTGGTACTCCGCGCGGCCGAGCATGTAGGTCTTGGGCAGCACGTAGTACTTGGCGCCCGCCTCCAGGCCGGCAAACGCGCTGTCCTTCACGGCATCACCGTAGACCGCACCCAGGCTGGCACCGACCAGCGGCCGGAACTTGTGATGGCCGAACTGATAGTCGGCGTAGCCGCGGGTTGAGCCATTCCAGAAGTCATCGCTCGCGGACTGGCCCTCGATGTCAGCGTAGCTGACGCTCTGGCGGATACCGACCACGACGTTGGGCTGCAGATACCAGCCGAGGTCACCGCTGAGGCCGATGCTGCTGTTGTCAAAGTCACGGTCGCCGCCGCCGGTACCGGCGATGGAGAATTCCCGATCACCAGTTTCTGGCCCGAACTCACCGTGTCCCGCGGCTTGCGCGGCCGCGAGGGGCAGTACGGAAAGCGCACCGACGAACATGAGTGTTGAACGTTTCATGGCACATTACCTCCTGAAAGGTCCCTGGTAATGCTCTCGGTAGCTGCTGATGTTATTGGGATGAGTGACTTGGACGCGGCTCCGAACCAAGGCTCTGACCCAGAATGACAGCAATGTGGGGCGCCGTCTGTTCGGTAGCGCACCCAGCGTCAGTCGAACAGCGACAGCTGGTCGTCGCGCCGGTTGTCCCCGGCGGGCACCGATGGCCGCTTCTGCACCGGGCCCTTGCGGCTGCCGTGGCGCTGCAGCACCCGATCGGTTTCGGCCCGGGACACATGCTGCTTGCGGAATTCGCCGATGGCCTTGCGGGCCGCCCGCGCCGCCTGCTCGTGATCGCACACCGGGCGGGTGTAGGTGTTGCCGCCGTATCGCGCCTGTTGGCGGGGTGTCATCAGCCAGGGGGTGTGGATCAGGTCCGCCGGCAGGCCCTGCAATTCCGGCACCCAGCGCCGGATGAACTCGCCGTCGGCGTCCAGTTTCTGGCTCTGCAGCACCGGGTTGTAGATGCGCAAGGCGTTGATGCCGGTGAGGCCGGACTGCATCTGGGTCTGGGAATAGTGGATACCGGGCTCGAAATCGGTGAACTGGCGGGCCAGGTGCAGGGCCGGGTCGCGCCAGTGCAGCCAGAGCTGGTAGCTGGCCACCGCCATCAGCATGGCGCGCATGCGGAAGTTGATCCATCCGATCTGATCCAGCGCCCGCATGCAGGCATCCACCAGGGGCCAGCCGGTCTGGCCTTCCTGCCAGCGCTGCAGGCGTTCGCGGTCGTTGGGGCCGGTCTTCAGGCCCTCCAGCTCCTTGTGCATGGCCCGGAATTCCAGTTCCGGCTCGTCCTCCAGTTTCTGGATGAAATGGCAGTGCCAGTGCAGGCGCGAGCGGAAGCTGGTCAGACTGCGCTTCTTGCGAGGCAGACTGTTGGGGTGTTGTCCGGTGGCCTTGGCCTGCTGATAGATCTCGCGCAGGCTGACGGTGCCATAGGCGATGTGCGGGCTCAGGCGGGAGCAGGCGCGTACCGCGGTGTTCGGGCTCGAGATGTTGTACTGGTAGCCGACGCAACGACGCTCAAGAAACGACGCCAGCAGCTTCTCACCGCGCTGGCTGCCGCCCCGCTGGCGGTCCGGGCAGGGCGCGGGGTCGGCCAGGTCCGGCGGTGAGGCCGTGGTCGCCAGTGCGCCCAAGCCGTCCGGGACCGTCAACGGCGAGGGCGCGGCTTGCGGGGCTTGCCTCATCAGGTGCGACCAGGCCTTGTCCCAGAGGTCTCGATCCCGCAGCCGCCGCACCACACCGAACTGCTGCCATTCCTGGAATTCGATGCCCCGGCTCTGGCACCAGTCGATCATCGCCAGGTCCCGGTCATAGGTCCACTCGCCGCCGGTTTCCTGGTGGCAAAACACCCGCTGGATGTCGTAGTCCCGGGTCAGCCGGTCCAGCACCTGGGTGATTGGCCCGGCCATCACCAGCAGGTCACCGCCGAGCCGGCGCAGTTGCCGGCGCAGATCCTCGAGGGAATCCTCAATGAAGGCCCACTGTCGGGCCGAGGTGTCCGGCAGTTGCCAGTAGTCCGGCTCAATGACGTAGAGCGGGATAATCGGCTCCCCGAGCTCCGCGGCGGCCGCCAGCGGCGCATGGTCGTGCACCCGCAGGTCACGCTTGAACCACACCAGGGTGGTCATGACCCGGCCTTGCGGTTGCGTCGGCAGCGTTCGCTGCAGTAACGCACCGAGTCCCAGTCCTTCGCCCATTTCTTGCGCCAGGCGAAGGGCCGCTCGCAGACCGGGCAGGTTTTGGTGGGCAGGTGAGGTTTCTGGTGCACGGCACGGGATCCAGTTCAATGACAGTATCGGTGGGTACGCTGGCCGGGCGGAGGAGGATCAACCGCGCCGGCCAACCCAACCCAGGTGTGCAAGCCGGCGCAACTGGGTTTATCTTTGGAAGCACAACACCAACAAAAACCGCTTGTACCCGGAGACACAGGATGGCCCGATTCAGCGAATCCATTGCGGCGCCCTCGGTGCTGATTTTTGACTGGCACGGCACCCTGGTGGACACCCACGACGCCATGTTCAGCGCCATGGAAGACATGCTGCCGCAGCTGGAGGATCTGAACCTGGTGGAGCGGCTGCTGCCGGAGGACAAGTGCCGGACCCCGGACGACGCCCGACTGGTGCGCTACATCCGCATATTCCGGCGCCTGCACCCGCGCATCCTGGCCGAGCGCCGGGTGTCCCGCACCGACATCTTCAACGCCATCTTCGGCGACGACCGCGACGCCAAGCTGATTGCCCACAAGGCCTACAACGAGGCCTATCGCCGTTATTTTGGCCGGGTCAAACCCTTCCAGCCGGGCGCTTACGAATACCTGTCTGCGCTCAAGGCCATGGGCATCAAGCTGGCGGTGTCCACCAACCGCAACCGCGAGTTCCTGGACAAGGAACTGGTGACCGTGGACGAGGGCCGCTGGCAACACCTGTTCGACGCCACCGTGTGCGCCGACGACGTCACCGAGTACAAGCCGGACCCGGAGGTAATCCTCAAGACCCTGGAGAAACTGGGGCTGCCGGCGAACGCCCACGCCTGGTACGTGGGCGACAGCTACGTTGACATGCTGACCGCGAGCAAGGCCGGGGTCGCCGGCGTGTTCTACAACGGGGCCTGCTGGGAGCCGACCCGCATCGACAGCTGGTTCTCCTTCCGGGACGCGCCCACGGCCATACTCGACAGTTTTGAGGACCTGCTCGACCTGCTGGCCCTGCTTGAGCGGGACCACCCCGAGGCGTTCGAGCGGGCGCCGGCGGAAGTGCGGCCGCGGCCGTTCCCGCCACCACCGAGGCCGGAACCCCGGATCGAGGCCGACTGGCACCCGGCGGTGGTCAAGCTCATCCGGCCGTCGGTGGTGCTGTTCGACTGGCACGCCACCCTGGTGGACACCCTGGATGCCATGTATCACGCGGTCGACGACATGCTGCCGGACTTCCACAAGCTCGAGCTGATGGACCGCATGGTGGCGCCCGAAGACAGCAAGACCCCCGAAGACGCTCGCCTGGTGGCCTACGTGCGGGAATTCGCGCGCCTGCACCCGAAGGTGAAGGCCGACCGCAAGATCTCTCGCACCGACATCTTCGAGGTGCTGTTCGGCGACAACCAGGAAGCGAAGCAGATCGCCCACCGGGCCTTCAACGAGCATTACCGCAATCACTACGGCACCGTGAAGGCGTTCGAGCCTAAGGTGCGGGAAGTGCTGGAGGGACTGCGCCGGCTGGGCATGCAGGTGGGGGTGATCACCAACAGGGACCGGGAATTCTTCGAACACGAACTGGCGGCGGTGGAGGACACCGGCTGGACCCACCTGTTCGACGTCAACGTCTGCGGCGACGACACCCCGCTGCGCAAACCGCACCCGGACCAGCTCCTGCTGGCGGTGCAGAAGCTGGACTACCCGCCGGACCCGAGCGTCTGGTACGTGGGCGACAGCACCACCGATGTGATTGCCGCCAAGCGGGCGGGCATGACCTCGGTGTTCTTCAACGGCGCCCAGTGGGACCAGCCCTGGCTGAACCGGATTTTCCCCGGTACCCACAAGCACCCGGACAAGCCGGATGTGGTGGTCAACGATTTCTCCGAGTTCTGGGCCCTGGTGCTGGCGTGCGAGATCGGCCCGCCGTAACCCGCGCTAGCGCTCCAGCCCCTGGAGTGCCTGGCTGATGTTCAGGCCGAGCGCGATCACCCCGGTGTTGCCGGAGCCATCCGAGGCGTTCAGCGGCGCACTGACCATGACCTGGAACTGCCGGGTGGAGGCGTCGTAGCGCACCGGAGAGAGGTACAGGTCGGATTCCTCGAACCGTGCGGTCACCGCTTTGCGGATGTTTTCCCGGAACTTGGCTTCATCCCCTTGCCAGTAATCGGAGGTGAGCTGGCTCATGGCCGCCAGGGTACCGCTCTTGGTAATCAGCAGGGCCTCGGTGACCAGGCCCCGGTGGCTGTCCTGCCACGCACGCAGGGCGCGGGAAGCGGGCAGGGTGAGCAGCTGGTCGGCCAGCGGTACCGACTGGTCCGGAGCCAGGGCCTGCCACTGTTTGTCGATGTTCAGGATGTCGGCAAAGGTGGGCAGGCGTGGCCCGTCGGTCAGCGCCCGGTCCAGACTGACACTGGCATTGAGCTCCATCAGCAGTTTTCGGGCTTGCTGGCGCAGGAAAGCCTGTTCGCTGTCGGACAGATTCAGCGCGGTTTTCATGCAGCCTGGCAGAAACCGGTTGAAGCGCCCGGCAAACTCCGGCGCGGCCCGGGTGAAGCGGTCGCTGAAATACAGGTACAGGGGGGCGAAGCGCACAAAGCGGGAATGCAGATCGGCGCCCGGGCCCTCGGTGTCCACGTTCAGGCCGGCCATGACCTGCTCGTCCATCAATGCGGCGTCAATCCGATTGAGCCGGAGCAGGGCCACCAGTTGCCTCGGGGTCGCCACGCTCAACGCGATCTCGTAGCCCTGATGCGTCAGCCAGCTCGACTCGTGACTGCCAGCCACCACGCCAATTCGGGCATGGCGCAGGTCGATGCCCTCGCGCGCACTGAAGAAATACCATTTGGCCAGGGCGACCGGGTCGGTGCGGGTCGCGATGGCGTCCAGCTCGGGCGAGGGATCAATGGCAAAGTAGCCGTCAATCAGATTGCGTCGCAGCGAGTAGAGTGCCCGATTGGGTGGGGTGACGCGCACCCGGGTGGTCCGGCCGGAGCGGCCGGCGGCGCACATGACGGTGTCGACCGTCTCACCAACCGCGCGGGTCCGGCCCAGATCGTCGGCTTGGTTCACCTGGTGCGGCGGCGCTTCGTAGGTGAAGAGATCGAGCGCGGGCGCCTGGGCCTGGCACACGGAGACGGCAAACACGCCAAGCAGGCCAAGAGCGGCTGGTCGTAACACCATAATGACGGTCTGCGTTGGTTATTGTTAACAGCCGTTCCAGTGTAGACGGCCCCCGGTCACTCTGCCGTGACGCCCATAGCAAAGGGCGTTACAGCTGCTCGATGTTGATCAATAGTTGCTCGGCCCGTTGGAGCAGCGCTTCCTTCCGCTCCGGCTTCTGCTTGTCCCAGTTGCGGTACATCATACCCATGCGCGGGTTCTTGGCGAAGTCGTCCCGATGGCGGTCGATGAAGTGCCAGTACAGGGCGTTGAAGGGGCAGGCGTCGTCCTCGGTGCTCTTGTTGACCTTGTAGTGGCAGTTGCTGCAGTGGTCGGACATGCGCTGGATGTACTTGCCGCTGGCGGCGTAGGGTTTCGACCCCAGGTAGCCGCCGTCGGCGTGCATCACCATGCCCAGCACATTGGGCAGCTCGACCCAGTCGTAGGCGTCGGCGTAGACCGCCAGGTACCAGTCGCAGATGTCCTCGGGTTTTACCCCGGCCAGCAGGGCAAAATTGCCGGTGACCATCAAGCGCTGGATATGGTGGGCGTAGGCGTTGCGGCGGGTGGCGTCGATCGCCTTGTGCATGCAGCGCATGCGGGTGTCGCCGGTCCAGTAGAACCAGGGCAGCTCGCGGGTGTTGCCGAGCCGGTTTTCCCGGGCGTAGTCGGGCATGTGCAGCCAGTAGATGCCCCGGACGAATTCGCGCCAGCCGATGATCTGGCGAATGAAGCCCTCCACCGCGTTGATCGGCGCCTGGCCACGGTACCAGGCCTGGGCCGCTTCCTCACAGACCGCAAGCGGATCCAGCAGTCCGCAGTTGATGTAGGGCGACAGGATGGAATGGAACAGCCAGTCCTCGTCGTCGGACATGGCGTCCTGAAAATCGCCGAAGCAGGGCAGGGCGAAGTCGATGAAATGGGCCAGGGCCTGTTCGGCGTCCTCGGCGGTCACCGCGAAATGAAAATCCTCGGTGGTGCCGAAGTGGTCGGACAAATGCTCGTCCACCAGCTCGATGACCGCCCGGGTAGTGGCGTCCGGTTCGATCCGGAAGGGCGCAGGCGCCGCCGGTTTGCCCGTCCACTTACGCCGGTTGTCGGCATCGTAGTTCCATTCCCCGCCCTCGGGTTTGCCGTCCGCATCCATCAGCAGCCCGGTCTTGCGCCGCATCTCCCGGTAGAAGAATTCCATGCGCAGTTGCTTGCGGCCCTCGGCCCAGTCAGCGAACTCCTGCTTGCTGGCCACGAAGCGGCTGTCCGGGCGAATCTCCACCGGCACCCCGAGGGTCTTGTGCCACTCGCTGATCTGCGCGTGCAGGCGCCATTCCCCGCACTCGGTGGTGACGATCCGCTCCGGTTTGAACGCGTGCACCTGATCCGCAATCACCGCCTCAAGACTCTGGTGCTTGTTGTCCGGATGGTAGCGCTGGTAGTGCAGGTCCCAGCCGTCGTCCTGCAGCCGCTGGGCGAAGTGGCGCATGGCGCTGAACAGCAGCACCAGCTTCTTCTTGTGGTGATTGGTGTAGCTGGCTTCGTCGTGGACCTCGGCCATCACGATGCGGTCGCTCGATTTGTCGGCGTCGTCGAGGGCACTGATGACCGGTGTGAGCTGGTCGCCCAGAATCAGGATCAGGTTGGCCATGGGGCGATGCTCCGGGTGGCTGCGATAGTCTGGAAAAGATCTCAACGTTACGCGGCAGGTACAAGCCCGGTTCAGATGTAAATTCCAAGGCACCCGCATAGGGCAAAAGCGATAGATTGGATCATCGCACACTAATTTTAAGTGGTCTAAAAACTGGACTGTCTTATCCTACTTGCGTAGAGTCTTTCAGCTCCGCATCCGACGCTCCGGATGATTAACCTTTAAAATAAGCCAGTTATAGTCTTTCGGAAACGCTATCGGCACTGACCGCAAGCTCCGGAATGCACTCTGGCCTCGCCCGAACTCTGGTTAATGGGACCCGTTAAACTAATGACATCAAAGTATTTTGCGAAGCTACTGGCGCTCCTGACTTTTCCTTAGCCAGCCCTTATTCCGGGGCTCGTACGCCCCCGCCGCCCTGCGGCCTTCCAGCCCAAAGAGGCTTTCCTGACACGTCCTTTCCGGTTCACGGGTTTTTACGTCCGTGCCACCCGACGGCGTGCTGTCGAAACGAAAAAGAGGTAACGATTTGAACGAGAACGGATTCACTCAGTTTTCCACCCTGACGGTACTGTTGCTCCTTGCCGCATTCTACGGGGGCACCTACCTTCTGACTCTGCTGATCCGAAAGGACAAAGAGGATACTTCCGGTTTCATGGTGGCCGGGCATCATGTCGGTTTCGGCATGGGTGCGGCCAGCATGACCGCCACCTGGATCTGGGCTGCATCTTTCTACGCAGCCGCCACGTCCGGCTATACCTATGGCGTCTCAGGGCCGATCCACTACGGTCTCTGGGGTGCTCTGATGATTCTCTTCATCTACCCATTCGGTCGTCGGTTCCGGAAACTGGCGCCCAACGGTCACACCCTGGGTGAATTGATTCATGCGCGGCATGGCGCGTCCAGCCAGATGATTCTGGCGATATCCAACATCCTGGGCAGCGTTATCAGTCTGATGGTGAACTTCACCGCGGCAGGGGCTCTGGTCTCGGTATTGTCGCCCCTCTCGTTTGAAGCCGGTGTCTTGATCGCCGGGGTAGGCGTGCTGGCCTATACCCTGACTTCCGGTTTCAGGGCCTCAGTGTTCACTGACTTTGCCCAATTGGTGGCGCTGATGGCCATTGCCATCATCATTATTCCTGCCGTGCTGTTTTCCGCGGGCGGGCCCGAGGTCATGGTTCAAGGTCTTGAGTTGATGACGGACGAGCAGGCGAATCTGTTCTCAATGGACGCCATCCTGAATCAGGGCGCGCCTTTCTTTGTGGCGGTGTTGGCCTATGCGATCGGTAACCAGACAATTTCCCAGCGGCTGTTCGCCGTGCGAGAGAGTCATATCAAATCGACGTTCGTGACCGCCACCCTCGGCTATGGTGCGATAGTGATCGGTCTGGGCATGATTGGCCTGATGGCGCTCTCGGTCGGTATGGAGCCGATCGACGGCAAAATGAACAATCTGATTCCGCAGATGGTGTCCACCTACCTTTCGCCCATCTTCGTGGCGCTGTTCTTTGTCCTGGTGATCGGTTCACTGTCGTCGACAGCCGATTCCGACCTTTCCGCCCTGTCTACCATCATGATGGCGGACGTGTACGGCAAGAACATTGCCCGTAACAACCCGAACCCGAAAGTGATGATGCTGGTTGGTCGGATCACCATGATCGTGGCGACGGTTGCCGGGCTGATCTTCGCCAGCTTCTCGTTGGATATTCTGGTCATGCTGGTATTTGTGGGTGCGCTCTGGGGCGCCATCGTGTTCCCGGTGATTGTCAGTTGCTACTGGGATCGGGTGACCAATGCCGCCTTCACCTGGTCGGTGGTGGTTGCCATGGCGTTGTTCTGCATTGCCCGCTTCGAATTGCTGGAGATGACCGGTGCAACGGTAACGGTATTCGAGGTGCTCGCCTCCGTCGGTGGGGCTGTGGTGATCGGACTCATGGTGTTCGGGTTCCTCGGCCGTGCGGCCGGCCTTGTGGCCGCTGCGTTAACGTTGATTGCCATGCTGATCTTCGCGACCGGTTTCCTGCGCGATTACATGGTCCTGGTAGCATCGCTCACTGCGTACGGTGCGAGTGCGGTGGTTTGCACGGCAATGACACTGATCAGCAGCGAGCGTTTCGATTTTGATCTGATCAAGCGGCGTGTCGGTGACTACGACGATGCCGAATTCGACGATAGCGGTAGCCTGGTAGCGGAGGGCGCAAAATGAGCAATGAACTGGTTTACGGAGCTTACATCCTGGTTTGGCCGGCACTGACCCTTGGCGTGTTGGCCGTCATCTGCGGAGCGGTTGTGCGGGATGCGCGCAAAGCTCGTGACTCGGATGAGGATCTTATCTGAATCGGGTAGAGCAGAACCGGGGGCGGCGGATGTCAGCCCCCGGTCATGTTCATGAACCGCAGGATCTGCACGTCACCTTCGCTCGAGAAGTGGTGGCGCTCAGGTTTCAGATCCATCGCGCTGATGATTGTTTCCCGCAGTTTGTCATCGTTTTCCGGGTGACTGCGCAGTACGTGTCGCAGATCCACCGAGTGCTCATTGCCCAGGCACAACAGCAATCGCCCCTCGACCGTGACCCGTACCCGGTTGCAGGTGGCGCAGAAATTGTGGGAGTGGGGTGAAATGAACCCGACTTTCACCGGGCTGTCCGCCATTCGGAAGTAACGCGCCGGGCCACCGGAATCTTCCGGGGTCGGGATCAGTTCGTGGCTGCGACCGATGATCTCCCGCACCTCGTCACTGGTGCACAGGGCTTCACCCCGGTCGTGCTCGGAGATCTCGCCCAGGGGCATCTCTTCGATAAAGGTGATATCCACCTTTTTGCGCCGGGCGAACTCGATCAGCTCGGGCACTTCCTCGTCGTTCCCGCCCTTCATCACCACGGTGTTGAGCTTGATACCCTCAAAACCCGCGTCCTTGGCCGCATCGATGCCGTCGAGCACCTGCTGGAGCTTGCCGGTGCGGGTGATGCGCAGGAATTTGTCCGGGTCGAGGGAGTCCAGGCTGATGTTCAGGCGCTTGAGCCCGGCCTGACGCAGGGGCTCGGCCATGGTGGTCAGCTTGCCGCCGTTGGTGGTCATCGCGAAATCCCGCAGGCCGTAGCTGCCGATCTCCCGTACCAGGTCCAGGATGCCCTTGCGCACCAGCGGCTCGCCGCCGGTCAGGCGGATCTTTTCGGTGCCCAGATCCACGAAGGTGCGGGCTACCCGGGCCAGTTCTTCCAGGCTGAGCACCTGCTGGCGGGGCAGGAAGGTCATCTCTTCAGCCATGCAGTAGACACAACGGAAATCGCAGCGATCGGTGACGGACAGGCGCACATAATTGACGGTGCGGCCGAATCGATCAGTGAGGGTGCTTCTGGCCATGGGTGTAGGTCCTGCCGGCTGAAGAAATGCATGTCATCAGTGGTTCGAGTATCGCAGATTGGGGGGCAATTAACGATCCCCTGCCGGGCTACGGCAGTAGAACCGCTCGCCGCCCTTCGGCGTATATAGGAGTTATCTACGTGAACCTTTGAAAACCGATCGATTTCCTGGAGTTTTGAATGCACATCACCCGTTACACCGATTATTCACTGCGTGTCCTGATTTACCTGGCGGTGCAGGGTGAGCGCCTGACGACGATCCAGGAGATCGCCGACAGCTACGAGATTTCCAAGAACCACCTGATGAAGGTGGTGCATCAGCTCAACAAGAAGGGCTACATCGAAACCATTCGGGGCAAGAAAGGCGGCATGCGCCTGGACATGGCCCCGGACCAGATCAACATTGGTGTGCTGGTCCGGGAGACCGAACAGGACCTGAACATGGTGGAGTGTTTCTCGTCCCGCAACGCCTGCAAGATTGCCCCGGTGTGCGGTTTGAAGTCCATGTTCGGGGAGGCATTGCGGGCCTTCTTCGAGGTTCTGGACCGCTACACCCTGGCCGATGTGATCCAGGATCAGCATCGGCCGCAACTGCTGCGACTGCTTCAGGTCGCCTGATTCAAGCCCTGCACCGGCAGTCTGACCCGGAGCCGGTCGGGCAGTGAGAACGCCAGGATGCGCTTCAGCACGGTGCCGTACTGGTGGGCGAAGCTGCCGGTGTTGTAGTGGATGCCGTGCTTGCGGCACACCGCCTGGACCTTGCCAGAGATCTCCGGATAGCGGTGCGCGGGCAGGTCAGGGAACACGTGGTGTTCAATCTGGTAGCTCAGGTGCCCGCTGAGCAGGTGCACCCACTTGCCGCCGGTGAAGTTGGAGGAACCGGACAGCTGGCGCAGGTACCAATGGCCCTTGCTCTCGTTCTCGCACTCCT
Source organism: Marinobacter qingdaonensis (assembly GCF_034555935.1). Taxonomy (NCBI): domain Bacteria; kingdom Pseudomonadati; phylum Pseudomonadota; class Gammaproteobacteria; order Pseudomonadales; family Marinobacteraceae; genus Marinobacter; species Marinobacter qingdaonensis. The sequence continues at coordinate 1,424,667 of NZ_JAYDCJ010000003.1, forward strand.
GCTCGGTGAAGGTCTCGGCATCCTGGGTGAAGTGACCGCAGAAAATGACCGTGGATGACCAGAGGTTGCGGATCAGGTTGGCGCCGATGTTTCCGGCCAGCACGATGGGCGCGACCGGGAAGGTGATCAGCGGGAAGAACACATAGTCCTTGAACGCCTGGCGTCCGCCCTTGGCGAAAAACTCCTTGAGAAACGGCAGCTTCGACTTCCAGGTAATTTCCCGGCGCCGCAGGCGCTCACTCTCCAGCTCGTGCAGGCCCACGCCCCATTGGAACAGCACCGACAGCATCAGGTAGTTGATGAACTGGAACAGGTGTCCCGGGTGCCATTTCACGTCGTCGCTCAGGCGCAGCACCGCGTAGCCGTAATCCCGGTCCTTGCCGATGACGTTGGTGTAGGTGTGGTGCTCGTAGTTGTGGGTGCGGCGCCAGGACGCGCTGGTGCACACGGTGTCCCACTCGTAGGTCTGTGAATGCAGGGATGGGTCGTTCATCCAGTCGTACTGGCCGTGCATCACGTTGTGGCCGATTTCCATGTTCTCGATGATTTTCGACAGGCCCAGGGCCGCGGTGGCGGCGATGAACACGGGCGGTATGAAGCCGAAGGGCATCAGCACCCGGCCACCAATTTCCAGGCCCCGGTGCAGGCGGACGATGCGGCGGATGTACCGGGCATCCCGTTCACCCAGGTCGGCCAAGACCTCGTCGCGAATGGCGTTCAGATCGTTTTCCAGCTCGGCGAGCCGCTGTTCGTTCATGGTTTTCATGGTCAATCTCCTCGGGCTGCCACGGGCAGCCGCTAAATGTCGGTTGGGCGGTCAGACCTCGATGGTCACCGGGCCTTGTGGAACGGAGATACAGAGTTGGACGTTCTCCTCGCCCGGGCCGGAGGCTTTTCCGGTCAAGCGGTTGATGACCGTACCGCTGGTTTTCTTGCAGCTGCACTGGTGACAGATCCCCATGCGGCAGCCATAACTGGGGCTGAGACCGGCCGCTTCGGCCATGTCCAGCAGGTTGGCGTCGCCCTCGGAACTGACTTCCAGTTCGCTTTTGGCGAAGCGCACGGTGCCGCCCAGATCCGTGCCGTCCAAAGAGGCGGCGCCTGGGGCGGCAAAAAAGGTTTTATGCACGCGCTGGGCGTCAACACCGAGCGCGTCCAGGCTGGCCAGGGCTAGATCCATCAGCCCGCCCGGGCCGCACATGTAAATCTCGCGGTCCTGCAGGCCGGGCACCGATGCCAGATCCGCCTCGGTCAGGTAGCGAGGGCTGTCGGTGGCGTTGGTGGCGATCACCGTCAGGGTCAGGTTCGGATGGCGGGCCGCCATGGCTTCCAACTTTTCCCGGGCGATCACGTCCTTCTCGGTGCGCACGCAGTAGAGCAGGGCGGCCGGTGCCGAAGCGCCAGCCGCGGTCAGGGTTTCCAGCATGCTCAGGATCGGGGTGATGCCGCTGCCCCCGGCCAGGAACAGCAGTGGCGTTGCCTGGGCCGGCAACTGAAAGTCGCCAAAGGCCTCGCCCAGACCGATCACCGCGCCGGTTTCCAGCTCATCGTGAATCCAGTTGGTGACCCGGCCGCCAGGCAGGCGCTTGATGGTCAGAGTGATCCGGCCCTGGGCGTGCCAGAGCGCCGGCGAGCTCGACAGGCTGAAGGTGCGCTGGTGCCTGACTCCATCGATCTCGGTACAGATGTTTACATGCTGTCCCGCCTCGAAGCCGGACCAGTGCCGGGCCGGTTTCAGAACCAGAGTTCGGGTGTCTGCCGTTTCCTGCAGGATCCGTTCAACCCTGGCCGGTGTGTACTCTTGTACCCACATGGGATTGAGCTGTTCCAGCAGCGGGTCAAAAAAGGCAGCCGGGTCTTCCCGGTTGAAAAGCTGCTTGCCAAGCCACTGGAGCGCTCGTTTCTGGGGTGCTTTGTGCTCGTGTTGTCTTGCTAACATGGTGTTTCTCCACTCAGTCAGCTGTACTCATGTGTACAGTTGTTCACTAATGTGTACGACTGTACACATGGACGTTGTTGGCGACAATCGGGTCCGGTGCATTGGCGCAATATGACAATAAATAGGTACTCAGGGTTTTTGGAATGTGTACACTTGTTGTCCTGGAGTAACCGAGTGGAAGAGCACAGGGTATGGCGGATCACCGATCACGACGAAAGCCGGGGGAAACCCGGGAGAAGCTGATGAACGCGGCGCTTGAGCTGGTGGGCAAGGGTCGGCATTTCGCCAGTCTCGGTATTCGTGAGGTGACCCGGCAGGCCGGGGTGGTGCCGACCTCCTTCTATCGGCACTTCCGCAACATGGACGATCTGGGCCTGCAACTGGTGGACGAATTGGGCCTGGTGCTGCGGCGCATGATGCGTGAGGCCCGGGCCAGTGCCCTGCAGGCGGACAAACTGATCGAGGAGTCGGTGGGGATCTTCACCGCCCATGCCCAGGCCAATCGCAATTTCTTTATGTTCATGGCCCAGGGGCTGGCGGGTGAGAGTCGGGCGGTGCAGGACGGCATCCGCAGCGAGATGCGTTTCTTTGCCAGTGAGCTGGCCAACGACCTGCGGCGATTACGGCTGGCGGACCACCTGAGTGACGCCGACCTGGACATGACCTGCGACCTGGTGGTGCGGAGTGTGGCGTTCAGCCTGACCGACCTGCTTGGGGTGTCGGCGGACGACGACTACCAGATCGACCAGATCAGGAAGCGGACCACCCGCTTCCTGCAACTGATCTTTGTGGGCGCGGCCAATTGGGAGAGCCCCCGGGGTTAAGTGCTCCCTTACGGGCAACCCGGGGCAAGAGTGCCGGGGTCAGGCCTCGGCGCCCTTGGCGGCGCTTTTCCGCCGCCGCGGCTTCTTGGGCTGCGGCGGAATCACCAGGGCTTCCAGTTCATCCAGGGCCTCGCCGGTGTACACCGCCAGTTTCTGCATGCTGGGCAGGGTGTCGCGGCAGCCGGTGAAGCCGAAGTTCAGGGAACCGTCGTAACTCAGGCAGGTGATGTTCAGGGCGCCACCGTGGGCAATCAGCGACACCGGGTACATGGCTTCCAGTTTGGCGCCCTCGTAGTAGAGGGTGCGCTGGGGGCCAGGTACGTTGGAAATGGTGACGTTGAACACCGGCCGCATGCGACCACCCAGGCCCGACATCAGCTGGAGGATGTACGGCGACATCAGCAGCATGGTGTATTGGGTCAGGGCACTCTTGGGCAGCTTCTGCAGGTGTTCCTTGGCCCGCCGGGTGGAGGCCTTGATCTCCTGCAACCGGTTCAGCGGGTCATCGACGTTGGTGGCCAGGGAGGCAATCATGAAGCTGATCTGGGTGCCGGTGCCTTGGTCATCCGACGGCCGGATGTTGACGGGTATGCCCGCCGTCATGGCGGTTTTCGGCAGGTCATCCTGCTCCAGCAGGAACCGGCGCAGGGCGGTGCCGCACAGGTACAGCACAATGTCGTTCAGGGAACCGCCGGTGGCGCCGGCCAGGGCCTTGATGCGATCGAGCTGGTAATGCTGGGTGGCGAACCGGCGCTGGCCGGTGACCCGGTGGTTGATCTTGGACACGGGGCCGACGAAGGGCGCGGTCAGCCCGTCTTCCGGATGGCGAACCGAGTGCACCAGGCGACTGCCGGCCTGCCACAGGCGCGGGGCCATGTCGGCCTGCAGTTTAAGCGCGTCCTTGGCCTGAGCCAGGGCGGCCGTGATGCTGGCCTCGGCGTCAGTCTTGCTGCTACGACGACGCTCCGGTTTGACCGACCAGGGCGGTGGCATGTCGCGTTTGTCCGGGTCGGTGGTCAGCACCCGTTGCATCAACCGAACCCCGCTGATGCCGTCGATCAGCGAGTGGTGCATCTTGGTGTACAGGGCAAACCGGTTGTTCTCCAGGCCCTCGATCACATGGCATTCCCACAGCGGTCGGTCAAAGTCCAGCGGGTTGGAGTGCAGGCGGGACACCAGCACCCCCAGTTCCCGCTCACCGCCGGGCCGCGGCAACGCCGAGTGGCGTACGTGATAATCCAGGTCAATGGTCTTGTCGACCTTCCAGCCCGGGGCGACCAGGCGACCGAGTAATCCAGACCAGGCCAGTTTGTAATTCCATGGCGGGGCCACTTCGCCGGTTTGTTTCATCCTATCGACGAGGTCGCGCAGAAAGGTTTCGGGAGCGCCTTCTGGCAGTGAGAAGATTTGCAGATTCCCGACGTGCATCGGGGTATCTTCAGATTCCACCGCCAGCCATGAGGCATCCAATGTTCCCAGGCGTTTCATTCCTTGTTGTACTCCACGAGTGTATGAGTTTTTTACTTGCTGCTTGCAAGTATACTGAATATACAGATCGGTTCACGAACAACGAGCCGGGAAAGTTCCCTTTTCTGTGACATTTCTCGTCCGACTTCCGTTCAGTATCCACACCCGCGCCGAGTGACTATGCTTTTCAAAAAACAATCACGATGGGTGGAGCCGGGCGATGCAGTTTCTCAATGGAATAACGCTCCTGCTGGTGTACCAGCTGGTGGGTGAGGTGACCGTTCGGTTGGCCGGGGTGCCGATACCGGGACCGGTGCTCGGCATGGTGATGCTGTTCCTGACTCTGTGGATTCGCGGCCACACCCCAGAGCCGATCGAGCAGGCATCCTCGGCGCTGCTGGCGCATCTGTCCCTGCTGTTCGTACCGGCCGGCGTGGGCATGATGGCGCACTTCAGCCGCATTGCCGACGAGTGGGTGCCGATCACCCTGGCGCTGCTGCTCAGCACCGTGATCACCATGATTGCCACCGCGTTGATCATGCAACTGACCAGCCGCTGGCTGGCGCGCCCGCCTGGCCAAGGCGGATCCGAGGGGGGCGAGTCATGACCGAACCGGGTCTGAAAGACATCTGGGTTTACCTCGCGACCTCACCGCTGCTGGGCCTGACCATTACCCTGGTGGCCTATGGGCTGGCGTACCGGCTGTATCTGCGCGCCCAGTCCAATCCGCTGATGAACCCCGTGGTCACCTCGGTGGCCTTGCTTATTGCCCTGCTGCTGGTGACCGGCACCTCCTACGACGACTATTTCGAGGGCGGCCAGTTTGTCCACTTCCTGCTCGGGCCGGCCACCGTCGCCCTGGCGGTGCCTCTGTACCAGCAGTTCTCCCGGCTGCGCCAGCTCTGGCTGCCGGTGTCCATCGCCCTGGTGTGCGGGGTGCTGATTGCCGCCGGCAGCTCCATCGGCCTGGCCTGGCTGCTGGGAGGCTCCCCCGAAATCCAGATGTCCCTGGCACCGAAATCGGCGACCGCGCCGGTGGCCATGGGCATCTCCGAGAAGATTGGCGGCCTGCCGTCACTGACCGCGGTGCTGACGGTGGCGACCGGAATCACCGGGGCGGTGCTGGGCACCAAGCTGTTCGAGTGGATCCGGGTCAAGGACGACGCCGCCAAGGGCATCGCCATGGGCGTGGCCGCCCACGGCATTGGCACCGCGCGGGCGTTTCAGGTCAGTTCCCAGATGGGAGCCTTCTCCGGGCTGGCCATGGCGCTGTCGGCTTTTGCCACGGCACTGGTCGTGCCCTGGCTGGTGGACTGGATGCAGGCGTGGCTTTGAAGCAACGGACCGGTGTTTAGCTGTGGAGTGAGGCGTGGAACCTGAAGGCTTGGCCAATCTGCTCCCGAATCTGCTTGTCATCCCAAGGCTTGGTCAGGAATTTATAGATAGACCCTTCGTTAATGGCCTCAGTCACTGATTTAAGATCGGTGTATCCGGATAGGATGATGCGCACGGTATTCGGGTAGATCGCCTTCACTCGACTGAAGAACTCGGTGCCGGACATTTCAGGCATTCTCTGGTCAGAGATGATGACCTGAACCTCATTGGCGGCAAGTAAGGAGAAGGCTTCCTGAACGCTGGTGGTCGACAGAATCTGATAACCATCCCGTCGGAACACCCGGACCAAGGCCCGGAGAATATTGCTTTCATCGTCGAGTAACAGAAGGGTTTTCCCCGACGCTTCTTCAGCATTCGGCGTCTTGGTATCTCTGAGGTGCTGCTGGTTTGCGACCATAAATTCTTTAAGCTGCGTAAACGGCATCGGTCTGGAGAACAAGAAACCCTGCAGCAGGTCGCAACCATGTCGGCGCAGAAAAGCAGCGTGGGCATCGGTTTCGACACCTTCGGCCACCACGTCCAGGCGAAGGTGGTGTGCCATGGAAATGACACCCTGGGTAATCGCGGCATCGCTGCGATCACGAATGACGTCTTTGATGAACGACCGATCGATTTTGATCTTATCAGCCGGAAACAGCTTGAGGTAGCTCAGACTTGAGAATCCGGTCCCAAAATCATCGATGACAATGCGCACGCCCAGACCTTTGAGATCGTTGAGTGTCGAGATTACTTGATCGGCGTCGTAGAGGACCGCAGATTCAACGATTTCCAGTTCGAGGTTTTCCGGCGCAAGGCCCGATTGCACCAATGCGTCGCGAACTGTGTCTGCGAACCCCGCTTTTCTGAGCTGAGTCGGGGACACGTTTACGGAGACTGAGCATTCTTTGTAGCCCGAGGCGTGCAGCGCCACAATATCGCGACAGGCTTGCTTCAACACTGCGGCGCCCAGTTCGATGATTTGTCCAGTTTCTTCGGCCAGCGGGACGAAATCGCCCGGGGGCATGATGCCTTTGGTGGGATGTTCCCAGCGGACGAGGGCCTCTATGCTTCTGGTTTGTCCTGTGCGGGCATCTATCAGGGGCTGGTAAAACACCTGGATCTGGCTGGTTTCGATTGCCTCCTGTAACTCATTGCGCAGTCGGATCCGATAGTGGGCCCTGGTGTCCAAAGCCGTGCTGAACCACTGATAATTATTGCGCCCAAGCTCTTTCGCATGGTGCATGGCCAGATTCGCCTGTTTGATCAGGTCTTGGGGAGTTTCAACGGTGTTGTCAGTCGTTATGATTCCGATGCTTACAGTGAGGTGAATGATCTCGTCGATAATTCGGTAGGGCATAGACAGTTTCCGGGTTACCTCCTCCACAACGGAAACTACATCGTTAGCGTGAGCCAAATCTGGAAGTAGAACGGCAAACTCGTCACCGTTAATGCGTGCGACCGTATCCCGCTCCCGGATCTGTCCACAGAGGCGAGACGCAACTTCAATGAGTACTTGGTCGCCGATACGGTGTCCCAGTGACTCGTTGATCAGTTTGAATCCATCGATACCTATGTACAGTAACCCGAGGACCCTGCCATACCTGACAGCGACCTGGGCGCCTTGGACCAGTCGGTCTTCAAGCAGTGCCCGGTTCGGCAGATTGGTGAGAACATCATGACTGGCGTTATACGCCAATTGATTCTCGATAGCTTTGTGGTCGGAAATGTCGTTCTGGATTCCGATATAGTGGGTAACTCGGTTAGAGTCGTCGCGAACAGGGGACAAATAAAGGTTGTTCCAAAACGGTGTGCCATCCTTCTTGAGGTTTTTGATAACCACCGATGCCTCACTTTGAGAGGTCAGCGCGGCCCGGATCTCTCTAAGAGCCCCGCTGTTACTTGGGTCATCAATATCCCCTTGCAGAAATCGACAGTTGCGGCCGATAACTTCGCTCTGCTCGTATCCCGTCATTTTCTCGAACGTTGAATTAACGTACACCAGTGGGAGATCCGGTTCCTGGGCGTCGCAGATGGTAATGCCGTTAAAGCTTGATTCGATGCATCGGCGCAGCAAATTCAGACGGTTGGTGTCCTCGACCTGCTTGGTCACGTCCGTAATCATCATCAGATCAAGCTGGGTTCCGCCAAGAACGATTTCTTCGGAGAGAACCTCCACGAACATCTCGCGCCCTGTTCTTGAACGGTGGTGTTCCAGAGAACGGCCTTCACGAAGCGTCAGGCTCTGCTGTGCTTCCAGGGCATAGTTATGCCCGACACGAAGGTCCACCAGTGACAGGGATCCCGTTTCCTGAGCTGGCACACCATACAGGGACAAGGCCGACTGGTTCATTGCCACGAGCCGGCCCGAATCCGGTGCTACCAGGCACATTGGCGCTGGATTGTGCTCGAACAGGATGCGGTAGTGCTTTTCACTGTTGGCCAATCGCTCATTGGCAACGGAGCGGTCGATGGCGTAGCGGATGCTCCGGACTAACGTGTGACCGTCCAGTTTGCCTTTGACCAGATAATCGGCTGCGCCCAGGGAAACGGCGCGGGCGTCCAGTTCGTTATCGCCCTGACCGGTCAACAGGATAAACGGTGTGGCAATTTTTTGATCCTGCGCTTGCTGGATGAGATCCAGCCCCGAGTCTGCGCCAATCCGAAAATCCACCAGCACGACGTCAAAGGTCCGAGTCTCCAGGACTGACAGGGCGCCAGCCAGGGTTTCCTCCCAGGTGAGCTCTGTCCGGACATAGGCCGCGTCCTCGAGAATGTCCCGGGTAATGAGGTAATCGTCCTCATCGTCTTCAATCAGTAGGATGCGCAGTGTTGGTTCGGTCATGGTGCTCAGGATTCCGTGTCGCTCAACCGGCTCTGACTCATCCACAGTCGCTTGAGTGATGCGACGATGTCAGTCAGCTCGGTGTACTTCGTGGGTTTTACAATGTAGGAGTTGGCGCCATGGCGGCGGCAGAATGCAGCATCGTCCGCGTTGCTGGAGGTTGTCATGACCACCACTACTAAATGACGCAGCCTGGGATCAGATTTGATTTCCTGTAGGGCTTTTCTGCCATCTTTTAGAGGCATATTCAGGTCTAGCAGGATCAAATCGGGGGCCTTATCATCTGGAGTGCAGCTGGTTTCAGATACCCGGTCAAGCAATGCCATCAGCTCAACCCCATTGTGCGCAAAACTCAGGCTGCACTCAGGGAAGCTTTCTTCGAACGCCTCGCGGATCAGCATGCGATCATCGGGGTCGTCCTCGGCAACAAGAATGTGAGGTGTCCTACCTACCTTATGCATCGACGAGTTGGCCTTCCGTGGAGTGTTGCCTGAAACGAACTCGGAAGCTGGTGCCTAGACCGGGTTCGCTGTTTACGGTGATGTCCGCGCCATGGCGGTCCAGTATTTTTTTAACGATCGCCATCCCGATGCCGGTACCGGAATAACTGGCCCTGCTGTGCAGTCGCTGGAACGGATGGAAGAGCTTGTCGGCATAGCGGATATCGAAACCGATACCATCGTCCTCAACCACCAATGTCCAACCACTGGTGTCGACATCCTCAGCAAAAACCCTAACGTGTGCCGGCTTTTCAGGTTCGTGGAATTTAATCGCATTGCTCAGCAGGTTCTGAAATACCTGGCGGATTTGAGTTGCGTCACCGGTGATCTTGGGTAATGCGTCAACTTGGATGACGGCTTTTTCCCTCGAGATGGCCGTCTCCAGATCCTGCAGGACTTCCTCCAGAATCGAGCTGGTGTCGCACAGCACCATGGGCTGGCCCCGCGTCGCGACTCTCGAATAGAGCAGCAAATCCTCAATCAGGCGCTGCATGCGTGCCGCCGCAGATTGCATGCGTTGCAGATAGTCTTGCTCACGTGTTCCGAATTGATCGGATTTGGTCAGCAGACGGTCTGAAAAGGTTTGGATTTTTCGCAGCGGTTCCTGAAGGTCGTGGGACGCCACGAATGCGAAGTCCTCAAGCTCGCGATTGCTGCGCTCCAACTCGGACATCGCTGCCGCGAGGCGCTGTTCGGCTTCTTTGCGGTCATTGATTCGGCGGTAATAAACTGTAAGCCCTTCTTCGGACGGATAGGCGCTTACCTCTAGCCAGTGGTTCAGGGGGGCGTAATAGGCTTCAAATGATACCGATTCCCCCGTTGTCACCGCAAAACGATAGTTTTTATCAAATGTGCTACCGATGGCGTCGGGAAAAGCTGTCCAGATTGATTTTCCAAGGAGCTGATCTCTGGGGGCCTGCAACAGTTCCTCAGATTTGCTGTTGACATAAGTGAAGCGCCATTGGTGGTCTAAGGTGAAAACAGCGTCCGTAATGCTCTCGAAAATGGTGGCGAGGCGATCTGCGAGCAGTCGGACTTGCTTTGTGGCCTCGTGGCTTGCGGTCATGTCCCGGCCGACGCAAAACAGTGTTTGATCAAGCTCTGACCAAGCCGCTGTCCATGAAATTATGACTGACTGACCGTCTTTGCGTACAAAACGAGTGCTAAAGTCGGTGGACACAGAGTCGTCACCAGCAACCAATTGATAGAACCTTGTCTCCGTTGTTTCTATGTCCTCGGTCGCCATCAGCTCAGTATATTTTCGACCAATTACCTCAGCCGGAGAATAGCCAAGGACGCTATGACACGCGGGGTTTACAGCCGTAATTACTCCTTCTGCCGAGAGCGAAGCAAGAATATCCCGAGAGAACTGCATAGTTCGATCATTGGTGAATCGGAGTTTTTGCTCTTTTTCGAAGAGGTTGCTCAGTGTTTCATTGAGTTGTGCCAACCCTTCCGCACGCTCATCGGATTGCCTGAAGAAAAGGTAGCTGAGCAGGAGCAGGAAGCTTACTGCAAGCCCGGTAAATAAGCTGGTCGGTGGAAAATAGACGTCGCCCGGGGTCATTGGCTTTCGCGGAGCATAAATTTCAATTAGCCAATCCCCGCCGTCCATTGTCTGTGAGGCAAGCGGCAATGCCATGTCCGAAGAGATATTGGGCGAAGTGTCGAAAACAACCGAATGCTCGAATGAGAGTCTGAAATCCAGAGAGTGTGTGTTACTCACCCATGCCTTATCGAACAGTTTTTTAAAGTCGAAGACGGCCAGTATGCTGGGCGTATGAGCAGAGTCATTGTCCAAAGGAATTGCCAACGCCAAGTGATAGTTCCCAAACGCGTCAAAATAGGGCGGGCTCATCCGTTGTGACCCAGTACTAACAGCGTTGTTCAGCCAGCGGAACATCACCGGGTTAGAGAAGAGCGGGTTGAGACCAGATTGAGAATCAGAATCTCTGGGTTTGGCAAAACGGGTTTGGAAATTGGGCTCAAGCAACGCAAGGTAGGTAATATCCGGATAGTCTCGGAGATAGGTTTGGACCTCCTGTTGCCAAAGATGCTCTAAATCATTGCCTTCCAACATCGCCCAACGTCCTGCCAAGCGATTTATCAGAAGCGTGCGGTCTTCATAGGCGTGTTCGTATGATTGATGAACCTCATTAGCGAGGATTTCAGCCCGTTCGAGAAGGTTGCGACTTTGTTCAATACGAAGAGTGTGCCAACTGAGGGTGGCAACGCCGACGCCCAACAAACTCAGTGTTAGAAGGGATGGAAAATAATCCGTGACGTTTAATTTATATAAATGGGGAAGAAAGGGAAGCAGGATGCCAGTCAAGATGAGCAGAAGACTTGCCAGAATAGTTGCCTCAGGAGTACTGCCAAGTGTAAACATGGCCAAGTCGTCGTACGCCCGGGAGAGTAGCGAGAGGAATCCCAGGCTTACAACAATCGCTGCTGAACAAATACTGGCGTATCGGCTATGAGTGGTATTCACCGCACGCAGAGTGCTGATAGCAATAAGCAGAATTGCCACCATGAATAAGGGGTTTGCCGGGTTAATGCTTTCCAGGTGATCGAGGTTTATGAGCGACGTAAGGCAAAATAGACTGGCCACCAGTGCCGTTGTGCCAGCGAAAAGTTTGGATAGCGTCCTTTTTCTCTTGAGCAGCGAAATTATCGAGCCAGATAGCAATAGACCAAGAAGGCATCCGCTCACCCGCATTGGAAGCCGCCCGAGAGGTGTCGCATCGTGTTGGATGTAATCGTAAAGTGCGGCTGCACTGACCAAGCCCAGCGCAACGGCGAGTGTGAGCGCGTAACAGTACCAAACTTCTGGGCGTTTCAATGCCTTAAACATCCAGCACCTGTGGTCCTAACAGTCTGAGTATTTCCTCGGCCGTGGTGAGGCCATCCCGCAGCTTTTCCAGGGCATCATCCAGAAGCGTGTTCATACCGTGTTCTTTGGCCAACGATTCGATCTGGATCGCGCTCGCGCCCCCGGTAATTGCCGCCCGCAGTTTTTCGTTCATGGTGAGGACTTCATGAATGGCAACCCGACCGCTGTAGCCGTTGTGGCATTTTTCGCAGCCCCTGCCTTTGAAAAACGTGAACTCGCAGTCTTTGAACTCGCCCCCCAATTGCCTCAATACGTCCGTGGGCCGCTCGCTCTCTATGCGGCAGAACCTGCAGATTCGTCGAACCAGACGTTGGGCGATGATCGCCTCCAGCGCGGAAGCCAGAACAAACGGTTTTAGTCCCAGATCTAGCAGCCTTGCCACGGTGGCCGCTGCAGAGCTGGTGTGCAGCGTGGAGTAAACCAGGTGACCGGTCATGGCGGCGTGAAAGGCGACATCGGCGGTTTCTTCGTCGCGGATTTCACCCAGCAAAATGACGTCAGGGTCCTGACGGAGAATTGCTCTGAGTACACTGGCGAAATCCAGGCCGATGCGGTCTTTCACGGGGACCTGTCCGGCCATGTCAACATGAAACTCGACAGGGTCTTCAATGGTGACGTAGTTTCGCTCCGGCGAGGCGTTGTGCTGGAGCAGGGCGTACAGAGTTGTGGTTTTGCCACTGCCGGTGGGGCCGGTAGCGAGAATGATTCCTTGCGGTTTGGCGACGACGTGTTTGAGCCGGCTCAGGTTATGGTCGGACAAACCCATGTCTTCCAGGGACTGCGCGGCAGACTGACGCTCCAGAACCCGCATGACGACTTTCTCTCCGTTTATGGTCGGCAGGGTCGAAATGCGAAGGTCCACGATACGCATGGGCGTTTTTACTGTGATCCGGCCATCCTGAGGCCGACGTCGTTCAGTGATATCCAGTTCCGCCATGACCTTGATGCGAGACACCACTGACATGAGCAGGCTGGTCGGGATTTGGATTTTGTCCTGTAACACCCCGTCAATGCGATACCGGACCACCAGGGATTTTGTTCTCGGGTGAATATGGATATCGCTGGCTCCAAGGCGCAGCGCTTCCAGAACGATGGCATTCACCAGACGAATAGCGGGAGGCTCCTCCGAGCTACCCAGCAACTGTTCCAGAGACTCTTGGTCGGTGTCCTCGTCGAGAATGATCTCGATACCCTCGAATGGATCGTCGTTGCCAACCTTGGTGGCAAAGTCATCGAGGTTGCTGGTCTCGCCAAAGGTCTCCGCGAGTTTGGCCTGCATTTGGGCGGTTTCACACAGCACCGGATGAATGGTGTAACCGGTAATGAAGCCCAATTCGTCGATCAAATTGATGTCCATGGGGTCGACCATGGCCAATCGCAACCGCTGTCCACTTACCCGCAGAGGCAATACCAGTTGGCGAGTACAAACGCTTTGTGGCACAAGTGATAGCAACGATGGATCGGGCTGAAGCTCGCGTAGATCGATTTCTTCAAACATCATCTCATCGCGAAGCAGCGCAAAGACTTTCTTAAAATCCACCCACTCGTGTTTCAGCAGCTGTCTTACCACCGGAGTTTTCTGACTTTGCATTTCGCGATGCAGTTGCTGGATCTGTTGTGAGTTCAACCAGCCTTTTTTGTGCAGCAAGATCGCCAACTGGCTTCGGTTGGTTGCTGTTAATTTGCTGATTGTTTCGAGATCTTTGGTTTGCTTCTGCGTTTGTGCTTCCAGTGCCTTGGTGCGCTGGACCAGCTCGTGCTGCTCTAAAGCCAAGGCAATGGTCAGGCGCAGGTCGTCATCGTTCCACGGTTTGAGGATGAACCGGTAAACGGCCCCATCTTTGATCGACCCCATCACCGCGTCGGTGTTGGCGTGCCCGGTGAGCATGATGCGCATGGTTTGCGGCCACAGTTTGCGCACTTCCTGCAGAAGTTCGCTCCCGGTCATTCCGGGCATTTTGAAGTCGGTCATGATCAGCTCAACCGGCTTCTGCGCCAGAATCTGCAGAGCCTCCTCACCACTGGATGCAAACAGAAGCTCATAATTTTCTTGCTGGAACACCCGCCTCAGGGAGGCAAGGATGTGAGGCTCATCATCGACCAGCAGCATGCGATAGGGGGACTTTTTTTCGACGGTTTTCGGCGGCTCCGGCGAATCGGCGGTTTTGCCGTGGAACAAAGATGCGTAGCGTTTCGTCATTCAGGACCCCGTGGCGCCAGAAACGGTCATCGTAAACCGGCTTCCGATGTGTTCTTTGCTTTCAACTATGATCTCTCCGCCATGCGCCTGAGCGGCGTCTCTGGCTACGGTCAGTCCCAGCCCCGTCCCGGATCCGACCGGACGCGTTGTAAAGAAGGCATCGAAGATCTGATCCAGGTTGGCATCCGGAATGCCGCAACCGTTGTCTTGAACGATTACATGGATGCCCAAACTGTCCTCCTTGGTTTTCACCAGAATTTGGCCTTCGCGGAGGCCCGATTCTGTGGTTTTGATGGCGTGGGCTGCGTTGTCCAACAGGTTGAAAAAAGCCTGGGACAGCTTCGCCGGGTAGCCGGGAATATCCTGGACGTCGTCCAGTTGTGCCTGGATGTTGAGCTCGGAGCCGTGCGCGGTTTGGGCCATGTGGATGGCGCTGCGCAGCAGCGCATTGATATTGCACCGGGAATGATTGTCCTGATCAATATTGGAGAACGTTTTCAGGTCAGAAACGATGCTGGCAATTCGGCTGGTGCCGTTGAGTGATTCGGCGATCAAGTCTTTGAAGTCGCGGAGAAGTTCGCTGTTATGTCGGGTTTCGGGCAGGGCACCCTCAAGTTCGGAGACATACTCTCCGGCAGCCCGAAGGTTACTACTGATAAATCCGATCGGGTTGTTGATTTCATGGGCAATCCCGGCGGCCAGGTGCCCGACCGACCGGGATCGTGCCGTTTCATAGAGTTTCTGACGGGTTTTATCGATGATGGCAACCTGCTGCTCCACCTGTTCCTGGAGCTGGTCCGACAGTTGCCGGTATTTTGCCTCGGAGGCGGTGAGCGCCTCGTTTTGTCGTTGCAGTTCGGCGTAGCTCGCATGGGTGACATCATGGTGCATATTGGCGGCCAGTCGATACTTGGCGACAAAAAAAAGAAAAAAAGAAACCAGCTCTGCGGCGTGCGTGCGTATGTCCTGGGAGTCACCTCCCGACAACCAGGCGATGGCCTCCAGATTGAACTCGATTGGCGAGGTGTGTGGCCTGGGGTGGTCGAGAATCTTGAAGGGGTGGCCGCAAAGAGCTCCCAGCGTTTTCTCTAAACGGTCGAGTTGTTCCTTTGAAAGTAGGTCGCTGAGATTTGGATCGTCGTCGAATTTCAGCATAGGGAACCGACACCTACCCGACTGAGTCCATTGATGAATTCCGCCCGACCAATGCCGTGTTGGCGCTCGAGGTCGAACTGTTGGTCTATCACGGAATAGAGCCGATCCAAAAGACAGCTAAAGGTTTCGACGACGCCCTTACCATTCAACGCCGATGCCATAATTGGAGGTGCCCAGGGCGTTTCTGCCCAAATGTCATGCAGTTCGGTTTCATCGACTACGCCGGGAAGGTCACGCTTGTTGAACTGAATGACCAAGGGCAGGCTTTCGATGTCGATCCCGACTTTTTCCAGATTCTCCTCCAGGTTCCCAAACGCAACGGCATTGTTGTCGACTTGGGACGGCTGCGAGTCGGCTACAAAAACCACGCCATCGGCCCGGGATAGAACCGCTTTTCTGGTGCTGTCATGCTGAACCTGTCCAGGTACAGTGAACAGTTTCAGTCTTAGGTTGAGTCCGGAGGAGCATCGCAAGCCAATGGGGAGCATGTCGAAGAACAACGTTCGGTCGTCGCGGGTTTCGAGCACCATGAGCTCGCCTTTTCGCTCCGGGTTGAGCAAGGTGTGCAGCTGCATCAGATTCGTGGTTTTTCCACTGAGAGCGGGACCGTAAAAAACCAGCTTGAGCGTCAACTTGTTCTCGTCAGGACTGAACTCGGACATGGGAATCCTTTTCGCTACCGGTCGTTTCCAATGAGTACAGAGCCATCGGCGTCCCGCTGGACCCTCGTAATGCCCGGGTGTTCATGCTCCAGTCGCAGTAACTCCTCCTCCCTGGCTTTGATTTGAGCCTTTTGGCTGTTGTTCTCTTCGCGTAACCGACGGTTTTCCCGGGTCAGTTGGTATAGGTCAATGGCCGATTGGATAGCCGCAATGACTTCATAATCGTCCCAGGGTTTCGACAGATAACGGTACACTTCAGCCTGGTTGATGGCTTTGATCATTGAGTTCCGGTCACCGTAAGCGCTGAGTACCAGTCGGATAGCGTCGGGCTGGCGCTGCTTGGCAAATTGCAGGTAGGTGACTCCATCGGCAGTTGGCATTTGATAGTCAGAGATTATGACCGCGAACTCATGCTCCAAAAGACCGCCCAGGGCACTCTCGACGTTGTCGAATGCATGGATTTCCCAGTCCTGCGCCCGAAGTAGCCGACGCAATGCGTTGAGGATGTTGGGTTCGTCGTCGACTAACTGAATCTTGATCATTGCTGTGGCTCCGTTTCCTTTTCGTTTCGGTACACGTACAAGGTGTACCGATGGCCATTGGGCTCGACCTTCTCGAAGGTTGCCAGCTTGTCTATCAGTGAGGCCGTCAGTTGCTTTCCTTCGTTGAGCAACAGCATACCTGAGGCAGAGTAGAGGTTTCGGGCCAGCGTCATTCCGGGTTCAAGGCGGAGGACGTCGAGCCTTTCGATTGCGGGGTCATGCTTTTCCACGTCGGGGGCCAGTGTCCGTAACATTTCCAGAAATTTGTCCGCCAATTCCGGGTCGTACAAGCGGCCCTGATAGCGTGCGATGAGTTTCATGGCATCGTCCCGGCACACCTTCCGGTCAAGCACCAGCCCGAGCTGCATCTCTTCGAAATCCACGGCCAGCTTAAGAATGCGTGCGCCCAACGGAATTTGGTCTGCCTCGAGCCCGTCAGGATGACCATAGCCGTACCATTTTTCCTGGTGGTGGCGGATTATCCGTGCGGTTTCCCTAAGGGGTTCCAACGGCAACAGCAGTTGTTCCCCTGTGACCGGGTATTTTTGATACTCGAGCCGTTGGTTTTTCTTGAGTAGTTCTGATGGCGTCTCGAAGAGCTCATCGGGCCAGGTAAGTTTTCCCAGGTTGTACAGTGCCGCCGCCATGGCCAGATTCTGAGCTAGATCTCTGTCCAGGCTCAGATAGTCTGAAAACGCCTTAATCAGTGCGATCACTCTGGTATTCGGCAGCCGGCTTGCAGGCAGGCGCCTGTTGATCAGTGAAGCAAACACTTCGGTTGCGGTGACGTAGCTTGATCGTAACTCAGTACAGGCCAGGTCCAGCATGTCAGCCGTTTGTTTCAATTCTGCTGTTCGTTTTTGAACGCGATCTTCCAGAGAGGCATTAAGCTCCTTAAGCTCCTGGTTTTGCTTGCGGGTGAGCTTTTCCAGAGCCCGTCGGCGCCGCTCTGAATACTGAAATGCCAGTGCTTGGCGAATGATCAAACGAAGCTCGTCGTCCTCCCAGGGCTTTTTTATATACCGGTAGAGCTGACCCTCATTGATGGCTTTGATGGTGGACGTAATATCGGTGTAGCCGGTGAGAAGTATGCGAATGCACCACGGGTAATGCCTCTTGATATGGGCGAGTAACGTGGGACCGTCCATGCCCGGCATGCGCGCATCGGATATAACCAGATCGATGCGCTGCTTGGCCATCAGGTCAAGTGCCTCTTCGCCTGAGCATGCGGTCTCAACCTGGTAAGGTTCGTTTCGGAGGCTGCGCCGCAGACTTCGGAGGATATTCTCCTCGTCGTCTACCAATAACAGTCGAACCTTGGGGAGAACCCGCTCTACCAGGCTTTCCTCTGGAATCGGAGTGTTCATGCGTCGACTACGTCGTCACTCGATTTAGGGTGCAGTAAAGGCAATTTGATCCGGAAACAGGTGCCCTGGCCTTGAGTGCTTTCTACCAGCAGTTCTCCCTCGTGCTTTTCGATGATGTTAAAGGACAAGGAGAGCCCCAACCCCGTACCTTTGCCAACTGGCTTGGTGGTAAAGAACGGTTCGAAAACTCGGTTGAGGTGCTCTGGGGCAATCCCCTTGCCGTTGTCCTCAATTTCGATGACCGCGAAATTGCCTTGGCAGCGGGTTCGAATGGTGATCGTTCCAAAGCCTTCGATCGCGTGCGCTGCGTTCACCAGCAAATTCATCACCACCTGATTGACCTGGGAAATGATGCATTCCACGTCTGGCAGGTCACCAAAGTCCCGGATGACCTCTGCCTTGTATTTCAGTTCGTTATTAACCAGGTTGAGCGTGGTCTCGATACCACGGTGGATATCCGCCGGCTTGAACTCTTCTTCCTCGATGTGGGAAAAGTCCCGCATCGCGGCAATGATGGTTTTCACCCGTTCAATGCCTTCCTTGGACTCCACGAGCAACGCCTTCAAGTCATCACGAAGGAATTCATAATCAATATTGTGTTTGATGGTTTTCAGGTCTTCGAGTGACTCAGCGCGCCCCACGGCCTCTGTTAGTCGAAAGAGATCGCTAAGGTAGCTGTCGAGACTTTGGAGGTTTGAATAGACATACCCCACCGGATTATTGATTTCATGCGCGACGCCAGCGGCAAGCTGACCAATGGCCGCAAGCTTTTCGGACTGCAACAATTGCCGGTTGGCCTGCTCCAATTGCGCCTGGAGTGCATTCTGTTCCGAATCAAACACTGGGGAATTTGACATAGTGTGGGCCACCTCCCTGGCGTGGTGCTGAAGTATCTAAGCTTGTCGCGGTGTGGCGGTGTCACAAAAGCAGAAGAATTCAGCGAGGATTATAGATCCATGGTAGTCATCTTTATGTAATATTTAGTATACATATTAATGGTATTTGTAGCGTGATTATGGAGAAATAAGGCGGCATTTGAAATGATGGGTTCGATGCCATCGAGTTAAAAAAGGCTCTGTGGGGCACGGGGTATTGTGCGCCACGTCACATAACCGTTCTGTCAACCTAGTTCAGTCATCATCCTCTTGCAAGGAGAGGCGGGGGCAGTGGTATTCCTCCACCACCGTGCCTTCGTCGACGCTCTCCAGGTGCACGTCAAAACCCCATAGCCGGTGCACGTGGCGCAGCACTTCCTCGGTTTCGTCGCCCAGCGGCACCCGGTCCACGGGCACGTGGCGCAGGGTCAGTGAGCGGTCGCCGCGCACGTCGACATTCCAGACCTGGATGTTCGGCTCGCGATAACTGAGGTTGTACTGGCGTGCCAGTTTTTCCCGCAGGATGCGGTAGCCGGGGTCGTCGTGGATGGCGGTGACCCGGTACACGTCCTCCTGGTCGTCGTTCTGGATCGAGAACAGCTTCAGGTCGCGCATGACCTTGGGTGACAGGAACTGCTGGATGAAGCTTTCGTCCTTGAAGTTCTTCATGGCGAAATGCAGGGTTTCCAGCCAGTCGGTGCCAGCGATGTCCGGGAACCACTCCCGGTCCTCGTCGGTGGGGGCTTCGCAGATACGTCGCAGGTCGGTAAAGATCGAGAAGCCCAGGGTGTAGGGGTTGAGTCCGGAGTACCAGGGGCTGTTGAACGGCGGCTGGTACACCACGGCGGTGTGGCTCTGCAGGAACTCGAGCATGAAGCCGTCGTTGACCAGGCCTTTCTCGTACATGTCGTGCAGCAGGGTGTAGTGCCAGAAGGTGGCCCAGCCCTCGTTCATGACCTGGGTCTGGCGCTGGGGGTAGAAGTACTGACCCAGCTTGCGCACGATGCGCACGATCTCCCGCTGCCAGGTCTCCAGCAGTGGCGCATTCTTTTCAATGAAGTACAGGATGTTTTCCTGGGGCTCTTCCGGAAAACGCTTGTGCGCCTTTTCCTCGTCGCCATCGCCGTCCAGGATCGGGATGGTGCGCCAGAGGTCGTTGATGCGGCGCTGCTGGTATTCCTCCCGCTCCTGCTGTCGCCGCTGTTCCTCCACCGCGGAAATGGGCGCCGGCCGTTTGTACCGGTCCACGCCGTAGTTCATCAGGGCGTGACAGGAGTCGAGGATCTGCTCCACCGCGTCCACGCCGTAGCGCTCCTCGCACTCGGCCACGTAATTGCGGGCAAACACCAGGTAGTCGATGATCGCGCTGGCGTCGGTCCAGGTCCGGAACAGGTAATTGCCCTTGAAGAAGGAATTGTGGCCGTAGCAGGCGTGGGCGATGACCAGCGCCTGCATCGGCAGGGTGTTCTCCTCCATCAGGTAGGCGATGCAGGGGTTGGAGTTGATGACGATCTCGTAGGCCAGGCCCATCTGCCCGCGCTGGTAGCCTTTGGAGGTGCTCAGGAATTGCTTACCGAAGGACCAGTGGTGGTAACCCACCGGCATGCCCACCGAGCTGTAGGCGTCCATCATCTGCTCGGCGCTGATCACTTCGATCTGGTTCGGGTAGGTGTCCAGGCGAAACCCGGCCGCGCACTTGGCGATCTCCTCGTCGTACTTGCAGATCAGGTCGAAGGTCCATTCCGAACTGGTGGATATGGGCTCGCGCTTGCCCGCGCGCCCGTTGTCCGGCACGTCGGGCCGATCCATCATGTCGGTCATGCGGCTTTCCTCTCAAACAGCTGGCGGAATACCGGATAGATTTCCCCGGGGTCGGCGATCTGCTGCATCGCAAAACTCTGCGGGTAGCGCTCCATGATCTTTTCGTACTCGTACCACAGCATCTGGTGATCCTGCGGCGTGATCTCGATGTAGGCGTAGTACTGCACTAGCGGCAGCAGGCTGTCGGCCAGGATCTTGCTGCACACCGGGGAGTCGTCGTTCCAGTTGTCGCCATCGGACGCCTGGGCGGCGTAGATGTTCCACTCCGACGGCGGGTAGCGGGATTCGACGATTTTCTTCATGAGTTTCAGGGCACTGGAGACAATGGTGCCGCCGGTCTCGCGGGAGTAGAAGAATTCTTCCTCGTCCACTTCCTTGGCGCTGGTGTGGTGGCGGATGAAGACCACGTCGATCTTCTTGTAGTTCTTCTTCAGGAACAGGTAGAGCAGGATGAAGAAGCGCTTGGCGATGTCCTTGTGCATCTGGGTCATCGACCCGGACACGTCCATCAGGCAGAACATCACGGCGCTGGTGGCCGGTTGCGGATGCTTCAGGTGCTGCCGGTACCTGAGGTCGATCTCATCAATGAAGGGAATGCGCCGGACGTTGGCCTTGAGGCGGGCGATTTCCTCTTCCAGGACCTGGATCTGGTCCTCGTGACTGAACGCCGGGTCCAGATCCTCCGGCGCCGATCGCAGGGCCGCCAGTTGTTCCTCCAGGTCCCGGATCTTCTTCTTGCGGGCGCCGCCCAGGCCCAGCCGGCGGGCGTGGGCGCCGCGCAGGGAGCGGACCACGTCGAGCTTGGCCGGCACGCCCTGGGTGGTAAACCCGGAGCGCACGTACTTGAAGGAGTCGGTGTCCTTGAGTTTCTTGCGGGCGAGGTTGGGCAGCTCCAGATCATCAAACAGGAAATCCAGGAACTCTTCCTGGGTGATCTGGAAGGCGAATTCGTCCATGCCTTCGCCGTCCGGACTGGCCCGGCCGGAGCCCTGGCCGCCACCACCGCCGCCCTCGGGCTTGGGGATGGTGTCTCCGGCCACAAACTCCTGGTTGCCCGGGTGCACCACCTCCCGTCGGCCGCCCTGGCCGTGGTGGAAGATGGGCTCCTCGATGTCCCGGGCCGGGATGCTGACGTTTTCGCCGCGTTCGATGTCGGTAATCGAGCGCCGCTGCACCGCATCCGCCACCGCTTTCTTGATGTGGTGGCGGTAACGGCGCAGGAACCGTTCCCGGTTCACCGCGCTCTTGTTTTTCCCGTTCAGTCGCCGGTCGACTACGTGGGTCATTCCCATAGCGTTACTCCAGTTCAGCGCATGGTCACTGACTTAGTGAGACTTACGAACACGCAGGTACCATTCTGCGAGCAGACGTACCTGTTTCTCCGTGTAGCCTCGGTCGACCATGCGTTCGACGAACTGCTTGTGCTTCTTCTGGTCTTCCTGACTCGCCTTCGGGTTGAAGGAAATAACCGGCAACAGGTCCTCGGTGTTCGAGAACATCTTCTTCTCGATCACGCTGCGCAGCTTCTCGTAGCTGAGCCAGGACGGGTTGCGCCCCTGATTGTTGGCCCGGGCCCGCAACACGAAATTGACCACCTCGTTGCGGAAGTCTTTCGGGTTGCTGATGCCGGCCGGCTTCTCAATTTTCTCGAGCTCATCGTTGATGGAGGAGCGGTCGAGAATCTCGCCAGTCTCCGGATCCCGGTATTCCTGATCCTGAATCCAGAAGTCGGCATAGGTCACGTAGCGGTCGAACAGGTTCTGGCCGTACTCGCTGTAGCTCTCCAGATACGCGGTCTGGATTTCCTTGCCGATGAACTGGACGTAGTGCGGTGCCAGGAATTCCTTGATGAACCGCAGGTACTTCTCGTGGGTTTCCGCCGGGTACTGTTCCTGCTCGATCTGCTTCTCGATCACGTACAGCAGGTGCACCGGGTTGGCCGCCACTTCCGAGGTGTCGAAGTTGAACACCTTGGACAGGATCTTGAACGCAAACCGGGTCGACAGGCCGTCCATGCCCTCGTTCACGCCGGCGGCGTCGCGGTACTCCTGGATCGACTTGGCCTTGGGATCGGTGTCCTTGATGTTCTGGCCGTCGTAGACCCGCATCTTCGAGAAGATACTGGAGTTTTCCGGTTCCTTGATCCGGGACAGCACCGAGAACTGGGCCAGCATGTCGAGGGTGTCCGGGGCGCAGGGCGCGCCGGCCAGGGAGCTGCTCTTCAGCAGCTTCTTGTAGATCTGGATTTCCTCGGTGACCCGGACGCAGTAGGGCACCTTGACGATGTAGACCCGGTCCAGGAAGGCCTCGTTGTGCTTGTTGTTGCGGAAGGTCTGCCACTCGGACTCGTTGGAGTGGGCCAGGATGATGCCGTCAAAGGGCACCGAACCCATGCCCTCGGTGGTGTTGTAGTTGCCTTCCTGGGTCGCGGTCAGCAGCGGGTGCAGGACCTTGATCGGCGCCTTGAACATCTCCACGAATTCCATCAGCCCCTGGTTGGCTTTGCACAGGCCGCCGCTGAAGCTGTAGGCGTCCGGGTCATCCTGGGAAAAATCTTCCAGCATGCGGATGTTGACCTTGCCCACCAGGGCCGAGATGTCCTGGTTGTTGTCGTCGCCCGGTTCGGTCTTGGACACACCGACCTGGTCGAGGACCGAGGGGTATTTCTTCACCACCCGGAACTGGCCGATGTCGCCGCCAAATTCGTGCAGGCGCTTGACCGCCCAGGGCGACATGATGCTGGTCAGGTACCGGGCCGGGATGCCGTATTCCTCTTCCAGGATGTGGGCGTCCTCGGCGGGGTCGAACAGGCCGAGCGGGGATTCGTTCACCGGTGAGCCCTTGATGGCGTAGAAGGGCACCTTCTGCATCAGGGATTTGAGCTTTTCGGCCAGGGAGGATTTACCGCCACCGACCGGGCCCAGCAGGTACAGGATCTGTTTCTTCTCCTCCAGGCCCTGGGCGGCGTGGCGGAAGAAGGACACGATGTTTTCCACCGCGTCTTCCATGCCGTAGAACTCGGAGAATTCCGGGTATCGCTTGATCACCTTGTTGGAGAAGATGCGTGACAGGCGGGGGTCACGAGAGGTATCAACCAGTTCCGGCTCGCCAATAGCAATCAGCATTCGTTCCGCGGCCGTGGCGTAGGCCGTGGGGTCCTGTTTGCAGATCTCCAGGTATTCCTCCAGGGTAAATTCTTCTTCCTGGGTACTCTCATACCGGTTCTTGAAGTGCTGCATGATGGTCATAGATGGCCCCTCGCTTGCTCTCTAATAGTCAGTGCTCAGTTCACGCAATATCCCCGTTGCATCGGTTCCGCCTGGTGGGGCGGTCTGTTTAGTTATGGGTGGAAGGAATGGATACTTGCGAGCCGCCCGGCAAATACTCGGCTGAGGCCACCCGCTTAATTTGAGCTTAGTCCACGCTCAAAAAATAGGACAGTGGGGAAGTACTTATGTTCATTAAATTGTGATATTGGCGGGGCGGCTTCGGGTCTGGGGGGGCTGGAGCGTGTGGGGTCTCTCTCAGAACCGTTTGTGGAACTCGCTGTGCTCAGACAGCACAAACGGTTCTGAGAGAGACCCCACACACTCCGAGTCTGGCCTGGGGCGCCATTACCGGATCGCGCCCCGGCAGAGGGGGGTTAACGTTTGGTTAAACGGAAGACGCTTTCGGTGGCGCCGGCCAGGCCTTTGCGTTTGGTGAACGGGTGGTCCTTGGCCAGGGTGTTGGTGAGGATGTGCTCGATGTCGTAATCCTCGCCGTAGAGCTCGCGGACTTCGTCGTCCGACACGTTGAACGGCGGGCCCTTGATTTCAGTGTCGTAGTCCAGAGTAATCAGCAGGATCCGGGTGCCGTCCGGGATGATGGCGGTGAGGTGCTCAACGTAGCCCTTGCGCATGCGCGGGGGCAGGGCGATGAGGGCGGCGCGGTCGTAGACCAGGCGGATGTGCTTGAGGTCGGCGGGGACCAGCTGGAAAAAATCGCCGCACCAGAGCTGCAGGTCGTCGTGTTTGAAGGTGGTGAACGGCTCGCCCGGGTGCACCTTGGCTTTTTCGCCGCCTTCCTCGAAGAAGTCCTTGCAGGCGACCTCGCTGAGTTCGACCCCGATCACCGGGTGACCGCGGTCGTGCAGCCACCACATGTCGTGGGCCTTGCCGCACAGGGGCACGAACACGGCGCCGGTGCCTTTGCCGGCCAGTTCCGGCCAGTGGTCGTGCAGGTACTGATTCACGGTGCCTTCGTGAAAGCCGATTTCCTTGTTGGCCCAGCGTTCGTGCCAGAACTGGTGCTCCATGGTGTTTCACCCCGCAGATTTGGACGTTTGATTCAGTCTACCCTAATCTTTGCCTGTCTTGATTCAGGAGAACACTATGAAAGCAGTATTTCTCGATGCCAACACCCTGGGCGACGACGTCGACCTGGCGTCCATCAAAGCGGTCACCGGCGACCTGGTGCAATACGGCAAGACCGCCCCGGCGCAGGTGCTGGAGCGGATCCAGGGGTTCGATACGGTCATCGTCAACAAGGTGGTGCTGACCCGGGAGCATTTCGAAGCCTGTCCCGAGCTGAAAACCATTGCCGTGGTGGCCACGGGCATCAACAACATCGACAAGGCGGCGGCCAGGGAACACGGCATTCAGGTGCTGAACGTCACCAACTACGGCCGCTCCACGGTGGCCCAGCACACCATGGCGCTGATTCTGGCGCTGGCGACCCGGCTGCTGGACTACGACCGGGACGTGCGTGCCGGGCGTTGGGGCAAGAGCGACATGTTCTGCCTGATGGACCACCCGATCATGGAACTGGAAGGCCGGACCCTGGGTATTTTCGGCTACGGCGATCTGGGTCGGGGCGTGATCGAACGGGCCGAGGCCTTCGGCATGAAGGTGCTGCTGGGGGCCCGTCCGGGCCAGGCCGCCGGCGAGGTCGACGGCTACCCGCGCGTGCCCCTGGACGAGCTGCTGCCGCAGGTGGATGTGCTGTCGCTGCATTGCCTGCTGACCGATGACACCCGCAACATGATCGGCGCCAGCGAGCTGAAGCGCATGAAAAACGACGCCCTGCTGATCAACACCAGCCGCGGCGGCCTGGTGGACGAGCAGGCGCTGGCCGACGCTTTGCGCGCCGGTGAGATCGGCGGCGCCGGCTTCGACGTACTGACTGAAGAACCGCCCCGCACTGGCAACCCGCTGCTGGCGGACGACATTCCCAACCTGATCATCACCCCGCACTCGGCCTGGGCCAGTCGCGAGGCGCGGCAGCGCATAGTCGAGATCACCGCCGAGAACCTGGCGGGAGTGGCGTCGGGGGCCTGAGTGGCCCGGGTTGTCCACGGGGCCTGAGGCGCCGCTTCGCAAATGCGGCGCAATCAACCATACTCTGGTGGGTGGGGTTATCTGCCTGATAACCTGAAAAAAACTCCGGACACAGGATGCTCAGTGGCTTCTTTCCAATTCAAAGAACGGCTGCAGTCGGCCGAAGACTGGATTCTGGCGAATCCCAACCCGCCCAGTAGCTGGCCATGGACCTGGCTCTACAAGGCGGGGCGCTCGGTCTACGCGCTGGCCCGGGACGTGATCAGTGGTCAGTTGACCCTGCACGCCATGAGCCTGGTGTACACCACGCTGCTGAGCATCGTGCCGCTGCTGGCCCTGAGCTTTTCGGTGCTCAAGGCCCTGGGCGTGCACCAGCGCATGGAGCCTTTTCTGTTCCAGTTCTTCCAGCCCATGGGGCCTCAGGGCGTTGAGCTGGCGGAGCAGATTCTCGGTTTCGTCGACAATATGAAAGTCGGGGTGCTGGGCTCCGTGGGCCTGGCCCTGCTGGTGTATACGGTGGTCTCCCTGCTGCAGAAGATCGAGCGTTCGTTCAACATGATCTGGCGGGTGCCGGACATGCGCTCCATGGCCCAGCGCTTCAGCAACTACCTCAGTGTCATCATGGTCGGGCCGCTGCTGATGGTGTCGGCCATCGGCGTCAGTGCCACCATCTTTTCCTCCACCTTCGTGCAGACCCTGATCGAGATCGAGCCCTTCGGCTCGCTGATCCTGGTGGTCAGCCGATTCACGCCGTTCTTCCTGGTGGTGGGCGCGTTCACCTTTGTCTACATCTTCATGCCCAACACCCGGGTGAAACTGCGCTACGCCTTCATCGGCGGCCTGGTGGCCGGGGTGTCCTGGCAGGCCGCGGGCATGCTGTTTGCCTCGTTTGTCGCCGGCTCGGCAAAGTACGCGGCGATCTACTCCAGCTTCGCCATCGGCATCATCCTGCTGATCTGGACCTACCTGAACTGGATGATCCTGCTGCTCGGCGCCAGCCTGGCGTTCTACCTGCAAAATCCCGGCTCGGTGGCGAAGCGGCGGCGGGTCCGCATGGCGCCGGAGTTGCAGGAAAAAGTGGCGCTGGCGCTGATGTGGAAGGTGGCCAAGCCGTTCAGCGAGGGCCAGCCGGCGCCCCAGCAGGAAGTGCTGGAGCATCAGCTGCGGGTGCCGGGTGAGGTGACCCGGGGCGTCAGTGACAAGATGATTCGTGCCGGTCTGCTGTCCCTGGCTGGCCGCCAGGGTGACCAGCTGGTGCCCGGACGAAGCCTGGACACCATTAGCCTGGCGGATGTGCTGCGGGTGGTTCGCCGGGACGAGGATCGGGTGGTGGATCGGCTGCCGGTGGAGCTGCCGTTCGATCTGCTGCACGGCTCCGAAGATCGGCTGTCGCAGTCCTTTGCCGAGTTGCTGAAAACCGGCAAGACCGTTCAGCAGACCCTGGAAGAAGTGGACGGTGAGGCGGCCTCACACCCGGGTGGCTGAGCGGCCGCCCTCACGCAGCATGGTGGCCAGGGTGGCCCGTACCGCACCAATCTGATTGGGCTCCAGGCGCACGACTTTCGGCAGGTCTTCCTCGGCCAGGCTGGGTTGGTTGGCGTGCCGGAGAACTTCACGAGTGCCAAGGACCATACCGTCGTTGAGCGGTGTCTTGGCTTGTTCTGGGGCCGGGCGTTCGGCGGCGAGTAACAATGCATGGTAAGTGGGCGGTAAATGCCACACATTGGCAAGCAATTGGCTGGCTGACCACTGGTGGCGGGCCAGAGCCTGACGGATCAAAGCCGGATTGGGGTCTGTGTTGAGCCGCGCCCGACCGATACGGTGCAATTCGCGATAGATAGTTATGTAGGACAGGGCCGGCAGCAGGCCGGACATGAAGTGGGTGCCTGGGTCTGCTCCCTGACTTTTGGCAATGAGTTCCGAAGCTCGGGCGCAGGTTAGCCCCCAACGCCAGACCCTCTGCGCAAACAGCGCTTCGCGGCTGTTCCGTGCTGCCATCATCGGCCGCATGATCGCTGCGGCCACTACATTTCTGATTCCGTCGATTCCCAGCATGAAGACGGCCTGATCCACCGAATCAATGGTTTGTTCGCCATGGCGAAAATAGGGGCTGTTGGCGACCTGTAGTAGCTGGTCGGTCAAGGCCGGATCGCCCAGGATGATCTCGGTAATGTGCTGGCGATCGGCTTTGGGGTCTGACAGGGCCCGCATCAACATTGGCAGGCTGAAAGGCTTGCGAGGTAGCTCGTCCAGGTTTCCAGTCTGCAATCGATTGTTGAGTTCGTCCAGGACTTGAGATTCGGTTGAGGAGGGCTCCGTCATGAACTTGTCTGGTTCTGAGTCCAGGAGCCAGCAAAACATCTGCTCTTCAAGTTCGTCCGCGAGCTCGGCAATCTCCCCGGTTAATTCCTGAACGGGGTCGTCACTCACCGGATTCAGCAGGCGGGTTTCCGGCAAATCTGCCGGCGGTGGGGGGGTGGCGGTTGAAAAAAAGCCTTTAATCCAGGAAAGAAAGCCTGGCATCCATTGCCTCCGCGTCGATCAGTCGATATGGATCTCCATCTTTCAGCGCAGTATAGCCGGCGTCCACGGTGCTTGCACGGTCGTTTGTCTGTACTTTCGTGGCAGCCGCCGGGCTTTACCAAGGCTCTTTCCGGCCGCTGTTCCCCTTGCGGTCAGGCCAGGGCCTGGCCAAAAACAAACACCAGCTGGCAGAAACCGGCACCCATGCCGAGGAAGGCACCCACCAGGATCAGCTTGATCTCATCTTCCTGGAAGCAGGGTCGGAGCAGGTCCTGGAACTCCTCGGAGGATAGCGCAATCATCCGCTCCACCATGATCGACTCCACCGCCCGGGCCCGGTCCTGCTCGAACACCGGGTTGTTGAACGAGGTTTGCGAGATCTCGATGGCTTTTTCCCCGACCTGGTTTTTCAGGGTGGCGAAGCCGGTGGCGCCGAAGGCCATCTGGGTCAGCGCCTTGCCCATGCCCGCGGTCTCGTCCACCAGGGGCTTGATGTGTTTTTTCACCATGTTGCGGGCGCGGTTGCCCTTGGGGCCGTTGAGGATGGCGTTGATGATGTTGCCGACGGTGAGAATTTCGTGGGTGACGATGTGGCAGAACGACTCCGCCACCGCCGGCTGGCGTTTCAGGAACAGGCCCTGGAGTCGAATCGGACCGATGCGCTTTTCCACCAGCGGCCGGAAGATCACGTTCAGGGCGATCCAGTTGGTGGCCCAGCCCACCAGCAGGCCGAAGAAGGGCAGTACCCACCAGGCCTGGTAGAAGTACCAGACGCTCATCTGGATCAGGCCGAACAGGAAGCCGAAGTAAAGGCCGGAGTTGACGATGAAGCGGAACTCCACCTCGCCGCACTCCAGGAAGATGCGGTTCAGCAAGCGTTTGTCGCTGGCCAGGCGGTCGATGACCATGCCTTTGATGTCGAGCAGGTCTTCGATGTTGCTGGAGATGTCGTCCACCAGGTTGTCCACCAGCTGCGGGGTGGACTTGCGGACCCGGTCGTACACCATCTTGCGGGCCGAGGCCGGCAGGTTTTCCCAAAAGGTGGGGTATTCCCGCAGCATCATTTCGTCGACGTACTCTTCGATGCGGGGCTCGACCGAGTGGATGATGTGGGTGGCCAGGACCTTGGGATCGATCTGCTCGAAGATTTCCCGCACGGTGCCGATTTTGGAGATGGTGGCGTCAACGCTGATGGCCGCCATTTTCGGGGCCTTGGACGGGATGATGCCCTGCCAGCCCAGCAGCGGTGGTTTGCCGATGAATTCCAGCGGGTAGAAGGTCATCTTGATGGCGAGCCAGTTGGTGGTCCAGCCAATCAGGGCAGCGATGACGGGAATGCTGAGGTATTGCCAGAATTCGGGGGTGGTGAACAAGCTAGTCATCCGCTACTCGCACTCTTTTTTGTAGTGTGAAGGAGCGCATGCGGCAGGGTTTTCCAAAACACGCTGTGAATACCTCCCTGTACGCTCGGCTCCGCCATCCATGGCTCCGCACGGTTTTGGAAAACCCTGCCGCATGCCCTCCCAGGCCACCGCTTTATAGTCGGCGGCAAGTTCGAGACACAGATAATGTTGGCCGCGGTCTGCAGTGTCAATGACTTAGCTGCCAGTGTATCACTGGCGTTACAGTCGTCAGTCGGTGGTGCCGATGTCGCCCCAGAGCCATTGGCACAGGGCCATGGCCGCCACGGGCGCGGTTTCGGTGCGTAGCACGCGGGGCCCGAGGGCGACCGGCAGAAAGCCCTCCTGTTCGGCCAGGGCGATTTCATCGGCGGACAGGCCGCCTTCCGGGCCGATCATCAGAGCCACTCGGGACGGCGTGTTGAGGCTTTGCAGCGAGCGTTCCGTGCGGTGGTGCAGGACCAGTCGGGCGTCGCAGTCGCGGCTGTGTTCCAGCCACTGCGCCACCGTCATCACCGGCAGGATCTCCGGCACGCGGGCCCGGCCGCACTGCTCGGCGGCGCTGATGGCCACCGACTGCCAGTGGCGCAGGCGTTTGTCCTCGCGGTCGCCCTTGAGTTTGACGTCGCAGCGATCGGTGGTCAGAGGCACGATGCGGGTCACGCCCATTTCCACCGCTTTCTGCACCGCGTAGTCCATGCGATCGCCCTTGGACAGGGTCTGGCCGAGCACGATTTCCAGCGGTGATTCGGTGGGATTGGGTTCGGGCGTGCCGACGTCCACCTGCACGTGTTTTTTGCCGGCCGCGGTGATGGTGGCCGGGTAGTCCTGGCCGTCGCCGTTGAACAGGCGCAGCTCCTGGCCTGGCTGCATGCGCAGCACCCGTCCCACGTGCTGGGCGGCGTTGTCGTCCAGCTCGGCGGTCACGCCCGCGCTCAGGGGTGAGTCGGTGTAGATTCGGGGGATGCGCATGCGGGGGTTCCTGGTCAGTCCCTTGTGGCGATATCGATGCCTTCGGTCGCCACCTGGGCCAGATGACGAATCTGGTCTTCGTTGATGACGTACGGCGGCATGAAGTAAACCACATTACCCAGGGGGCGAAGCAAGGCTTCCCGGGTCAGCGAATGCTGATACACCCGGATGCCGCGGCGTTCCTGCCAGGGGAAGGCGGTCTTGCTGGCCTTGTCCTTGACCATTTCCACCGCCAGGGTCATGCCGTGCTGGCGGATGTCGCCCACGTGCGGATGGTCGGCCAGGTGCGCCACAGACTCCGCCATGCAGGCGGACAGCCGGCGGTTGTTCTCGATCACGTTGTCGTCCCGGAAGATGTCCAGGGTGGCCAGGGCCACGGCGCAGCCGATCGGGTTGCCGGTGTAGCTGTGGGAGTGCAGGAACGCCTTCAGGGTCTCGTAGTCGTCGTAGAAGGCGTTGTAGACGTTGTCGGTGGTCAGCACCACCGACAGCGGCAGGTAACCGGCGGTCAGGCCCTTGGACAGGCACATGAAGTCCGGGGTGATGCCTGACTGCTCGCAGGCGAACAGGGTGCCGGTGCGGCCGAAGCCGACGGCGATTTCATCGGCAATCAGGTGCACGCCATAGCGGTCGCAGGCTTCCCGCAGTTTGGTGTGGTAGATCGGGTGGTGCATGCGCATGCCGCCGGCGCACTGGATCAGCGGCTCCACCACCACGGCGCAGATTTCCTCGTGTTTCTCGGCCAGCAGCTTCTCCATGGCCTCGAACTGACGCAGGGCGTAGGCTTCGTCGGTTTCCCCGGCTTCCTTGTTGAAGGCGTCCGGGGAGGGCGCGGTCAGTACTTCCATCAGCAGCGGCTGGTAGGTGTCCTTGTACAGGGCGACGTCGCCCAGGGCCAGCGCCCCCAGGGTCTCGCCGTGGTAGCTGTTGCTGAGATTGACGAAGTTCTTCTTGCCGGGCCGACCGTGGTTCTTCCAGTAGTGGAAGCTCATCTTCAGCGCCGCCTCGACCGCCGAGGAGCCGTTGTCGGCGTAGAAGCACTTGTTCAGGCCATCGGGGGTCACCTCGATCAGGCGCTCGGACAGGTTCACCACCGGCTCGTGGGTAAAGCCGGCCAGGATCACGTGTTCCAGCTGGCTGACCTGGTCCGCGATGGCGGCGTTGATGCGCGGGTTGGCGTGGCCGAACAGATTGACCCACCAGGAGCTGACCGCGTCGATGTAGCGGTTGTTCTCGAAGTCCTCCAGCCACACGCCCTGGCCCCGTTTGATCGGCACCAGGGGCAGGGTTTCGTGGTCTTTCATCTGGGTGCAGGGGTGCCACACGGATTTGAGGCCGCGGGCGACGAGGTCGGCATTGCGCATGGTGAAACTCCGTTCGGACTGTCTGGTTCGCATGGGTCGGCTGTTAACCTGAGCGGATATTACAGTTAACAGCGCCGCCTGACCACCTTGCCAAAGGCGTATGACCAGCCGGCCAATGCGTGGACCGTCCACGGGCCAGACAATGGTTCCAACGTCTGAAGGAGACCACTATGGAACTGGAATTGCGACACCCCTACGAAGCCGGGCTGACCGACGTGCTGTCCACGTTTTTCAACCGGGATCGCATCCTGGAAAAGAACGCCATGCTGGGCGCGCGCAACGTGCGCGTGGCGGAGCTGGTCCGGGACGAGGCCTCAGCCAAACTGGTGATTGAACGGGAAGTCACCAGCTCATCGGAAGTGCCGGCCATGCTGGCCAGCTTTCATCGGGAGTGGAATGAAGTGCGTCAGGAAGAGCACTGGTTCCGCAAGAGCGACGACGAGTGGCACTGCGAGTTTCGCGTGCGGATCGAGGGCGTACCGGCCAAGATCCAGGGCATGATGAAGCTGCAGGGCGACGACCGGGCCTGCACCAACCTGGTCAGCCTGAACGTGCGCTGCGATTTGCCGCTGCTGGGCAAGAAAGTGGCCAAGTTCCTGGCCAAGGATTCCCGGCTGAAGATCGAGGACGAGTACGCGGCCACCCGGCGCCTGCTCTAACCCGCCCCAAAAAAAAGCCCCACCGAAGGGTGGGGCCTTGGCCGGAGGGCGCGAGCGTCAGTGCGCCAGCACCCGTGACAGGAACGCTTGGGTGCGTTCGTTCTGCGGGTTGTCGAACACGTCGTCCGGCTTGCCCTGTTCCACGATCTGGCCCTCGTGGATGTAGATCACCCGGTCCGCCACTTCCCGGGCGAAGCCCATCTCGTGGGTGACCACCATCATGGTCATGCCTTCTTTCGCCAGCTCGCGCATGACGTCCAGCACTTCCCCGATCATTTCCGGGTCCAGGGCCGAGGTCGGCTCGTCGAACAGCATCAGCCGCGGTTCCATGGCCAGGGCGCGGGCGATGGCCACCCGCTGCTGCTGGCCGCCGGACAGCTGGCTCGGGTACTTGTCGGCCTGGTTGCCGATGCCAACCCGGTTCAGCAGTCGCTCGGCGGTGGCGTTGGCCACGGTGTCCGAGGTGCTCTTGACCTTCTTCGGCGCCAGCATGATGTTCTTGCGCACGGTCAGGTGCGGGAACAGGTTGAACTGCTGGAACACCATGCCCACTTCCTTGCGGATCTCGGCCAGGGACCTGGGGTTACCGCTCTTCGGCGCCAACGGGTGACCGTCCACCTTGAGGTGCCCAGATTCGAACTCTTCCAGACCGTTGACGCAGCGGATCAGGGTGGACTTGCCGGAGCCACTGGCGCCGATGATCACCACCACTTCGCCCTTGGCGACGGTCAGGTCGATGTCTTTCAGGACATGCAGGTTGCCGAAGTACTTGTTCATGCCCTTCATTTCTACGATATCAGTCATGATCAGCTTTCCTTCAGACAGAGGCCAGTCCACGCCGCTCGATGAAGCGGAGGATCAGGGACAGCGACAGGGTGATGGCGAGATACAGGATCGCGACCACGAAATACACCTCGAACGCCGTGAAGGTATTGGCAATGTAGATCTGCCCCTGGCGGACAAGTTCGCCGACACCGATGACCGAGAACAGCGAGGTGTCCTTGATGCTGACGATGGCCTGGTTGCCCAGGGGCGGAATCATGCGGCGGAAGGCCTGGGGCCAGATGATGGACCAGAAGGTCTGGGTCCGGGACAGGCCGAGGGACAGGCCGGCTTCGGTCTGGCCCTTGTCGATGGACTGGACGCCACCGCGTACCACCTCTGAAATGTAGGCGCCGGAGTTGAGGGCGATGGCGGCAATGCCTGCGGTCAGTGGCTCAATGGGGCCGCCGATCAGGTCCGGCAGACCGTAGAAGATGAACAGCACCTGCACCAGGATGGGCGTGCCGCGGAAGATCTCGATGTAGGCGGTCGCCGGCCAGCGCAGGTACCACTTCTTGTTGATGCTCAACAGGCCAAACACGATGCCGAGGGCGAAGCCGATCAACAGGCCGCCGAAGGAAATCAGCAGGGTGTAGGGAATGCCCTTGAGCAGGAAAGGGATGGAGTCGATGGCCGCTTGCCAGTCGAACTGAAACTGAAATTCCACAGTGAGAATCTCCGAAGGGGGTTGCAGTCAGGGATGGCCGGGGCGGTGTCGCCCCGGCGCAGGGAATCAGACCCGATGGGCCTGGCTGCCCTTACATGCCGTCAGGCATCGGGCCGAACCACTTCTCGTAAATGGTCTTGTAGGTGCCATCTTCCTTCATGGAGGCGAGGGCGGCGTTCACTTCGTCGACCCACTCACTGCCTGCCTTGAGGGCGATGCCGTACTGCTGACCTTCGTATAGCGGGCCCACGGTCATGACCTTGCCGTCGCCCTTGGTGCGGGCGAAGTAGCCGACGTTGGGGGCGTCGTAGAAGACCGCGTCGATGGCGCGGGACATCAGGGCCATGTACATGTCGGAGCTGCCCGGGTACGGGGTAACGCCGTCGTCCTGCTCCAGGTTGCCCACCAGGTAGTCGTAGCTGGTGGAGCCGATCTTGGTGCCGATCTTCTTGCCTTCCAGATCGCTGAATTCCTTGACGTCCTCGTTGCCCTGGCGCACCAGGATACGCAGACCGGAGTCGTAGTACGGGTCAGAGAAATCGACGATTTCTTCCCGCTCTTCGGTGATGGTGATGCCGGCGATGGCGATGTCGACGTTGCCGGTCTGCAGGGCCGGGATAATGCCGTTGAAATCCATGGTGTTGAGGTCGTACTCAAAACCCGCCCGCTCGGCAACTTCGGCGATGATTTCCATGTCGAAACCGATCATCTCGCCGGTTTCCTGGTCCATCATTTCAAACGGAACAAAGCTCGGGTCGGTGACCACGCGCAGGGTCTCTGCGCTGACGGTACCTGCGGCAACGGTGAGGGCCAGACTGGCGCCAATCGTTTTCAGCCATTTCGTGCTCATGCTTTCTCCTTTTGCTTTTTTTGTGCTCCGTCCACCCGGTAAGGCAGGCCGAAAATCGCTGCTGGTGACCGCAATTTCCGGGGAGCGTTAATGGAACTGCATCTCGTACACTTTAGACTAATGCCAAAGGAATTTCAGAAAATCAAACGGTTGGCGACGTTGGGCGGGCGAAAAAGAGGGCCTTGAGGGGACAGGGAGCACGGTCAGGGCGGACGCCCTGACCGTGGCGCGGCGATCAGAAGGAGATTTTTTCCCGCTCGCTGATGCCGAGGTTTTTCCAGATGTTCAGGCTGGGTTGGGCCTGGTTCAGGGTGTAGAAGTGCAACCCGGGCGCGCCCGCCTTGAGCAGCTTTTCACACATCTCCGTGACCACTTCCTCGCCGAACTTGCGGATGCTGTTGGTGTCGTCACCGTAAGCTTCCAGCTGCTTGCGGATCCAGCGTGGGATTTCCGCGCCGCACATGTCGGAGAACCGGACCAGGCTGGAGAAATTGACGATGGGCATGATGCCCGGCACCACCGGAATGGTGACGTCCATTTTTTCCAGCCGGTCGATGAAGTAGAAGTAGCTGTCCGCGTTGAAGAAGTACTGCGTGATGGCGCTGTTGGCGCCGGCCTTCACCTTGCGGGCAAAGTTCTGCAGATCGTCTTCGGCGTTGCGGGCCTGGGGATGAAACTCCGGGTAGGCCGCCACTTCCAGGTTGAAGGTGTCGCCGCTGTGCTCGCGGATGAACTCCACCAGCTCGTTGGCGTAGCGCAGCTCACCGGCCGCCCCCATGCCTGAGGGCATGTCGCCCCGCAGGGCGACGATCCGGTTGATGCCGTTTTCCTTGTACACGTCCAGCAGCTCACCGATTTCCTGTCGGGTGCCACCGACGCAGGACAGGTGCGGGGCCGTCGAGATGCCCTGCTTGTGCAGGTTTAGTACCGTCTCGATGGTGCGGTCCCGGGTGGAACCGCCGGCCCCGAAGGTGACCGAGAAGAAATCCGGGTTCACCTCGGCCAGCTGGTTACGCACGGTCTGCAGCTTGTCCTTGCCCTGGTCGGTCTTGGGCGGGAAGAACTCGAAGCTGAACCGGCGCTTGAACTGTTTCTGGCTTTGCATGGTCTGGTCCGATCAGTACTTGTAGCTTTCCGGCTTGTACGGGCCTTCGACCGGTACACCGATGTATTTGGCCTGCTCCGGGGTCATCTTGGTGATCACGCCACCGAAGCCTTCGACCATGGCACGGGCCACTTCCTCGTCCAGGTGCTTGGGCAGAACCTGCACGTACACGCCTTTCTCCCGGGCATCTTCCGGCAGGTCGGCGAACTTGCGCTCGTACAGGTAGATCTGGGCCAGCACCTGGTTGGCGAAGGAGCCGTCCATGATCCGCGACGGGTGACCGGTGGCGTTGCCCAGGTTCACCAGGCGGCCTTCGGACAGCAGGATCAGGTGGTCGTTGGTGGCCTTGTCCCGGTACACCACGTGCACCTGCGGTTTGACCTCATCCCACTCCCAGTTCTTGCGCATGTAGGCGGTGTCGATCTCGTTGTCGAAGTGACCGATGTTGCACACCACGGCGCCGGACTTCAGGGCCTTGAGCATGTGCGCGTCGCACACGTTCATGTTGCCGGTGGTGGTCACCAGCAGGTCGGTGTTCTGCAGCAGGGCCTTGTCGACGCCGGCTTCGGTGCCGGTGTTGACGCCGTCCAGATACGGGGACACCACTTCAAAGCCGTCCATGCAGGCCTGCATGGCACAGATCGGGTCGGCTTCGGTGACTTTCACGATCATGCCTTCCTGACGCAGGGACGCGGCGGAGCCCTTGCCCACATCGCCGTAGCCGATCACCAGGGCTTTCTTGCCCGACAGCAGGTGGTCGGTGGCGCGCTTGATGGCGTCGTTCAGGCTGTGGCGACAACCGTACTTGTTGTCGTTCTTGGATTTGGTGACCGCGTCGTTGACGTTGATCGCCGGCACTTTCAGGGTGCCTTCGCGCAGCATTTCCTGCAGGCGGTGCACGCCGGTGGTGGTTTCCTCGGTCACGCCGTGGCACTTGGCCAGGATTTCCGGGTATTTCTCATGGAGCAGGGCGGTCAGGTCGCCGCCGTCGTCCAGGATCATGTTCGGCTCCCAGCCGTCCACGTCAGCACCCACGGTGCGCTCCAGGCACCAGTCGTACTCCTCGTCGGTTTCGCCTTTCCAGGCGAAGACCGGAATGCCCTGGGCGGCGATGGCCGCAGCGGCCTGGTCCTGGGTCGAGAAGATGTTGCAGGACGACCAGCGCACGTTGGCACCCAGCTCCACCAGGGTCTCGATCAGCACCGCGGTCTGGATGGTCATGTGGATGCAGCCCATGATGTTGGCGCCTTTCAGCGGCTGCTCGGCCTTGTACTTGTCGCGCAGGGCGATCAGGGCCGGCATTTCGCCTTCGGCGATGTTGATTTCCTTGCGGCCCCAGCCGGCCAGGGAAATGTCACGGACTTTGTAGTCGTCAAAGTTGTTCAGCTGTTCTGCGGGAGTGCTCATGGTGTTCTCCTGTCAGTTGAGTCTGGTTTGGGCGTAGGCCAGAGACATACGCCCGAAAACGGCTTAGATGCCAGCGGCGTCCTTCAGGGCGGCGGCGCGATCGGTCTTCTCCCACGGGAACGCGGTAAAGGTCTTGCCGCCCACGGTCATCTCGTACGGGTCACGGCCGAAGTGGCCGTAGGCTGCGGTGGCCCGGTACATCGGGTGCAGCAGGTCGAGCATGTTGGTGATCGCGTACGGACGCAGGTCGAAGTGCTCGCGCACCAGCTGGATGATCTTGTCGTCGCTGATCTTGCCGGTGCCGAAGGTGTTCAGGGAGATGGAGGTGGGCTGGGCCACGCCGATGGCGTAGGACACCTGGATCTCACACTTGTCAGCCAGGCCAGCGGCCACGATGTTCTTGGCGACGTAGCGGCCGGCGTAGGCGGCGGAACGGTCAACCTTGGACGGGTCCTTGCCGGAGAACGCGCCGCCACCGTGACGGGCCATGCCGCCGTAGGTGTCCACGATGATTTTGCGGCCGGTCAGGCCACAGTCGCCCACCGGGCCACCGATCACGAACTTGCCGGTCGGGTTGATGTGGAACTGGGTGTCCTTGTGCAGCAGTTCGGCCGGCAGGGTGTGCTTGACCACCAGCTCCATCACCGCTTCCTGCAGGTCGGCCTGGCTGACGTCCTCGTCGTGCTGGGTGGACAGCACCACCGCGTCGATGCCGGCGACCCGGCCGTTTTCATAACGGCAGGTGACCTGGCTCTTGGCGTCCGGGCGCAGCCAGGGCAGCAGGCCGCTCTTGCGGGCTTCGGCCTGACGCTCCACCAGGCGGTGGGCGAAGGTGATCGGTGCGGGCATGAGCACGTCGGTCTCGTTGCTGGCGTAGCCGAACATCAGGCCCTGGTCGCCGGCGCCCTGGTCTTCCGGCTTCTTGCGGTCGACGCCCTGGGCGATGTCTACCGACTGCTTGCCGATGATGTTGATGACGCCACAGGTGTCGCCGTCGTAGCCGACTTTGGAGGAGGTGTAGCCGATGTCCTTGATCACCCCCCGGACCAGGTCTTCCAGATCCACCCAGGCGCTGGTGGTGATCTCACCGCCGACAATGGCGACGCCGGTTTTTACCATGGTTTCACAGGCAACCCGGGCGTGCGGGTCGTCGGTCAGGATGGCGTCCAGCACCGCGTCGGAAATCTGGTCGGCCAGTTTGTCCGGATGGCCTTCGGAAACCGACTCGGAAGTGAAGATGCTGTAGTCAGACATAAAGCTGCTCCTCTGTGAGCGTTCTCGAATACGTGCCGGTGGGTGTCGTGTCGACGGCTTCCGGCGATTGTTTTAATGCGCGTGTCAGGTGTACGTATAATTACCTGCACCTATATCAAAGTTTTTTGATATGTCCCTGTATCCAGCGCCGACTCAGGCCGGCACCGTGGTTTTCCAGAATTCCCGGACCTGCACCTGGAAGCCGTTGCGCAGGCCAATAAACAGTTGCTCGCCAGCGATCAGGCCGGCTTCGGCGGCCCAGGCGGTCAGCTCTTCCGGCTCAAAGCCAAGCCACAGGTCGCCGCAGTTGGCCTTGGCCCAGTCCTGGTCGTGGCTGCACAGCTCACTGATCACCAGGCAGCCGCCGTTGTTCATCAACGCGGCCGCGTCCAGAAAGATGTCCGCCGGACTGGGTACGTGGTGCAGCACCATGTTCGCCACCACCAGGTCAAAGGCGTCGCCCCGGGCCAGCAGGGTGTCGGTGACCCCTTCAATCAGATCGACGTTGTTCAGGCGCTGGTCGATGCAGGTGCGGGTCGCCTTGGCCAGCATGTCGCGGCTGTTGTCCAGGGCCACCACGTGCTCGGACAGCTCCGACAGCACCGGCAGGAACGCGCCTTCACCCGGGCCAATTTCCAGCGAGGTCTGCCAGGCCTGGCGGTCGGCGCGCTTGCGCAGCAGCTCCGCCACTGGCTCGGCGTACAGGTCGAAGGCGGCAATCAACTCCTGCTGCTCCCGGAACTGCTCGGCGTGCCGGGCGAAAAACGCCTGGGACTGATCGGCCCGCTGGGTTCGGATGGCCTCGATCTTCTCCTGCAGGTGAGCCGGCAGCGCCACCTTGTCCACGGTTTCGAAG
The DNA here is from genome assembly GCF_034555935.1 of Marinobacter qingdaonensis. Taxonomy (NCBI): domain Bacteria; kingdom Pseudomonadati; phylum Pseudomonadota; class Gammaproteobacteria; order Pseudomonadales; family Marinobacteraceae; genus Marinobacter; species Marinobacter qingdaonensis. Next base: position 1,464,325 of record NZ_JAYDCJ010000003.1, read on the forward strand.
ATCTGGCGGATGGTCAGGTCCGTCAGTTTGTCGCTATCCAGGTGCAGCGGGCGCCGGTAGAAAATGGCGTTGCCTTCACGCTGGGGCTCCAGCAGGCCGGCCTTGTGCATCACCTTCAGGTGGTGGCTCATGCCGGATTGGCGCATATCGAACAGCTGGCTTAGCTCCAGCACGCCGAAGGTGTCGCGCCGCAGCACGCGCAGAATTTCCAGACGCAGCGGATCCCCGCTCGCTTTGAAGATCGGGGCGAGGGCGTCCACCGAGGACGTGTGCTGCGCGTGCGGGTTCATGGCTGTCATGGGTGGCAAGTGTAGGAGGAGTTGGGTGGTCATTCAATAGCCATATCAAAAAATTTTGATATAGATTTGGCATTATGGGGCATTGGCCCGTTTCGGAAATCCACAGGCGGGGTTTTCGAGGATTCCGCCATGCCGATTTGCCCCGGCACACAGTAATCGGCGAAAATACGCGCCTCTTTTTTAAGCAGTCCGAATCCTTTCCGTTAAATACTGGAGAAACGTCAATGCCGTCTCGTAAAGATCTCGCCAACGCCATTCGCGCGCTGAGCATGGATGCGGTTCAGAAAGCCAAGTCCGGCCACCCGGGTGCGCCCATGGGTATGGCGGATATCGCCGAGGTGCTGTGGAACGATTACCTGAGCCACAACCCGGCCAACCCTCAGTGGGCCAACCGTGACCGCTTCGTGCTGTCCAACGGTCATGGCTCCATGCTGCAGTACTCGCTGCTGCACCTGAGCGGTTACGACGTTTCCATTGACGACATCAAGAATTTCCGGCAACTGCACTCCAAGACCCCGGGCCACCCGGAATACGGCTACACCCCGGGCGTTGAGACCACCACTGGCCCGCTGGGCCAGGGCATCGCCAACGCGGTGGGGTTCGCCCTGGCTGAGAAGTCCCTGGCGGCTCAGTTCAACCGCCCGGGTCACGAGATTGTTGACCACTACACCTACGCCTTCCTGGGCGACGGCTGCCTGATGGAAGGCATCTCCCACGAAGTGGCGTCCCTGGCCGGTACCCTGGGCCTGGGCAAACTGATCTTCTTCTACGACGACAACGGCATCTCCATCGACGGTGAAGTGGAAGGCTGGTTCACCGACAACACCCCGCAGCGGTTCGAGTCCTACGGCTGGCAGGTCATCCCGGCCGTGGACGGCCACGACGCCGACGCCATCCGCGCCGCCATCGAGGCCGGCCGTGCCAACACCGAGCAGCCGACTTTGATCTGCTGCAAGACCGTGATCGGCTTCGGTTCCCCGAACAAGCAGGGCAAAGAAAGCTGCCACGGCGCCCCGCTGGGTGAGGACGAAATCGCCCTGACCCGCGAACAGCTGGGCTGGGAGCACGGCGCCTTTGAAATCCCGTCCGAGATCGCCGCCGCCTGGAACGCCCGCGAGAAGGGCCAGGCCGCCCAGTCCGAGTGGGAGCAGAAGTTCGCCGCTTACGAGCAGGCCGAGCCCGAGCTGGCGGCCGAGTTCAAGCGCCGCATGGCCGGCGACCTGCCAGCCGATTTCGCCGAGAAGGCACAGGCCTACATCCAGGAGTGCCAGGACAAGGCCGAGACCATCGCCAGCCGCAAGGCGTCCCAGAACACCTTGAACGCCTACGGTCCGCTGCTGCCGGAACTGATGGGCGGCTCCGCTGACCTGGCCGGCTCCAACCTGACCATCTGGGGTGGCACCAAGGGCCTGACCAAGGAAGACGCCAGCGGCAACTACATCTTCTACGGCGTGCGCGAATTCGGCATGGCCGCAATCATGAACGGCATCGCCCTGCACGGTGGTTTCGTGCCGTACGGCGCGACCTTCCTGATCTTCATGGAATACTGCCGCAACGCCGTGCGTATGGCGGCGCTGATGAAGCAGCGCTCCATCTTCGTGTTCACCCACGACTCCATCGGCCTGGGTGAAGACGGCCCGACCCACCAGCCGATCGAGCAGCTGGCCAGCCTGCGCACCACCCCGAACATGAGCACCTGGCGCCCGGCCGACACCGTGGAATCCGCGGTGGCCTGGAAAGCGGCGCTGGAGCGCACCGACGGCCCGACCGCCATGGTGTTCTCCCGCCAAGGCCTGCCGGCCCAGGCCCGCGATGCCCAGCAGCTGGCTGACGTGTCCAAGGGTGGCTACATCCTGTCCGACAGCGACGGCAGCCCGGAATTGATCCTGATCGCCACCGGCTCCGAAGTCGGCCTGGCTCAGGACGCCGCCGCCAAGCTGCGCGAACAGGGCAAGCAGGTGCGTGTGGTGTCCATGCCGTCCACCGACGTGTTCGACGCCCAGAGCGCCGAGTACAAGCAGCAGGTGCTGCCGCTGGAAGTCACCAACCGCATCGCCATCGAAGCCGGCATTGCTGATTACTGGTACAAGTACGTGGGCCTGGACGGCCGCGTGGTTGGCATGACCACCTTCGGTGAGTCGGCGCCGGCGGGCGAGCTGTTCAAGGAATTCGGCTTCACCGTGGACAACGTCCTGGAAGTGGCTGGCGAGCTGCTGGAAGCCTGATGACCAAGACCGCGCCGTTTCGCATTGCCATCAACGGGTACGGCCGCATCGGCCAGTGCGTGCTGCGTGCGCTCTATGAAAACGGGTTTCGCGACCACCTGCAGGTGGTCGCGATTAACGAACTGTCGGACATCGACACCATCGCCCACCTGACCCGCTACGACTCCACCCACGGCCGGTTCCGCGGCGAGATCGAAGTGCGGGGCCAGGACCTGATCGTAAACGGCGACCGGATCCGGGTGCTGCGCCACTCCGAACCCGCCGATCTGCCCTGGGACCTGCTCGATGTGGATCTGGTGCTGGAATGCTCCGGCGCCTATTCTGACCGGGCCACGGCCGAGCGCCACCTGCGCGCCGGGGCCAAGCGTCTGCTGTTCTCGCAGCCGGCGGAATCCAACGTTGATCGCACCGTGGTGTTCGGCATCAACGAGGACCAGATCACCGCGGCGGATCGCATCGTGGCCGCCGGTTCCTGCACCACCAACTGCCTGGTGCCGGTGATCAAAGTGCTGGACGACGCCTTCGGGGTCGACCACGGCAGCACCACCACCATCCACGCGGCGATGAACGACCAGCCGGTCATCGATGCCTATCACCACCAGGATCTGCGCCGTACACGCAGCGCCCTGCACAACATCGTCCCGGTGGAAACCGGCCTGGCCCGTGGCATCGAGCGGCTGCTGCCGCACATGGAAGGCCGGTTCAGCTCGGTGGCCATGCGGGTGCCGACCCTGAACGTGTCCGCCATCGACATGGTGGTGAACGTGCGCCAGCGCACCGACGTGGAAGCCGTGAACCAGTTGCTGGAGCGGACCGCCCAGGGGCCGCTCAAGGGCATCCTGGGTTACACCGATGAACTGCTGGCCAGTTCCGATTTCAACCACGACGCCCACTCCGGCGTGGTTGACGGCGGCCAGACCCGGGTCACCGGCGGCACCATGGTAAAAGTGCTGTGCTGGTTCGATAACGAGTGGGGCTTTGCGAACCGAATGCTCGACGTCAGCAAAAGCTGGTTAACCCAACATTCCTAATCTGAAACTTTGTTGAAGGGACCAACCTTATGGCCATCAAGAAAATGACCGACCTCAACCTCGCCGGCAAGCGGGTGCTGATCCGCGAAGACCTGAACGTGCCGGTCAAAGACGGCAAAGTGGCGAGCGACGCCCGCATCCGCGCCTCGTTGCCCACCATCAAGGCCGCCATGGAGGCTGGTGCCAAGGTCATGCTGATGTCCCACCTGGGCCGCCCGGAAGAAGGCGTGTACGACGAGGCCTCATCCATGAAGCCGGTGGCGGACCACCTGACCGGCGTGCTCGGCCAGGAGGTCAAGCTGGTCAAGGATTACCTGAACGGCGTCGACGTCGCCGACGGCGAAGTGGTGCTGTTCGAGAACGTCCGCTTCAACAAGGGTGAAAAGAAAGACGACGAAGCCCTGGCCAAGCAGTACGCGGCCCTGTGCGACGTCTATGTGATGGACGCCTTCGGCACTGCCCACCGTGCCCAGGCTTCCACCCACGGTGTCGCCAAGTTTGCGCCCGAGGCCTGTGCCGGACCGCTGCTGGCGGCCGAGCTGGAAGCCCTGGAAAAGGCCCTGGATAACCCGGCCAAGCCGGTGGTGGCCATCGTCGGTGGCTCCAAGGTCTCCACCAAGCTGGACGTATTGAACGCCCTGGAAAAGGTGTGCGACCAGATCATCGTCGGTGGCGGCATCGCCAACACCTTCCTGGCCGCCGCCGGTAACCCGGTGGGCAAGTCCCTGTGCGAGCACGACCTGATCGACACCGCCAAGGACATCGCCGCCCGCGTGGACATCCCGCTGCCAGTCGACGTCGTGGTGGCCAGCGAATTCGCCGAAACCGCCACCGCCACCACCAAGAACATCAATGAGGTCACCGAAGACGACATGATCCTCGACGTGGGCCCGGTCACCGCCGGCCGCTTCGCCAAGGTGCTGAAAGAGGCCAAGACCATCCTGTGGAACGGCCCGGTTGGCGTCTTCGAATTCGACCAGTTCGGCGACGGCACCAAGGCCCTGGCCAACGCCATCGCCCACAGCGACGCCTTCTCCCTGGCCGGTGGTGGTGACACCGTGGCGGCCGTTGACAAATACGGCGTAGCTGACAAGGTTTCGTACATTTCCACCGGCGGCGGTGCCTTCCTGGAATTCGTGGAAGGCAAGACCCTGCCGGCAGTCGCTGTACTGGAAGCGCGCGGCGCCGAATAAAGCTGGCGCCAGACAAGAAGAAAAGATCGCAAGGTGCCGGGCCAGGCTGTCCGGAACTGTGCGCAGCATGGATGCTGCGCCCAAGCCTACAGGGAAGTATTCACGGCGGGTTCCGGACAGCCTGGCCCGGCGCCGCAGCCACCCAAAGGCTGCGAAGAATTGAACCGACTCATAAACGTCTAAACCAAGGAGACGACCCATGGCCCTGATTTCGATGCGGCAACTTCTGGACCACGCCGCCGAGCATGGTTACGGTGTGCCAGCCTTTAACGTCAACAACCTGGAACAGATGCGCGCCATCATGGAAGCCGCCGACAAGACCGATTCCCCGGTCATCGTCCAGGCCTCCGCCGGTGCCCGGAAATACGCCGGTGCCCCGTTCCTGCGTCACCTGATCCTCGCCGCCGTTGAAGAATTCCCCCACATCCCGGTGGTCATGCACCAGGATCACGGCACCAGCCCGGCCGTGTGCCAGCGCTCCATCCAGCTGGGTTTCAGCTCGGTCATGATGGACGGCTCCCTGGGTGAAGACGGCAAGACCCCGACCGAGTACGAGTACAACGTCGACGTCACCCGTCGCACCGTGGAAATGGCCCACGCCTGTGGCGTGTCCGTGGAAGGCGAACTGGGTTGCCTGGGTTCCCTGGAAACCGGCCAGGCCGGTGAAGAGGACGGCATCGGTGCCGAAGGCACCCTGGACCACAGCCAGATGCTGACCGACCCGGAAGAGGCGGCCGACTTCGTCAAGAAGACCCACGTGGACGCCCTGGCCATCGCCATCGGCACCAGCCACGGCGCCTACAAGTTCACCCGTCCGCCCACCGGCGACATCCTGGCCATTGACCAGATCAAGGCCATCCACGCCCGCATCCCGGACACCCACCTGGTCATGCACGGCTCCAGTTCCGTGCCCCAGGAATGGCTGAAGATCATCAACGAGTACGGTGGTGAGATTCCGGAAACCTACGGCGTGCCGGTTGAGGAAATCGTCGAAGGCATCAAGCACGGCGTGCGCAAGGTCAACATCGACACCGACCTGCGTCTGGCCAGCACCGGTGCAGTGCGTCGCTTCCTGGCCGAGAACCGGGCCGAGTTCGACCCGCGCAAATTCCTGAAGGAAACCATGAAGGCCATGACCGAGGTCTGCGTGGACCGGTACGAAGCCTTCGGCACCGCCGGCAACGCCAGCAAGATCAAGCCGATGAACCTGGAGCGTATGTTCGAGCGCTACGCCTCCGGCGAGCTCGATCCGAAGGTCAAATAAGCCCAGTCGAGCTTAAGAGACCGGCGTTTGATAGGCCTCCGCATCGCGGAGGCCTTTTTCGTTGTGGCGCCAGGCCGCGAGGAATATGGCCAGCCCCAGGGTCGCGGTCAGGGCGCCCACGTAGCCGGTGGAGGACCAGCCGAGCCCGGCGGTGATCGCCATGCCGGCCAGCCAGGGCCCGAGGGCGTTGGCCAGGTTGAAAGCGGCGTGGTGCGAGGCCGCGGCCAGGTTCTGGGCGCCGTGGGCGACATCCATCAGGTGGGTCTGCAGTGCCGGTCCCAGTGCCCCCATCATGGCCACCAGGAAACAGGCCAGCAACAGCACCGGCAGCGAGCCGGTGGTGGACGGAAACGCCAACAGAACGCAGGCGCTCAGCAGCAGGATCACGCCCACCGCCCGGAAACCCAGGCGATCGAACATCCAGCCGCCGACCAGATTGCCGACAAAGCCACCGAGACCAAACACCGCCAGCGCGATGGGAATCCAGTACGCGGCGACCTGGGTCACCTCCAGCAGCGTCGGTGCCAGGTAACTGAACACCGCGAACATCCCGGAAAAACCGACGGCGCCGATGGCCAGGGCAAACCAGATGCCGGCCCGGTTAAAGGCCCGGATTTCGCTCAGGGAACCCTGCCGTTGCTCGTGCGGGTCCGATGGCAGCACCGCGATCACCATGGTCAGCGTGACCACCGAGACCAGTCCGACGAACGCGTACACGTAGCGCCAGTCCAGCGACTGCCCGAGCCAGGCGGCCAGTGGATTGCCCAGCAGCAGCGCCAGGGTCAGCCCCATCATCACCTTGCTCACCGCCTTGGCCCGCTGATTGGCGGGCACCAGAGAGGCCGCCACCAGGGCGGCAACCCCGAAATAGGCACCGTGCGGCAGACCGGCCACGAAACGGGCGATCATCACCCCGGTGTAACCGTCGGCCAGGGCGCTGGCCAGATTGCCGACCGCGTAAAAGGCCATCAGCCCGATCAGCAACTGCCGGCGCAGGAAGCGGGCGCCGATGATCGCCAGCAGGGGCGCGCCGACCACCACCCCGAGTGCGTAGGCGCTGATCAGGTGCCCCACCTCGGGCTCGGTCACGCCCAGGTCCTGGGACACGTTGGGCATCAGGCCCATGATGGCAAATTCGCCGGTGCCGATGGCGAAACCGCCAAGGGCCAAAGCGAATTCGATCAGGAAAATCTGCACTCGGGTCATCGGCGTGCTGGTCAAAGGAACTCCAAAATTCAGGGCGTTAGGGCGAAACCTGTTATGTTCGCCCGAATCGCCGGGCATGGGTATAAGGGCAACCACTGCGATCGCGGCCAGGTTTCGGTGGCCGCCGGAGTAAAACCACCGCTTGTATTTCCGCCAACAGCGACAACTATAGGTTTTAGAGAACCGGTATCAGGGTTCAACCGTTGATCAGGTTTTGGGGAACAACATGGACTTCAAGGACTATTACGCCGCCCTCGGTGTGAGTGAGTCTGCCTCCCCCGAGGACATCAAGAAGGCGTACCGCAAGCTGGCCCGGAAATACCACCCGGACGTCAGTAAAGAAGACAAGGCCGCAGACAAATTCAAGGACATCGGCGAGGCCTACGAGGTCCTGAAGGACCCGGAAAAGCGGGCCGAATACGATCAGATCCGCAAATACGGCGCCCGGACCGACGGCTCCTTCCAGCCGCCACCGGGCTGGCAGAGCGCCTCCGGGTTCGGGGGCGGCGGCTATACCGAGGCCGACGCCCGGCAATTCAGCGACTTTTTCGAGGAGATTTTCGGTGGCGGCCATCGCGCCGGCGGCCAGGGCCGTGGCGGCTTTGGCGGTTTCGGGCAGAGCATGCGCATGCGCGGTGAAGACGTGCACGCCCGGCTCGCGCTGTTCCTGGAAGAGGTGTTCCACGGCTGTGAAAAACAGGTGTCCTTCACCGTGCACGAGCCGGACAAGCAGGGCCGCATCCGGGAGCGGCAGAAGACCCTGAATGTGAAAATTCCGGCTGGCATGCGCGAGGGGCAGCATCTGCGTCTCAAGGGCCAGGGCTCGCCCGGCTATGGCGGCGGCGAGCCCGGCGACCTGTTGCTGGAAATCGAGCTGGCGCCACACCCGGTGTTCACGGTGGAAGGTCGGGATGTGCTGGTCACCGTGCCCATTGCGCCCTGGGAGGCGGCCATGGGCGCCAGTGTGACCGTGCCCACCGTCGGCGCCAAGGTGAACGTCAAGGTGCCAAAGGGCTCCTCCAGTGGCCGCAAGCTGCGCCTGAAAGGCAAGGGGCTGCCCGGTAAGCACCCTGGCGACCAGATCGTGGTGCTGCAGATCGTTATGCCGGAGCAGCACAGCAAAGAGGCGGAAGGGCTGTACGAGCAGTTGGCCGAAGCGGAGAAACACTTCAATCCACGCAGCAGGCTGCATGTGTAAGCAGGGAGTGACACCATGGCGGGGAACAAATCGGTAGTGACCATCGATGTTGCGGAATCCAGGGCGACCTTCTCGCTCAGGGAGCTGTGCGAGCGGGGCGAGTGCCACGCCGAGCTGGTGCTGAAGATGGTGAGCTACGGCATCATCGAGCCGATCGAGCAGGCCCCGTCGGCACCGGAGCAGAACTGGGAATTCGATCTGGAGGCGCTGCTACGGCTGCGCAAGGCCATGCGCCTGCAGCGGGATCTGAAGATCAACCTGCCGGGCCTGGCCGTCTCCCTGGAGTTGCTGGATCAGGTCGATGCCATGCACCGGGATATCTTGCGACTGCGCCAGCAGCTTGCGCAACTGTCACGGGGGCTGGGCGACGAGTAGACGGCCAGAGTCATCGCCTTAGTGGCGGCCGATCACTTGCCATCGGACAGATTCTGGATCTCCCGGTAGATCTTGTCGGCTTCTTCCATCAGGTCACCGTGGGTCCGCAGATCGCCGTTGCGCTGGGCGTGCAGGGCTTTCTCCAGTTTTTCCTCGTAGGCTTTCTGAAGTTTTTTCTTGGGGTCGGCTTTGAACAGTCCAAACATACCCTGTCCTCATTGGCTAAATGTCTGAAGAATTACGGGGTCGGCGGGCAATAGTTCACCACGGCCCGCGAACCTCTGCAATGTCCACCCATGACCTGCAACAAAAGCCTACACAAAAACGCCCGCCCCATGGCTCACGTTTTGCTACAACTGGTCGTTACCCAAGGCAACGGACGCCCTAAAAGAATGAAGGACAGCACCGCATAACACGTTGACGGAGTCATTATGTCCGCACCCTTTATCAAACAGCTGGTCACAAGCCGGCTGCTGAGACCGGTTTTCCTGATCCTGGTTGTTGCCGGTCTGGTGCAGGTGGTGGTCAGCCAGTGGCTGATCTCGAATCAGGTCGAGCGCCTGGTGGACACGGCCGGATCGGCCCTGGAAGCCAGCAGCAATCAGGTCAGCGAATCCTTCGGTGAGACCCGGGAGGACGTCCGCGGGCGCCTGCAGGCCATGCGGGAGAAGACCATCGATGAACTCGCCAACGAGCTGACGGTGCAGCAGACCGAACAGCAGGAGCGGGTGGCCAGCAACGTGCGCACGGCGGTCATGGCCGAGGCCCAGGGTCTGGCCAATGTGCTGGCGGCGGTGGCGGCGCCGTTGATCTGGGACCGGGACATCCCGCGGCTGACCGACCTGGTGGAACTGGCCGATGCCCGGGAATCGGTGCTGTTCGCCATCTACTACGACCAGTACGGCGAGCGCATGACCCGGTACGTTGATCGAACCGACGACCGGGTTCGCACCCTGATGGAGCAGGGTGAGGGCCGCGGTGCTGCAAATCGGGTCCTCGACGCCGCCAGTCGCGACCCCAACGTGGTCATCATCACCGCGGACATCAAGCCCCAGGGCTCGGCCATCGGCCAGCTCAAGCTCGGGCTGTCGCTCGAGGGCATCAACCGGGATCTGGCCCAGCTGGAGCAGGAATTCAGCGCCACCATTGCCGGCAGCATCGATGCCTCTCGCCAGACCCTCGACGCCGCAACCGAGCAGGTCAACCAGCGCCTGCAGCAACAGCTGGCGGATATGGACGCCACCACCCAGGCGCGCATCCAGAGCACCGTTGAGTCCCTGAACCGGGAAGCGGCCAGCCTGTCCGCGGACCTGTCGCTGCTGACCATCGGCTCGGTGCTGGTGCTGATTCTGCTGGTTGCTGCCGTGCTCGGCGGCGGCCTGCTGCCCCGGGTGTTGCGCCTGAGTTCGGCGATCTGGGGGATTGCCGATGGCGAGGCCGACCTGACCCGCCGGGTCTCGCTGAAGGGCAAGGACGAGCTGACCGAGATGGCCCGGGGCATGAACCAGTTCATCGCCCGCATCCAGGAGCTGGTGTCCGATGTCAAAGCGTCGGCGGAAACCGCCGCCGGTCAGGCCCGGGAGCAGGGCGAAGTGAGTCGGGATGCGGTCTCGGCGGTGAACCACCAGCAACAGGAGGTGGCCGAGGTGTCGGACACCATGGCGGCCATGTCCCAGAGCATCTCCGAGGTGGCCGACAGTATCCAGGAAGTGGCCGGTTCGGTGCAGACCATCGGTGCCGAGAGCGAGGCGACCGCGGGCATCTCCCGGGATGTCCGGGACCGGCTGGCCGCGGTGGTGCGCAACGTCGAGCAGGCGGTGTCGGCGGTCAATGAACTCAACACCCAGAGCACGGAAATCACCTCGGTGCTGTCGGTGATTGGCGCCATCGCCGAGCAGACCAATCTGCTCGCCCTCAACGCCGCCATCGAGGCGGCCCGGGCCGGCGAGTCCGGACGCGGTTTTGCCGTGGTCGCCGATGAGGTGCGCACGCTGGCCAGCCGGACCCAGGAATCCACCACGGAGATCGAAGCCATCATCGAGCGCCTGCAGCGGGGCAGCCGGCAGGCGGTGTCGGTCATCGACCAGGTGTCCGGGCAGGTGGCCGAGTCTTCCACGGAATTCCAGAAGGCCGATGCCCATTTCGAGCAGATCAACCGGTTGTTGGGGGATTTGCAGGAGCGGGCGCTGACCATCTCCTCGGTGGCCGAGGAAGAAGGCCGCCACGCCGGCAAGGTCAGTGTCAGTGTCGAGGGCATTGCCCGCTCGTCGGAAACCACGGTGGACGCCATCCATCGCTCCGACACCGCCAGCCACCGGATCGGTGAGCTGCTGGCGGCGCTTCAGGCCAAGGCGTCGCAGTTCCGGGTCTGACCCACGGCAGGCTCCGGTTCGGGCGGCTCAGTCGAGCAGCCGGGCCCGGGCTTGCTGGTATTCGTCACTCAGTCGCTGCACCAGGGCCTGGACCGTCAGGACGTCGTGAATCTGGCTGACGCCCTGGCCCGCCGACCACACCGTCTTCCAGGCCTTGGCCTCGTCGTCCACCGGTTTCAGCTTTTCTCCGTAATCGATGTCGCCGGCCTGGTGCAGTTTGTCCATCGGGTAGCCAGCCGCTTCCAGGCTCTGGCGCATGAAGCTGGCGGGTATCCCGGACACCGCCGGGGTGTGGATGATGTCGGCGGACACGGCCTCAATGATCATGTTGCGGTAGGCGTCGTCGGCCTGGGACTCTTCGGTGTTGATGAAGCGGGTGCCCACGTAGGCCAGGTCGGCGCCGAGGGCCTCGGCGGCCAGAAGGTCCTCGCCGTGGGACAGGCCGCCGGCCAGCAGGATGAGGCCATCGAAGACCTCGCGGATCTCATGCACCAGCACGAACGGGTTGATGGTGCCGGCGTGACCACCGGCACCGGCGGCGACGGCAATGATGCCATCGACCCCGGCCTCGGCCGCCTTGCGGGCGTGCTTCTGGTTGGTGACGTCGTGAAACACCAGGCCACCGTAACCATGGACCGCGTCCACCACCTGGCTGGCCGCACCGAGGGAGGTGATCACGATGGGCACCTCATGCTTCACGCACAGCTCCAGGTCCGCCTGCCAGCGCGGGTTGGTCCGGTGCACGATCAGGTTCACCGCGTAGGGCGCCAGGGTCGACTCCGGCTGGTCCTGGCGCAGGCGCGCCAGTTCCGTGTTCATCTGCACCAGCCAGGCCTCAAAGCCCTCGCTGGTGCGCTGGTTCAGGGCCGGAAAACTGCCGATCACCCCTTCCCGGCAACAGGCCAGGGCCAGCTCCGGACCGGAGATCAGAAACATCGGCGCCGCCACCAGGGGCAGACGGAGGTTGCGGGAGAGATGTGCAGGTAAGGCCATGAGTTTTCCTTAATTTTTGTTGGAACTTTTTTAAGATATAAAGGATCTTAGCTTGCCTTGGCGGCCCTGAGAACGGTCGCCGGTTACCAAAAATCCGTCAACAACGAGAAGGAGCCCGCAATGGGTGAAGCCAAACGTCGCAAGGAAACCGGTGCCCCGGCACCCCGCAAAGCCAGCAAAAAGCCCCTGTACCTGGGCGCGGCTTTACTGGTCCTGGCGGCCGTCGTCTTGGGACTGTTCTTTCTCACCGCCCAGCCGGAACCCACGTCCGATGAGTTGCCGGTTGCCGGCGCCAACGCCGAGCCGTTCCCGGCCGAACTGGACCAGTACGGTGTGTCTGTTGGTCCCGAGGACGCCCCGGTGGTGGTGCGCGAATTCGCCGATTACCAGTGCCCGGCCTGCGGCCGGTTCTCCGACGCCAGCCAGCAGCTGAAGCAGCAGTATGTGGATGCCGGCAAGGTGCGTTTCGTCTTTTTCGATCTGCCACTGCAGCAACACCAGAACGCCATGCCCGCGGCCATGGCAGCACGCTGTGCCGGGGACCAGGGCGGCTACTGGGCCATGCACGATCAACTGTTCGATGCCCAGAGCGAGTGGAGCAGCTCCGGTGACGCGACCGCCACCTTCACCCGCTACGCCGGTGACCTGGGCCTGGACGAGCGCCGGTTCCAGCGTTGCATGACCACCGAGCTGCACCGAGAAGACGTCGAGCAGAGCCGCCGCATTGCCATGCAACTGCGGGTGACCAGCACGCCCACGGTGCTGGTGGACAACATCCGCCTGACCCGCCCCGGCTGGGGCCAGCTGTCCGCCGTGGTGGAGCGGGAACTGGCGAGCGAGTAACGGCGCGCGGACGGCCCGATCCGGCTACACTTGATTGCACGCCAGAGTTGGTTAAAATTTGCGCCCTCCCTGGCTTCGGTCAGTGAACGAACAGACCAACCCATGCTCCGGATTTACGGTCCGGCCCGCAGGAGAAATGAATGAGCAATGATGTTGTTGTCTGCGCGCTGTACAAGTTCGCAGTCCTGAACGATTACCAGTCCCTTCGCCAGCCCCTGCTGGACCTGATGCTGGAACAGGATGTGCACGGCACCCTGCTGCTGGCGCGCGAGGGCATCAATGGCACCATCGCCGGCAGCCGCGACGGTATCGACGCGGTCAAGGCCTGGATCGGTGCCGACGCCCGGTTCGAGGGCATCGACTACAAAGAGTCCTTTGTGGACATCCAGCCCTTCAAGCGCACCAAAGTGAAGCTCAAGAAGGAAATCGTCACCATGGGCGTGGACGGTGTCGACCCCAAGCGCATCGTGGGTACCTACGTCGAGCCGAAGGACTGGAACCAGCTGATTTCCGATCCGGACGTAGTGCTGGTGGACACCCGCAACCAGTACGAGGTGGAAATCGGCACCTTCCAGAACGCCGTTAATCCGGCCACCGACACCTTTCGGGAGTTCCCGGACTACGTGAAGCAGAACCTGGACCCCGTCAAGCACAAGAAGGTGGCGATGTTCTGCACCGGCGGTATCCGCTGCGAGAAGTCCACGGCCTACCTGAAGGAACAGGGCTTCGAGGAGGTCTACCACCTCAAGGGCGGCATCCTGAAATACCTGGAGGACGTACCCCAGGAAAACAGTCTGTGGCACGGAGAGTGCTTCGTATTTGATGACCGGGTCACGGTGAACCATCAACTGGAGCGGGGCGAGTACGACCAGTGCCACGCCTGTCGGCGCCCGATTACCGAGGCCGACAAGGAGCGCCCGGAGTACGAGCAGGGGGTCAGCTGCCACCAGTGCATCGATTCCCTGACCGAGGAACAGAAAGCCCGGTTCGCCGAACGGGAACGCCAGATGCGTTTGGCGCAGGAGCGGGGCGAGGCCCACGTCGGTGGCGAAGCGGCGCGCATCATTGCCGAGCGCAAGGCCCGGAAAAAGGCCGAGCGCGAGCAACAGGCCCAAAAAAGTCTGGCCGGCGAAAGGTCCCGGAACACCCAGGGCGCCTGAGCCGGCTCACAGGGAGACGTTATGCAGCTCAGAAACGCAGTGGCCGTGGCGCTGATTGGCGTCTCGCCCCTGGCCCAGGCCAGTGGTGAGGATGACAAGGTGGGTGCGGAATTCGAGTTGGGGGTCCTGGTGACGTCCGGCAACACCGAGGAAACCAACTTCAACAGCCGCTTTGCCATCACCCAGGAGTCCCGGCGCTGGCGCAACACCGGCGAACTCAGCGCTCGGCACACCGAGGCCGAGGATGAGACCACCGCCGAGCAGTACAAGGCCGAAGGGGAAACCAACTACAAGCTGGACGAGCGCCAGTACTGGTTCCTGCGCGGGGCCTGGGAGGATGACCGGTTCTCTGGCTACGCCTTCGAGTCATCGTTGACCACCGGTTACGGTAATCGCCTGTGGGAGTCAGGGGAGAAATCCTTCTGGAGCGTTTCCGCCGGTCTCGGTTACCGGTACAACCGGTTCGACGAGCCCGATGAGAACGGCGAAGAGGCGGAAGATTCGGCCATTGCCCGTTTCGCCACCCAGCTCGATTACGCCATTTCCGACCGGGCCCTATTCCGCCAGAAGCTAAGCACGGAAGTGGGCCTGGAAGACAACAACACCATCAGCGAGTCGGAGACGGCGTTGCAGGCCAACGTGGTCGGCAACCTGTCGATGAAGACTGCGTTCCGGGTCAAGCATGTCTCCGATCCGCCGGTAACCAAAGAGCGGACCGACACTGAGACCGCCCTTACCCTGCTGTACACCTTCTGATCAGACGTTGTTTCTCAGCCCCAACTCGTCCGGGTAGGGCGTCAGGTACTGTTGGGCGCTGAGATAATCCACCGGTTCCCGGCGCTGGGCCATACGCAGCAGCGTCATCGGGACCACCAGCGGCACCTCGCCGCGCCGGTACGCCTCCATCTGCTCAATCAGGACCTTGCGGTCCTCCTCGCCCAGGGCCTCCCGCAGGTAGCCCATCAGGTGCTGCATGGCGTTCATGTGCGAGCCCCGGCTCACTTTCTTGGCCATGGCTTCCATGAACAGCTCGATGTAGCGCTCGGCGATGGGCGCCAGCGGCTCTGATTTCAGGTCCGCCAGCATGGGGCCCAGCTGACGATAGATCTTCTCGCAGTGGGCCAGCAGCTGGAATTTGTGACGGGTGTGGAACTGGATGAGGGCCTTGGCGCTCAGGTTGTCGCCGGCCACGTTCTGCATCCAGTCGTCGTAGGCGAAGACCCGTTCGATGAAGTTCTCCCGGATCATGTCGTCGTTGAGGCGCCCCTCTTCCTCCACCGGCATCAGCGGGTAGGTCCGGATCAGCGCTTCGGCGAACATGCCCCGGCCATCGCGCCGGGTCACCTGGCCGCCTTCGTTGTGGACCTTGATGCGCTCCATGCCGCAGCTCGGGGACTTGGCCATCAGGATGTAGCCGCGCAGATCGGCCAGGGTCGGCATCACCGAATCGATGAAATTCTGCATGGCGTCGGTGTGATCGGCGCTGCCCTTGGTTTCAATCAGGCGCAGGCCATCGGCATACTCGCGCAGGTGAATGGCGGGGCGGGGCACGCCCAGCCCGGCTTCCAGTTCGGGGCAGATGGAGCGGAAGTCGAAGTGCTTGGACAGCACCTTGGTGCAGTAACGGGAGTGTTTGTGGCCGCCATCGTGGCGGACTTCCTTGCCCAACAGACAGGTGCTGATGCCGACGGGAATCTGGGTCACGTAATCTCTCCGAATCTGAAAAACCGCCTCTGATTTACGTGATTTCAGTCTAAACCGATCAGGCGCCCGGGGTGAACCGGTCAGTGGTCCCAGGGCCGGTGTTTCTTCTTCTCCACCAGGGCCAGGGTGCTGGCGTAGATACCGCGCACGTCCCGGGCGAACTGCTCGACCGAGAAGTCCTCGGCAAACTCCAGGGCCTGCCCGGACAGGGTCTGGCGCAGGTCGTCCTCGACCAGCAGGCGCTCGACCGCCGCCACCCACAGTTCCTGCTTTTCCGGGGTCTTGAAACCGTTGAAGCCGTCCCGAACCACATCGTCGATCCCGCTGGAGCGCACTGCCACTACCGGCAGGCCCGCGGCCATGGCTTCCAGGATCACCATGCCCTGGGTTTCCGACTTGGAGGCAAACAGGAAGGCATCCCCCAGGTGATACCAGAGCGCCATCTCTTCCGGCGGCACTGCGCCCACCAGGGTGAAGTGCTGTTGCAGCCCGAGATCGTCGATCTTCTGCTGCAGCCGGTCGCGCTGGTGGCCGTCGCCGATCATCAGGAAGCGGAAGGGCACGTCGGTCTGGCGGCGCAGGGCCTCGATGGCCTCGATCATGAAATCGATGTTCTTCTCGTTGGACAGCCGGGAGACGCTGACGAACACCCGCTCGTCGGTCAGCCCCAGCTCGTCCCGCAGGCGCTCGACGTCAGCCTCGGCCACTTGCTGGAAGCGCTGGTACTCGATGCCGGTGGGCTGGACGTAGGTCGGGGTTTTGACCCCGATCATGCGCAGGTATTCCTCGGTCGAGTAGGTGGGCACGATCACGCCGTCACACTTGTTGGCAAAGCGCTTGATCAGGGCGTGGGAGATCAGGTTGCGGAACAGCATGCCGGGCAGGGGCACGAAGTGGGCGTAATGCTCCAGCCGGGTGTGGTAGGTGTAGATGGCCGGCACCTTCAGGGTGCGGGCCAGGAACAGCCCCAGGGAGCCGAGCCAGAACGGATGGTGTAGGTGGATGATGTCGGGCTTGAAGGTCCGGACCGCCTGACGAATGCGGGCCAGGAAGATGTTGGCCAGGCGGAACTCGCGCTTCTCGCCCATGGCCAGCAGTGACGGCACCCGCAGCACCAGCTCTTCGTAATCCGGCTGATCCTTGTAGCGCGGCGCGACAATCAGCAAGGCATCGCCCAGGCTCTCCAGGCCCCGACGCAGGCGTTCGATGGAAATCGGCACGCCGCCAATGAACGGCAGGTAGTTGTTGGTGAACATCACTACCCGCAGCTTCTTCTCCAGCCAGGGCGACGGGTCCAGATCGTAATCCGGGTAATAGTCCCGGCCGATGAAAATGGTGGTGTAGAGCTTGATGGTGATGGCCAGCAGCACCGCCAGAATCAGGATGAAGTTCAGGTAGCCGGAGTAGATCAGTGAGTAGATGAAGAACCACAGGCTCTCCAGCTGCTTCAGCACCGGGTGCTGGCCCACTTCCAGCGGCTCCAGGGTGTGGCTGACGGTGCCGTCGGCGGCGACCTTCACCCGCACGAAGTGGTAGAAGCTGGTGTCGTTGTTGAGCACCAGCCCGCCGGCGCCGCCGGTGGTGATGAAGGTGGTCCCGCTCTCGACCGTCTCGGAGTACAGCGACAGGTTGGCGGAGAACACCAGGTCGATGCCGTGGCGCTGGATCTCCTGCATCAGGGCCCGGCGGAACTCCGGCGGCTGCAGGTAATCGTCGCGCTGGTCGAACGGCGCATTCTGGTCCGGCTCCACCGGCGGGTGGCCCAGGAACAGGATGCGGGCCTTGGAGCTGTCCTGGCTGAGCAGGTCGTTGAGCCAGCGGATCTGCCACTGCCAGGGGGTCTTGCCGGTGCTGTCCAGGAAGATCAGCCGGCTGTTGCCGGCCAGGATGCTGAAGAAGTGCGGGCCGAAGTGGTCGTAGAAGCGGAAGCTGCCGAAGTCCTCGTACTCGTGGGCACCGAAGGTCAGCAGGTAGGGAATCTCCAGGTGGCTCAGGCTGCCATACAGCGCCCGGTACTTGTCCTCGCCGCCGCCGCTGACCGCATTGCCGGCGGACACCATGAAATCCAGGCCCGAGGCGTTGAGCTCGGGCACGATGCGCTCCTCGAAGATGCCGATGGAATTGTTGATGTTGCCGACCACGGCAAAGCTGATCGGCTCGTCGGCCGGAAGGCTGCGCTGGATGCGCTCGACCTGGTCGGTGTGCAGCCCCTTGTAGTCTTCCATGAACAGGTTCAGGTAGGTCTTGTAGCCGATCAGCATCAGCACGACCAGCACGCACAGATAGAACAGCAGCTTCAGCGGATTGCGGAAGATCATTCCGGGTACCTGCGTTCTTTCATGAGTTCCCTCTGCAATACGAACAGGCCAATGATCATGCCCAGGTAGATGGTCAGCAGGCGCCAGCTCACCGTCACCAGCACCAGGTGATTGCCTGACAGAATATCCCGAAAGAAGCTGCCAAAGACACCTTCGGAAATGCCCGAGGCGCCCGGCGTTGGCGCGAAGTACATGACGAAGGTGGTGACCACCAGCAGCCCCAGGGAAACCAGGTAGTCGATGTCGTAACCCAGGCTGACCATAAGAAGCGCCGGGAAGCTGAACAGGCTGAGCAGGAACAGGGCGGTGAACAGTACGGACAAGAGCACGAACAGCGGCCGGCCCTTGATGTAATCACCAAAACTGTCGGAGAACCGCAGCATCTCGCGCCGGGCCTTGAACTGCCAGCGCCGGTGGCGGGCGTCGCTGATCAGGTGCAGGCGCCGGAGCATGACCAGAAGCTGGGTCAGTGGCGCGATCAGCCAGTGGGTGCGGAACAGCAGGATGGCGAAAAAGGTCAGGTACAGGCCGATGAACACCGCCAGTGCCACGCCGATGCTGCCGGTCACGCTGTGATCCTTCAGGGCCTGGAGCGTCAGCAGGAACACCGGCGTCAGGGTGAAGATGAACAGCACCGCCAGCACGGTGCGGATGGTGGTGGCGGCGGTGGCCCGGCCCATGGGCACACCGTGGCGATGCAGGTACCATATCTGGGCAAAGCCGCCGCCGGTGGCCATGGGCGTCACGTTAGAGAAAAACAGGTTGATGAACACCAGGCGGAGCAGCACCCGGAACGGCAACCGGTGCCCGAGTGCCCGCAGGGTGAAATGCAGCCGGAGGCCATCGGAGGCGAAATACACCAGCAGCAGGGCGCCGGCCAGGAGCAGGGTAGACGGGGCAACCAGGCGGGGGTCGAAGGTCAGGCTGCGGCCGGCGAACTGGTCGTACACCGTGTACAGCCCCGCCGCGGTCAGGGCCATGAAGATCAGACTGAAAACGGTGAGGCGCCGCCAGGAAGTCCGTTTCGTGTAGTCGCTGTCAGTAGAGTCGGTCATGGGCTGCCCGTCAGGTTAAGCAGCCAGTTTACAGGAGGTTAGGCGAGGTTTGTCCAGTCTGGCCCGGGCCCTCAGGAGGTCAGCGCCTGCCGGATGAGGGCCTTCTGGTGTTCGGCAAAGTCCCGGATCAGGGCCTGTGCCGCGGCCGCATCGCGGGCCAGCACCGCCTCGGGCAGCCGGGTGAAAAACTGGCTGGTCTGGGCCAGGCCGCGGCGGTACCGGTCCGCGCTCAGGTAATAGGCGCGGCTGACTGCCGGCTTGAAGTTGGACAGGGCCTCGGTCAGGTAGGGGTTATTCACCACCTCGCAACAGGTTTCCATCACCCCGAAACTGGCCTCGACAATGGCAGTGATGTCGGTCTCGGGCTGCTGCACCCGCGTCACCACGCTGGCCACGGCGGTCAGCATGCGCTCCCGGTCCGGCTCCTGCCAGCGCTCGCACAGCCGGCTGACCAGCATCATCAGCAGGTGCATGTAGACGTCGTACAGTTCCGAGGCATGCTCGGCGTCGAGCCGGGTGGCGCAGGCGCTCTTGCGCGGGGTGATCTCCACCAGATGCCAGCGCTCCAGGGTAAACAGCGCCTCCTTCACCGAGGCCCGGCTCACCTTCAACTGGGTGGCCAGGGTCGCTTCTTGAATGCGCTCCCCCGGACGGATCTGACCGGTCATGATCCGCTCCGCCAGGTAGTTGGCAATCTGCTCCGCCAGGGTATTGGGCACCTGAAAATCCATGGGGGTCTCTGCGTTGTTTCCGTTACGTCCTGAGGCCCAGCTTATCACAGGCCTGCGATGACAAAGCCACAAGCGCCTGAGTTGCCGACGTTTTTGGTGGCTGATCAAAAAAACTGCGATTCCGTGTTGACGACTGCTAAATTGTAGGACAATAATGCAGTTGTGGATAGGCGATTGCTTGCCATCAACAACAACGTCGCAGGAGAGAGTGTTATGAGTACCCGCCAACTTATGGTCAGCCGGGAGGCCACGCGCAGAAGGATTCTGCTGACCCTGAAAAAATACAGCTACCTGATCGCCATGGTGCCCCTGGCCCTGCCGCCGCTGCTGCTGGCCGCCGGTCAGGCCACGGACCTGGTGAATCTGTTCGCCTGGGGCGTGCCGGTGGTGGTGTTCGGAA
Organism: Marinobacter qingdaonensis; assembly: GCF_034555935.1. Classification (NCBI taxonomy): domain Bacteria; kingdom Pseudomonadati; phylum Pseudomonadota; class Gammaproteobacteria; order Pseudomonadales; family Marinobacteraceae; genus Marinobacter; species Marinobacter qingdaonensis. The sequence continues at coordinate 1,484,692 of NZ_JAYDCJ010000003.1, forward strand.
TCATTCCCGTGCTCGATCTGCTGCTGGGTAAAGACGCCCTGAATCCGGACGAAGAAGCCGACGTGCCCCAGATGAACAGCGAAGCCTTCTATCGCTTCATCACCCTGGGCTGGGTGGCCGGCTTCGCGGCTCTGCTGGTGTGGAGCATGCTGCAGCTGGCGTCGGGTATGTTTTCGGTCGCCGGTGGCATTGGCTGGATCTTCTCCGTCGGCATCGTCGGCGGCCTGGGCATCAACGTGGCCCACGAACTGATTCACAAGGACGGCAAACTGGAAACCCGCGCCGGGGGCTTCCTGCTGTCACTGGTGTGCTACGCCGGCTTCAAGGTCGAGCACCTGCGTGGTCACCACGTGCACGTGTCCACGCCTGAAGACGCGTCTTCGTCCCGCTACAACCAGTCCCTGTACAACTTCTTGCCCCAGGCCTACCTGCGTAACTTCCTGAACGCCTGGAAACTGGAAGCCCAGCGCCTGGAGCGTAAAGGCCAGAAGGCCTTCAGCTGGCGCAACGAATTGATCTGGTGGTACAGCGTCAGCGCGCTGGCCCTGGCCGGCTTCACCCTGGCGTTCGGCTGGCTGGGCGCGGTGTTCTTCCTGGCCCAGAGCTTCATCGCCTTCACCCTGCTGGAAATCGTCAACTACCTGGAGCACTACGGTCTGCACCGCCGCAAGCTGGACAACGGCCGCTACGAGCGCACCACACCGGAGCACAGCTGGAACAGCAACTACTTCCTGACCAACGTGTTCCTGTTCCACCTCCAGCGCCACAGCGACCACCACGCCTACGCCAAGCGCCGCTACCAGGTGCTTCGGCACCACGAGGTCGCGCCGCAGCTGCCGGCCGGTTACGCCACCATGATCGTTCTGGCGACCATCCCGCCACTGTGGAAGCGCATCATGAATCCCCGGGTTGAGGCTTATTACCGGGGGGAGGAGCATCAGCTGGCTTCCTGATTTTGGTGGTTGGCTTTGGTTTTTTTGGACTTGGGGGGCGGTGGCGACCGGGGGTATTTTTCTCCAGAACCATCGCCAACTCGCTTCGCTCAGACAGCGATGGTTCTTCCGAAAAACACCCCCGATCCCCACTTGTTACCGAAGTAAGGGGCGTTTGAGAAAAAGAAAAGAGCTAAAGAAAAAAGCCAAAGAATAAAAAATAGCTTTGTAGTGGTTTAACAATGGAAGTATGACGGTGGGGGTATGGGGGGTGGTTTCTGCAGGGAAAACCGGGTGTCCGAGCGCAGCGAGTTCCGGTTTCCCGGAAGAAACTACCCCCCATGCCGCCGCCAGCCCCCAAGCCTGCCTCGCCAACCCCCAAGCCTGCCCCACCAGAAACCAGCACCAAGGCCGACGAAAGCTCACCCTTGAAATCCCTTTGCAACGCACGCAGGTATAACCTTTACATCCTGCGAGCAAAGAAGGGAAAAACCATGCCCAAGCATTTCGAACAGGCCGCCGGCCTCTACGAAGATCCGGTCCCGGAAACCGAAGGTTTCGTCTTCAACCAGACCATGATGCGGATCAAGGACCCAGAGCGCTCCATGGATTTCTACACCCGGGTGATGGGCATGCGTCTGGTGCGCAAGCTGGACTTCCCGGAGATGAAGTTTTCGCTCTACTTCCTGGGCTACCTGGACGACCGCCAGGCCAATCAGGTGCCATCCGACGACGATTACCGCACCACCTTTACCTTTGGCCGCGAGGCCATGCTCGAGCTGACCCACAACTGGGGCACCGAGGACGACAAGGACTTCGCCTACCACAACGGCAACGACCAGCCCCAGGGCTTTGGTCACATCGGCATTGCCGTGCCGGATGTCTACGCCGCCTGCGAGCGTTTTGAGCATCTCGGGGTCGAGTTTGTGAAGAAGCCGGACGACGGCAAGATGAAAGGCCTGGCCTTTATCAAGGATCCGGACGGCTACTGGATCGAGATCCTGCAGCCGAACATGATGCAGCAGCAGGCCAAGTAACCCGGCCTGCTCATTTTCCGGTATCGGCCTCAGTGCCGGTACCGGGCTTCCCGCCATACCGCGAGGCCACGATCACGGCCGCCGTCAGGATCAGTGCCCCGGCAATGCCGATCGGGCCCAGTATCTCTCCCAGGAACACCCAGGCCAGCAGGGCCACGAACAGCGGTTCGAGCGTCACGATGATGCTCGAGAGCGTCGCCGGTGTGGTCTGCATGCCGCTGAAGAAACTGATGTAGCCGATGCAGGTGGGCACCACGCCGATGTAGGTGACCATCAGCCAGTGCTGCACGCCAAGCGTCTTCAAACCTTCGAAACCGCCGGACAGCCACACCACCGGGAACAGGATGAGCGCGGCGGTGAAGAAGCAGATGAACGCCGTAGTGAACACCGGTGTGCCCGCCGAGCTGTAGCGGCTGGTGAGGGTGAAGCCGGTGTACATCATGGCCGCGAGCAGAGCGATCAGGATGCCCGCCAGGCGCAGGGTGCCGGTGGTGTCCATGTCGCTGAGCACCAGCATGGCGGTGCCGACGATGGCGGCGATCAGTGACAGGACGGTCAGCAGGCCCGGTTTCTCGCCCAGCAGTGGCGCGGCGAGCAGGGCGACGAACACCGGCGGCAGGCACAGGGCAATCAGGGTGGCGATGCCGGCGCCGGTCAGGTCCACGGCCAGCAGATAGCTGCCCTGGTAGAGCGCCTGGAACAGGCCGAGCGCGGCCAGGGGCACCAGGGCCTTGCGGCTCAGGTGGCGCAGCGAGCTGCCAGGTACCGGCTGGCCGGGATTGGCCCGTTGCAGACGGCGTTGCTCCCGCCGCATCAGCAGCCAGAAGAACGGCAGGGCGACCACCAGGCGCAGGAAGCCCAGGGTAATGGCTTCCAGTTCCGTGCCGGTGAACAGGAATTTGGCAACAATGCCCGTGGTCGCCCACAGCATGGCCGCCAAGGCGATCAGCAGTGCACCTCGAATCATTCAATAACCAACACAATCAGCTGTTTGGGGCCGCGAACGACATCAGCCAGGGATTGCTCAATGTCGGCGGTTTTGGATCGCCCGGAGACTAGCAGGGCATGGGGGGGCACGCCAGTGTTCCGGCTCGGCCCCATCCGTTTCGAGGGCAATGGTGTAAATCTGGCAGGCCCGACTGGTGTTATTTCGCCGGTGAGGGTGGGCGTTGGGTCGGAGGTGGGCGCTTTACTGGCAGGGGAGGTAACACCGGCAGTGGTTTGAGCCACTGCCGGAGGCTACGCTTACTTCACGGTCAGGCGGTCGGCGTTCTTCTCGACGGTGCGAGCGCCAATGCCTTTTACCTGGGCCAGATCGGCCGGGGCCTGGAAGGGACCGTTGGCTTCGCGGTAGGCGACAATGGCTTCGGCCTTGCTCTGGCCAACGCCGGTCAGTTCCGCCAGGGTGGCCACATCCGCGGTGTTGATGTTGATGGCGACCGGTTCGGCGTGAGCAAAGCCGGTGAACAGGCTGATCAACAGAACGAGGGTGGCAATAAAGGGAGTGCGTTTCATGAGGGTGAGTTCCTGATGCTGAGTTATCGTCGTTTTTGTGGTGTCGGGACGCAACCAGCTGGAACGAGTGCACGGACAGGATCACGCTCCTTGTGACCCCGGTCTCCGTGGCTGACCCCTGCCTGATCCTTCAGGCCATGCACTCATCCTAAGCGCGTCTTCCTTGCAGTCATCCTTGTACGCCCAATTCCTTCGGGCAACTCCAATCCCTGGAGTGTCGTCCTTGCGCCAACGATCCATGCTGGCCTGTCATCCCTGACAACTCTCATTCTAGTCGGCACCCGTCGGCGCAACACCGGAGATTCGCGCCATCGTGTGTGCGACATTTCCTACGCCGCTGTGAGTGGTGATCGGGCGCTAAAACTGAATTTAAATTCAATACTTGCGCGGGGTTTGGCGTCGAATTCTGGCGCACCAGGACAGGGCGGGCGACCCCGATCGGGGCGCCTGAACAAGTATCTATTTTGAATGTAATTTAACCAGGTCTTCGGCAGCGGGAAATGGTAGATCTATGAAATAAAAAGATTTATGGATTTCGCGTCGGGCCCAGTGCACTAAGCCGGGGCGAACGTGCACCAGCTGTCCATGTTTTGGTGCATTGAAATGGGGCGCTGGGTGGGGCAGTGCGCTCCCTTTGGTTGGTCAAGTTGTTGAAATGGCGGGAAATGCCGGGGAGCTGGAACGGCTGATGCACAGCAGAGGTGCGTTTAAGACGATCTGCACAACATCTCCGATAATGAAAAGGATGACGAAATGAGCATCAAGAAACACGTGAAGCTGGGCCTCTCTGCACTCGCCCTGTCCATCTCCTTTAACTCCGTTGCCGCCGAAGACCCGATCAAGGTCGGTATCCTGCACTCCCTGTCCGGCACCATGGCGATCAGTGAATCCACCCTGAAAGACACCATGCTGATGCTGATCGAAAAGCAGAACGAAGCCGGCGGTGTATTGGGCCGTCAGCTTGAGCCGGTGGTGGTCGACCCCGCTTCCAACTGGCCGCTGTTTGCCGAGAAGGCCCGCGAACTGCTGGCGAAAGAAGAAGTGGACGTGATCTTCGGCAACTGGACCTCCGTGTCCCGTAAGTCCGTACTGCCGGTGGTGGAAGAATTGAACGGCCTGTTGTTCTACCCGGTCCAGTACGAAGGTGAAGAATCCTCCGAGAACGTGTTCTACACCGGCGCCGCGCCCAACCAGCAGGCGATCCCGGCGGTGGACTACCTGATGAACGACATCGGCGTTGAGCGCTGGGTCCTGGCCGGCACCGACTACGTCTACCCGCGCACCACCAACAAGATCCTCGAGACCTACCTCAAGGACAAGGGCGTGGCCGCTGACGACATCATGATCAACTACACCCCGTTTGGTCACTCCAACTGGCAGGCCATCGTCTCCGACATCAAGAAGTTCGGCAGCGCCGGCAAGAAGACCGCCGTGGTCTCCACCATCAACGGCGACGCCAACGTGCCGTTCTACCGCGAGCTGGGTAACCAGGGCATCGACGCCGCCGACATCCCGGTCGTTGCCTTCTCCGTGGGTGAGCAGGAGCTGTCCGGCATCGACACCGGCCCGCTGGTCGGCCACCTCGCGGCCTGGAACTACTTCATGAGCGTGGACACTGACGCCAACTACGACTTCATCGATGCCTGGGTTGAGTACACCGGCAACGAAGACGCCGTCACCAACGACCCGATGGAAGCCCACTACATCGGCTTCAACATGTACATCGAAGCGGTCAAGAAAGCCGGTACTGCCGACGTGGACGCGGTGAAAGACGCCATCATCGGCGTGAGCGTACCGAACCTGACCGGCGGCTACGCCACCATGATGCCGAACCACCACATCACCAAGCCGGTGCTGATTGGCGAGATCCAGGACAACGGCCAGTTCTCCGTGGTCTGGGAAACCCCGTCCACCGTCGCGGGCGATGCCTGGTCTGACTTCCTGCCGGGTTCCAAGGACCTGATCAGTGACTGGCGCAAGCCGCTGTTCTGCGGCAACTTCAACGTGGTTACCGGCACCTGTGGCGGTAAAGCCGACGTTGCGGCCAACTGATCGCTGAGCGTTCAGCACTGAGAACACCTGCGGGCGGTGGCCTGGCCCCGCCCGCAGTCATCAAGCACCACACCCATCTCACGGACAGGACGCAACCATGGGCATCATCCGATCGCTCAGCCGGCTTCTGCTTGTCGGTTTCCTGCTCTGGCCCGCGCTGACGCTGGCCCAGCTGGAAGACTCAGAAGCGCAACAGCTGCTTACCGCCCTGGCGGAATCATCCTTCAAAGAAAAACCCGACGTGATCAACCGCATCGCCGGCAGTGGCGATGACCGCGCCCGCGGTTGGCTCGAAGCCTTCGCCAGCAACAAACTCGGCCGCATCGAATCCAGTGGCCAGTTCATCGTTGTGCTGTCCAACCGGGGCCGGGACTGGACCGTCGAAAGCGCCCTCAGTGGCGACACCCTGGGCGAGATCTCCCGCCGGGACATCGACACCATCCGGGTCAACAACGCCCTGCGCAACGAGCTGGAAGGCATCCTCTCAGTCATTGACCTGAAGAGTCCCGATGAGGACCTGCGTTTATCCGCCGCCCGCGCCCTGAAAGGCAGCGTGGACGGCACCCTGGCCGAGCGCCTGCCGGAACTGATCGAGGCCGAAGACAGCGCCTCGGTCGCGGACGCGCTCACCGAAGCCCTGGCCATTTACCAGGTGGCCGAGCAAGGCGATGTTGCCGCCGTGGCCACCTTGTCCGGCAGCCTCAACGCCGAGGCCCGCGCGGCCCTGCAGCAGGCCGTGCGCGGCGATAACGCCGAACTGTCGGCGGCCGCCAGCAAGGCCCTGGACAGCATCGAGCAGAAATTGAAACTGAACCGCGCCGCCGAGACCCTGTACTTTGGCCTCTCGCTCGGGTCGGTGCTGGTGCTGGCGGCCATCGGCCTGGCCATCACCTTTGGCGTCATGGGCGTGATCAACATGGCCCACGGCGAGCTGATCATGCTCGGCGCCTACACCACCTGGGGCATGCAGCAACTGCTGCCGGGCCAGCCGGGCCTGGCGCTGCTGCTGTCCATTCCCGCCGGCTTCCTGGTTGCGGCCCTTGCCGGCATCGCTATCGAGCGCTCGGTGATCCAGCACCTGAAAGGCCGGCCGCTGGAAACCCTGCTAGCTACCTTCGGCGTTAGCCTGATCCTGCAGCAGCTGGTGCGCACCCTGATTTCACCCTTGAACCGCACGGTGATTACCCCGGACTGGATGAGTGGCTCGCTGATGATCAACGAAGCCCTGTCCCTGACCCTGAATCGCCTGTACGTCATCGGCTTCGCCCTGGTGGTGTTCGCCGGGCTGATGCTGATCATGCGCAAGACCCGGCTCGGCCTGGACGTGCGCGCGGTCACCCAGAACCGGGCCATGGCCCGCTCCATGGGCATCAAGGCCACTAAGGTGGACATCCTCACTTTCGGCCTGGGCTCCGGTGTCGCCGGCCTGGCCGGGGTGGCCCTGTCGCAGATCACCAACGTCGGTCCCAACCTGGGCCAGAGCTACATCATCGATTCGTTCATGGTGGTGGTGTTCGGCGGCGTCGGCAATCTGTGGGGCACGCTGCTGGCGGGCTTGTCCCTCGGCACCATCAACCAGCTGCTGGAGCCCTGGGCGGGCGCGGTGCTGGCCAAGATCCTGGTGCTGGTCCTGATCATCCTATTCATCCAGAAACGGCCGCGCGGACTCTTCCCGCAAAAAGGCCGCGCAGCAGAGGGCTGATTTATGTGGTTAACGCGACCTCTGCGTGAACGCTCCACGCAACTGTTCCTGGGCGTGCTGTTCGCCGCCCTGATTGTAGTCACCGCGCTGCACCTGCTGATGCCGCAGGACAGCGCCCTGTACGTGAGTTCCTACACCGTTACCCTGCTGGGCAAGTACCTGTGCTACGCGCTGCTGGCGGTGGCGGTGGACCTGGTCTGGGGTTACCTGGGTATCCTCAGCCTGGGCCACGGTGCTTTCTTTGCCCTTGGCGGCTACGCCATGGGCATGTACCTGATGCGCCAGATCGGCGATCGCGGCGTCTACGGCGACCCGATCCTGCCGGACTTCATGGTGTTCCTGAACTGGGACGCGCTGCCCTGGTACTGGCACGGCTTCGACATGGCCTGGTTCGCCTTCATCATGGTGTTGCTGGCCCCGGGCCTGCTGGCGCTGGTGTTTGGCTTCCTGGCGTTCCGCTCCCGGGTAACCGGGGTGTACCTGTCGATCATCACCCAGGCGCTCACCTTCGCCCTGATGCTGGCGTTCTTCCGCAACGAAATGGGCTTTGGCGGCAACAACGGCCTGACCGATTTCAAAGACATGCTCGGCTTTGACCTGCGCACCGACGCCACCCGCCTGGGCCTGTTCCTGGCCACCGGCATCGCCCTGGCCATCGGCTACGTGATTTGCCGCGGCATCGTCACCAGCAAACTCGGCCGGGTCAGCGTAGCCTGCCGCGACGCCGAGGCTCGCACCCGCTTCCTTGGTTACCGGGTGGAGCGTGTGCAGCTGTTCGTGTTCGTGGTCTCTGCCATGTTGGCAGGCGTCGCCGGTGCTCTCTATGTGCCCCAGGTGGGCATCATCAACCCGAGCGAATTCTCACCGCTATTCTCCATCGAGATCGTGGTCTGGGTTGCCCTGGGTGGCCGCGCCACCCTCTACGGTGCCGTCATTGGCGCCATCCTGGTGAACTACGGCAAGACCGTGTTTACCGGCATCATGCCGGACGCCTGGCTGTTCGCCCTCGGCGGCCTGTTCGTGCTGGTCACCGTGTTCCTGCCCAAGGGTATCGCCGGCCTGCTGTTCGATCGCAAGAAAGCCAGCACTGACGGCGACGGCTCCGATTCGGGCAAGGCACCGGCGCAGGAGGCCACCGCATGAGCATCTTTGAGCAACTGACCAAGCGCGACCAGGTGTTCGATTTCCTGACCCCGGAAGCGTCGCCGGTGGACGTGCGCCACGGCCCCATCCTGTACCTGGAAGACGTGAGCGTGAGCTTCGATGGCTTCAAGGCCATCAACAACCTCAACCTCACCATCGACGACGGCGAACTGCGCTGCATCATCGGGCCCAACGGCGCGGGCAAGACCACCATGATGGACATCATCACCGGCAAAACCCGCCCGGACATCGGCTCGGTGTGGTTCGGCAGCCGCCACAACCTGCTCACCAAGAACGAGCCGGACATCGCCTCCCTGGGCATCGGCCGCAAGTTCCAGAAACCCACGGTGTTCGAGGCGCTCACCGTGTTCGAAAACCTGGAACTGGCCATGGCCGCGGACAAACGCGTGTTCCCCACGCTCACCGCCACCATGAAGCCGGAGTACCGGGACCGCATCGACGAAGTGCTGGAAATGATCGGCCTGAAAAACCTGCGCAACGCCCTGGCCGGGATCCTGTCTCACGGCCAGAAGCAGTGGCTGGAAATCGGCATGCTGCTGATGCAGCGCCCGCGTCTGCTGCTGGTGGACGAGCCGGTGGCCGGCATGACCGAACAGGAAATGGAACGCACCGCGGAATTGCTCACCAGTCTGGCCGGCAAACAGTCGGTGGTGGTGGTTGAGCACGACATGGGCTTCGTGCGCTCCATCGCCCGCAAAGTCACTGTGTTGCATCAAGGCAGCGTGCTGGCCGAAGGCACCATGGACCAGGTCTCCAACGACCCGGAAGTGATCAAGGTGTATCTCGGGGAGGAAGCCTGATGTCCAAGGATCTGATGGTCAAAATCGACAAGCTCAACCAGTACTACGGCGAAAGCCACACCCTCTGGGACCTGGAGCTGGACGTGCCCCAGGGCCAGTGCACCTGCGTGATGGGCCGCAACGGCGTGGGCAAGACCACCCTGATGAAATGCATCATGGGCGAGGAAAGCGTCAAAAGCGGCTCCATCGAATTCGCCCAGGACGTGGAACTGACCCAGAAGAAAATCGAAGACCGCTCCCGCCTCGGCATCGGCTACGTGCCCCAGGGCCGGCAGATCTTCCCGCTGCTGACTGTGGAAGAAAACCTGCGCACCGGCCTGGCCGTGCGCGCCGACGGCAGCAAGAAAATCCCCGAGCGGATCTACGAACTGTTCCCGGTGCTCAAGGAAATGAAACACCGCCGCGGCGGCGACCTCTCCGGCGGCCAGCAACAGCAACTGGCCATCGGCCGGGCCCTGGTGATCGAACCACGGCTGCTGATCCTGGACGAGCCGGGGGAGGGCATCCAGCCCAACATCGTCGCCCAGATCGGCGAGGTCATCCGCAAGCTGATTGAAGAAGACGGCCTGACCGTGCTCTTGGTGGAACAGAAACTGCCATTCGCCCGCAAATACGCCGACCGCTTCGCCATCCTCGACCGCGGCCGCCGGGTGGCCGAAGGCGAGATCGCAGAGCTTTCGGACGAACTCATCAAACAGCACCTGACCGTATGACCGCCTACGAGCCCATACCAAACGCCGGGTCCGGCCACCGCTTCGACACCGAACGTCGCTGGGCCGCCGCCATCGCGCTCGGCTTCGAAGCCCGCGACGAAGGTGGCGCTGCGCCCATCACCCGCCTGGTCCGCCGCCGCCACGTCGGGCCTCTGCGGGTACAGCGACCGTTCTACCCGGAAGGCAAAACCGGCTGCTGTCACGTGTACCTGCTGCACCCACCGGGCGGCCTGGTCAGCGGCGACGAACTGCGCATCGAGGCCGAAGTGGGCGAGGGCGGCCACGCCCTGCTGACCACCCCGGCCGCGGCCAAGCTGTACAAAGCCGACAGCCACGGCGTCGCCTGGGGCCAGCACACTCGCTTACAGGTGGCCCAAGACGCCACCTTGGAATACCTGCCCCAGGAAACCATCGCCTTCGATGGCTCCCGCGGCGAACAGACCACCACCGTGGAACTGGCCACCGGCGCCAAAACCCTGGGCTGGGAAGTCCTCGCCCTGGGCCGACCGGCCAGCGATCTGCCGTTCGCCACCGGCGCCCTGGAACAGCGTTTCCACCTAAGCCTGGATGGCAAACCCCTGTGGATCGAACGCCAGCTGCTCGCCCCCAAGCACCCGAGATTCACGGGTGCCTGGGGACAGGGCGGGGCCACCGTGCAAGCCACCCTGTGGGCCGTCGGTTTAGACGACGAAGCCGCCGCCATCGAAGCGCTGCGGGAAGAGCTGCCCGACCACAACCGCTGGGCCGTCACCCGGCGCCAGGGCGTGCTGCTGCTGCGTTACCTGGGCGCCGATCGAAACGAAGCCTGGGCCTTGTGCGAACAGGCCTGGCACCTGTTGCGCCCGAGGCTGATTGGCCTGCCGGCGCACACCCCAAGAATCTGGCTCACCTGAAGCCCTGACGATCAACAGATAACAACGGACAACAACGGAGCCCCCATGGAGCTGACTCCCAGAGACAAAGACAAACTGCTGCTGTTCACCGCGGCCTTGCTGGCCGAACGCCGCAAAGCCAAGGGCCTGAAACTCAACTACCCGGAAGCCGTCGCCCTGATCAGCGCCGAAATCATGGAAGGCGCCCGCGAAGGCCGCTCCGTGGCGGAACTGATGAGCGCCGGCACCGAAATTCTCACCCGGGAAGACGTCATGGACGGCGTGGCCGACATGGTCCACGAAGTCCAGGTGGAAGCCACCTTCCCGGACGGCACCAAGCTAGTCACCGTCCACAACCCCATAGTGTGAGGGCCGCGCCATGATCCCCGGTGAATACCAACTCAAAGACGGCGACATCGAACTCTGCGCCGGCCGCGAACGCATCGACCTGGACGTCTCCAACACCGGCGACCGCCCAGTCCAGATCGGCTCCCATTACCACTTCGCGGAAGCCAACCCTGCCTTGGATTTCGACCGCGCCAAAGCCCGCGGCTACCGCCTGGACGTCGCCGCCGGCACCGCCATCCGCTTCGAACCCGGCCAGACGAGAAAGGTCACGCTGATTCCGTTTGCCGGCAACCGCGAAATCTACGGCTTCCGAGGCGAAGTCATGGGGAAATTAGACGGAAAACAGTGAAGCCGGGGAGCGAGCGGGAATGGCTTTCCAAAACTGTGCGGAGCCATGGATGGCGAAGCTCAAGCGTCACATGGACGTGCCGTAAGGAGCGGGTTTTGGAAAGCCATTCCCGTTCGCTCTAACGCCCGAGCCCAACAACGAGGGTAAAGATGAAAATAAGCAGACAAGCCTACGCCGACATGTACGGCCCCACCGTTGGGGACCGAGTCCGCCTGGGCGACACCGAACTGTGGATCGAAGTCGAACAGGACCATACCCACTACGGCGACGAAGTAAAATTCGGCGGCGGCAAAGTCATCCGCGATGGCATGGGCCAGAGCCAGCGGGCCGACGACGCCGTGATGGACACCGTCATCACCAACGCCCTGATTCTGGACTGGTGGGGCATCGTCAAAGCCGACGTCGGCATCCAGAAAGGCCGCATCGCCGCGATCGGCAAAGCCGGCAACCCCGACACCCAACCGGACGTCGAAATTGTCATCGGCCCCGGCACCGAAGTCATCGCCGGTGAAGGCAAAATCCTCACCGCCGGCGGCATCGACCCCCACATCCACTTCATCTGCCCCCAGCAGGTCGAAGAAGCCCTCATGAGCGGCGTCACCACCATGCTCGGCGGCGGCACCGGCCCGGCCACCGGCACCAACGCCACCACCTGCACCCCGGGGCCCTGGCACATCGGCAAAATGCTCCAGGCCGTGGACACCCTGCCCATGAACATCGGCTTCCTCGGCAAAGGCAACACCAGCCTGCCGGAAGCACTGGAACTGCAGATCAAAGCCGGCGTCATCGGTCTCAAACTGCACGAAGACTGGGGCACCACACCCGCGAGCATCGACAACTGCCTCACCGTGGCCGACCAGTACGACATCCAGGTGGCCATCCACACCGACACCCTGAACGAATCCGGCTTCGTGGAAGACACCCTGGCCGCGTTCAAAGGCCGCTGCATCCACACCTTCCACACCGAAGGCGCCGGCGGCGGCCATGCCCCGGACATCATCACCGCGTGCTCCAAGGATTACGTGCTGCCGTCGTCCACCAACCCCACGCGGCCCTACACCGTGAACACCGTGGACGAACACCTCGACATGCTCATGGTCTGCCACCACCTGGACCCGAACATCCCCGAGGACGTCGCCTTCGCCGACTCCCGCATCCGCCGCGAGACCATCGCCGCCGAAGACATCCTGCACGACATGGGCGTGATCTCCATGATCTCCTCCGACTCCCAGGCCATGGGCCGGGTCGGCGAAGTGATCTGTAGAACGTGGCAGACCGCCCACAAAATGAAAGTGCAGCGCGGCCTGCTGCCAGAGGACGAAGAGCGGGGCGCCGACAACTTCCGCGCCAAACGCTACATCGCCAAATACACCATCAACTCCGCCATCACCCACGGCATCGGCCACGAAGTCGGCTCCGTGGAAGTGGGCAAACTGGCCGACCTGGTGCTCTGGAGCCCGGCTTTCTTTGGCGTCAAACCCGCCACCATCCTGAAAGGCGGCATGATCGCGGCGGCGCCCATGGGCGACCCCAACGCCTCCATCCCCACACCCCAGCCGGTGCACTACCGGCCCATGTTCGGCGCCTTCGGCAAGGCCGCCAGTGCCACCCGCCTGACCTTCGTCAGCCAGGCCGCGCTAGACGCCAACATCGGAGCAGAGTTGGGGTTGGATAGCCCGCTGTCCGCCTGCAAAGGCGTACGGGAAGTGCGCAAGGGCGACATGAAACTGAACGACGCCTGCCCACACCTGACCGTGGACCCACAAACCTACGAAGTACACGCCGATGGCGAACTGCTCACCTGCGAGCCCGCCACCGAACTGCCCCTGGCCCAGCGCTATCATTTATTCTGAGCCGGGTACTGGAGAACTGATTATGTTGGAACTGACAAAACGCCTGAACGAACGGGAAGTGGCCGGAATCGACAGCTCCGAGATCCTCGATAACCTGATCTTGCCCTACGAACTGCGCATCCGCGGCCGCCTGCGCGCCACCACCGAAACCCGGGTGGACGTGGGCCTGTTTCTCGACCGCGGCCCGGTCCTGCGGGACGGCGACCTGCTGCAGGCCAAAACCGGCGAGATTGTTCGCATCCGCGCCGCCGAAGAGCAAGTGGTAACCGCCCGCATCGAAAACGGCCAGCCCCTGGCCCGCCTGTGTTACCACCTCGGCAACCGCCACGTCACCCTGGCGATCGGCATGGATGACAAAGGCGCCTACGTGCGCATCACCCCGGACCACGTCCTGGAAGAACTGGCCGAACGCCTGGGCGCGACCCTGGTGCACCACACCGCCCCGTTCGACCCGGAACCCGGCGCCTACACCCAGGCCGGCTATTCCCACGGCCACAGTCACGGACACGGCCACAGCCATTCACACGACCATGACCATCACCACGGACACAGCCATGGCCACAGTCACAAACACACTCACTGACGCGAGCGCCGCCCACACCGGCGATCTGGCCCTGCTGGGCCTGATGCAACTGGTCAGCCCGGCGCTGCCCATCGGCGCCTTCGCCTGGTCCCAGGGCCTGGAAAGCGCGTTCGAGCTGGGCTGGGTAAACAACGAAGCGGAACTGCGGGAATGGCTGGCGGGCGTGCTGGAAGACGGCCTCAGCCGCTGCGAACTGCCCCTGCTGGTGCGCCTGCAAACGGCGTGGGCCAATGAAGACGCGAGCACCATCGCCAACTGGAACCAGTGGCTGCAGGCCACCCGGGAAACCGCCGAACTGAGCGACGAAGACGCCCGCCTCGGCGGTGCCCTGGTCACCCTGTTGCGCAACCTGGAGTTGCTGCCGGCGGAATGGCTGATCCCGGCGGAAGCCGGTTACATCACCATGTTCGCCTGGGCCGCCCACAAACGTTTTGTACCGGTACGCCAGACGCTGCTCGGCTTTGCCTGGGCCTGGCTGGAAAACCAGCTGGCGGTCGCCTGCAAAGCCTTGCCCCTGGGCCACACCGCCGCCCAGCGCATCACCGAACACCTGCGGCCAAAACTGGTCGAAGCGGTGGACATCGCTATGGAACGAGAAGATCACGAACTCGGGCCCATCCTGCCGGGATTGGCGCTCGGGAGCGCGTTACACGAAACCCAATACTCACGGCTTTTTAGAAGCTAGAGAAAACGAATCTGAAAACAACTCCGATGACGGGGGAGGCGAGTAGGAAACGCTTTATGAAAATGTGCGGAGCCATGGATGGCGGAGCTCAAGCGCCCATGGATGGGCTTGTAGCGTTTTTCATAAAGCGTTTCCTACTTGCCGACCTTCTCGGAACGAAATGCAGAAAGGAGAACTAAGATGACACATTGTTTGAGAGTTGGAGTAGGCGGCCCAGTGGGCTCCGGTAAGACAGCCCTGCTGCGCCAGCTGTGCAAAGCACTTCGGGACCACTACGACATCGCCGTGGTCACCAACGACATCTACACCCGGGAAGACGCCGACTTCCTCCTGCGCCACGAAGCCCTGGACGCCGACCGCATCCTCGGCGTGGAAACCGGCGGCTGCCCGCACACCGCCATCCGCGAAGACGCCTCCATGAACCTGGCGGCCATCGACGATCTGCAAAGCCGCCATCCGAACCTGGAACTGGTGCTGGTGGAATCCGGCGGCGATAACCTCTCCGCCACCTTCAGCCCGGAACTGTCCGACCTCACCCTGTACGTGATCGACGTCTCCGCCGGCGACAAGATTCCCCGCAAAGGCGGCCCCGGCATCACCAAGTCCGATCTGCTTATCATCAACAAGATCGACATCGCCGAACAGGTCCACGCTTCCCTCGACATCATGGACCGCGACGCCAAGAAAATGCGCGGCGAACGCCCCTTCGTGTTCACCAACCTGTACGACGGGGTAGGGCTGGAGACCATCATTAGCTTCATTCTGGAGCGCGGCATGCTGCCGGAGCGCCGGCCGGGTAAAGTGGCTGAAACTGCCTGAACGAAATGATTAACCGATTTAAGAACTACGGAGAAAGAACCATGAGACTACGTAACCAATTTGCTATGGCTGCCAGCCTTGTCCTTGCTGCTGGCGCTGCCTGGGGGCATCCAGGGCACGAAGCTATTGGGGATGTTTTGCATATTGAGTATTTGGTGGCGGGGGCCGCTGCGGTTGTCACGGCGGTTTATGGAGTGACGCTATGTAAGCGTAGCAAGCGGGGCTGAACCACCGCCTTGAGTAAAGTGGAGGGCGCTGCTCGTTAAACCTCGACTACCTGAAAGAGCAGAAAGCTGTGCAGGCAGGGCCGCACAGCTTTGCTCCGTCCTGCTGTGCATTGACGGGACACACGAACAAAAAAGGCAGCCCGAGGCTGCCTTTTAAATCACGTTATGCCTGCTAATTACAGGGCAACAACGTTCTCTGCCTGCGGGCCTTTCTGGCCCTGGGTCACGGTGAACTCCACTTCCTGGCCTTCGGCCAGAGTTTTGAAACCGCCACCCTGAATAGCGCTGTAGTGAACAAAGACGTCTGCGCCGCCTTCACGAGTAATAAAGCCAAAACCTTTTGCTTCGTTGAAGAACTTAACGTTGCCGGTAATTGTAGACATAGTAAATATCCTGATTTTAATCAAAAAGTGCCGCCAAGAGATCGTTGTGATCTTTGATCAGCGATATGCGGGAAACAAAAAACGTGCAGGGTCAAAAACAGGACTATAAGGTATGGCTACTCAAAAGGTCTTATTCGTGAAATGCTTTGCTAAATCTTTCCAACGACCGAGACAGTACGCTATTTAACCGGAACTGCATAGGAAAGTTTTCATTTATTCACGCTGTTTCTTCTTTCGTCCAGTAATCACTCGACTGTTGTTGACGCCAAGCGACTGAATTCCCGCACTAAGTTCTAGGCCTGAGGCGTCTTACTTTTTATTGGGTATCGATGTCACACCCGATCCATAATCCCGCACAACGCATCCAATCCATCCGTCAGCGCCGCGGGCCCCGGCTGAAGAATCAGCGGTGACTTGATCTCATACAGGTGACCGTTTCTCACCGCCGGAATCTCACCCCATCCAGGCCGCTCGGCCACCTGCTCCGGCCGAAACTTCCGCCCGCACCAGGAGCCGATGATGATGTCCGGTTGGCGCTGGATAACATCCGCCGGGTTTTCGATGATGCGTTCCTTAGCGCCGGGCTCGGCGGCTCGTTCCGGGAAGATGTCTTCGCCGCCGGCAATGCCGATCAGTTCTGATACCCAAGGAAAACCGGGACAGATTTATTTTTCCGGATGCTCCAGTACCTCGGGGCTAATTTGAGCCCCTATTAACCGGCTTGGTAGTTCGGTTAACCTCGACATTCAATGCACAGAACGGATGCTGTGCTTCCAAAGCAAGGAGAAGCTGATGCCCAGATAGGCCAGGGTGATTGTGCCCGGCTTTCACCGCCAGATTGTTCAGCGCGGACATAACCGCCAAACGGTGTTCGTCGAGCCCCGGGATTTTGAGCATTACCTGGCAAACCTTCAGGAATGGAAGCAGGTCTATGCAAAATAGATCTGTCCCTGTTTTCTGATTGTGTGGCTGTAGCCTGACGTCTGAAAGTAACAGAAATGGATCTGGAGTCTTCTATGAAACCCGTCCAACGCCGCGGCAGTTCTCTTTCGAGCCCTGATTTTGCAAGCCTGCAGGGTGTCTGGCGTTCCCAGGGTTACGGCACTGTGTTGCTGATCGAAGAAGATTGGTACACCCTTTTCGAAGAAACCACTATTAGCTGCCGGAAGATTCATGAGGGCAGTGTTGAAGAACTTGAGAACTATTACGAGGATTTGGAGTTATCCCCGGGTGGCCAGGCGTTCAGTGCCCATCGGGTAACTGGCGTATCACGTATCAGGTTCCGCCGCCTTAAAGGATTGCCCGCCAGCGTCACCGAAAGTCACAGGCATAGGTCAAAGGATCCGCACTACAACTTTGAGGTTTTCTGGCGAACCTTTCACGAGCAATACGCCCTGTTTGAACTCAAGGGTGTGGCCTGGGACCGGGCCTATCATGACTATCTTCCCCAGATTAACGCGAACCCATCACAAGAAACGCTATTTGCCACCATGGTTGCGATGCTAGGGCCCCTGAAGGATGGCCACATTCGTCTGCATTCACCCTTGGGTCATTACCGGGCCGGTGCCGAGCCGGCGCTCTTCAGGCGGCTGACACGGGAACTTGAAGATGCCAATGATGGCAGGGAGCTCACCAGCTACCTGGGGGATCTCAAGGAATCGGCACGCGACTTGATCCATGAGGATTATCTTTCAGGCGCCCTCAGTCATGGCGGCAACCGGCTGGTGGAATGGGGGAGGCTCAATGATCTCATCGGTTACCTGAACATCCGGGCCATGGCCGGGCAAAGTGGCAAGTCAGGCAAACCGGCTGCGGATATTAATGCGGTCGACAGTGTGATGAAGAGGGTGCTGGCAGATATTGGCGAGCTCCCCAATCTGGTGATCGATCTTCGCAACAATGGTGGGGGGTACGATGGTGTCGCACTGCGCATTGCCGCGTACCTGATGGATCGCAAGCGGCTGGCGTTCACCAAGTCAGCTCGTCATGGCAATGGCTTCACCGGAAAGCAGTCTGTCTATGTCACGCCTGCCGATGAGACTTACCAGGGCAACCTGTTTGTGCTGACCAGCGAGCTTACGGCCAGTGCCGCAGAAATCTTCGTGCTCTCATTGCTGCAGCATCCCCGTCTCACCCTGATTGGCGAGCCTACCCAGGGCATCCTTTCCGACACGCTCGAGCGCCATCTGCCAAATGGCTGGCACCTGACCTTGTCCAATGAAATCTACCGGGCTTACGACGGGGAGATCTACGAAGATGTCGGCATCCCGCCACACATCCGTCTGAAGTACCTTGGCCGAAAAGGGCGCGAGGAAGGCAAAGACCCGATGCTGGAGCGGGTCATCAAGCTGGTTGGCGGGTCATGCCGTCGTGGTTCGGGTGATCAGGCAGCTCAGCGATAAATCCGTTGCCAGCCGGTAGGTATCGAAATCCCAAGCCCGGCGAGTCCGGGGCAGATTTATCTTTTCGAATGCTCATTGCCGGAAAGCCTGTAGTACCCCCTTAATACCCGCTCAATAACCGCCACTGCTACTGTTTCCAAACGCCCCAAAACAACCACAAGGAGACAGTCATGAGCGGGAAGAAAATTCTGATGATCACCGGTGATTTCACCGAGGACTACGAAACCATGGTGCCGTTCCAGGCACTGCAGGCCGTCGGCCACACGGTTCATGCCGTGTGCCCGGACAAAAAGGCAGGCGACACCGTGGCCACAGCCATTCACGACTTCGAGGGTGACCAGACCTACACCGAAAAACCGGGCCATCGGTTTGCCCTGAATGCGGATTTCGAGGGACTGGATCCAGCCGCTTATGACGCGCTGGTGGTGCCCGGCGGTCGCGCCCCCGAATACCTGCGACTGAACAAAGAGGTGCAGAAGCTGGTTCGTCATTTCTTCGAAACTAACAAGCCAGTGGCGGCGATCTGCCACGGTGCCCAGTTATTGGCCGCCGCGGGGGTTCTGGAGGGTCGCAAATGCTCGGCCTATCCGGCCTGCCAGCCGGAGGTGGAACTGTCTGGCGGGACCTTCGCCGGTATCGAAGTTGATCAAGCGGTCACCGATGCTAATCTGGTAACAGCGCCCGCATGGCCTGCGCACCCGGCCTGGCTGGCGCAGTTCTTCAAGTTGCTGGACCAGTAGCTCAGCAGGGGCCGGTCCACCGGCCCATCAGCACTTTCCATCACTTCCAGGGAGGTCGTCATGTGCAAGCTCTTCATCAACGCCGATCCCGAGCTTTGGGTCAGCCGGACCCACTCCCTGCGTATTGATGGGATGGTGACCAGCGTTCGGATGGAAAACGCCTTCTGGCAGGTGCTGGCCGAATTGGCCGAACGGGATGGCATGAACCTGCCGCAGATGATCACCCGGCTGTACCACGAGTCCATCGATGCCGGGCATGACCTCGGCAACTTCACGTCTTTCCTGCGAGTGTGCGCACTTCGCTACCTGGAGCTGCAACTGAGCGGCGATGTACCGATGGATACTCGGGTTCCGATTGCCTCACTGGATGCCGACCGGATTCTTGCGGGCAATCCCGGTGAGGCGGCCATGCCCGACTTGGTTACTAAAGCAAAGCATTGACGCCAGACGAATTGGAACGGTTGGCGATCGATAGCTGAAAGCTGACCGAAGGTAGCCGGGTTTTGGATGGGATTTAAAGCCAGGACAGATCGACTATTCATCTGCCCTGGTTGTTAGGCTGGGCCGTTACTGAACGTCGTAAACCTCAATAATCGTTTCAGCCAGTTCAAGGTCGTTTTCGTTCGCCAACGCAAGTTGATTCAGTGCCCTAATGGTTGTGTCTTTCTGTGAGGCATTGATGCCAAGCAAGTGCACGATGGTGTCTACCTTCTCCCCACCGCCAGTCGCCAACTGGTGGCGAAACTCTCCGCTAAACGCAATGATGATCTCTTTGATCTGGCGTTTCTTGGAGGTCGAAATTCCTGTGGGTGTGTCGGGCTTCAGGGTGACGAAGTATTGGTCAGGAGAATACTCATGGATCGCCCCGGAGACGCCATCCGTGGTGGAGCCGACCAGGCCGCCAAGCACAATATTTCCGAAAAACCATGGGTTGGTGGTCGTGGAAAGTTGAGCGGTGTAGGTCTTATAACCTTCTTTCTCAAAGGTAAGGGACTGGTTCGACGCGCGGTCCACCGGTACGGTTAGCGGGGTTTTACCGAGAACTCGGCCAGCGACCGTAACGGTAGCTTCTTCAGGTTCGCTGTTGAAGGTGATTTTTTGATCGGTCCCAGAGACGACTGATGCGCAACCGGTTGAGAGAAACGCAATGGCGGCAAGTGTAATGAGTAGTGGAGACTTCATGGTGCTTCCTTGTCGTTGATTTGATTTCCAGAAAACTTATTGTGCGAGAGAGATGTTGCCAGGCTGAATCTGCAGTTCGGAGAGTTTCTCAATGAGGCCCTGAATGTTGGCTTTTCCGGATCCTTCGTTGGCCAGCCTCAGGCGCTTAATGGCAGCAAAGGCGTCGCCGATGGTGGCAGTGTAGGGGGCGACAATCGTCTCGTTCAGTACAACAGCGCCGTTGTTTTCACGGTCAGTCAGGATGTATCTGACGTGAGTGGTTACTTCGAAGTCCAGGCCGAACATGGGCTGATCCACTTCCAGCAGCAGCGCTTCAAGCTGATAACGACCAGTGCCGGCGAGCAGGCCCTGTTTTTGTAGTGTTTGTTTGAGTGCTCCTGCAAAGGCATCGTTATCGATCTCGGAGGTCCATGCGGGGTTTGTTTTTTCACCGCCGGAAACGGTGGTGACATCCACGTTGTCTTCCAGGGACGTGTCGTAACCCTTCACTGGTCCTTCGTACACCATGTTGCCCATTTGTGCGCCGGAAGCGCAGCCGGTGAGGTAGAGTAGAGCGGCCAGTACTGCCAGGATCCTTGCATTTTTCACAGTAGATTCCTTCTTACCTGATTCATTATTTTGGGTTGTTTTCTGACGACGAACGGACGTTCATCGCGGCTCGCCATGGTAGCTGAGCGTTGATGAGCTTGCTATGAAGCGAAGAGTGCTCTGAGTAAAACTTCGTTAAATGGGGAGGACTGATTTGCCACCAAGGGCGTTACAGATGCCCAAAAGCGGAACTCCCAAAAGTGCTTCATCTTTCACGACTGTTCGTCGATGTGGGGTAAAGCAAAGATGCTCGCATGATAGATTTGGGACCAGCTTTCAAGCCATTGCCTAACGCGCCTTGGTATATGATCGCCGCAGCATTGGGTAATTCGGATCTACAGCGTTTGAGCCGCTGTGACAGGGCGTGTGCCCACCTTGAATCGCGGAGTCGTGTCATTAAATGAACCACAAAGGAACCCTCACCAACTGGAACGACGCCAAGGGCTTCGGTTTCATCACTCCAGAGGGCGGTGGCGAACGTGTCTTTGCCCACATCAGCAGCTACGCCGGCCGAGGTCGCCCCATTGGTAATCGAAAAGTCGCGTACAGTCTCGTGAAGGACGAGAAAGGTCGGCCGAGGGTAGGGCGGTTCCAATATTTGGGGACTGCGCGTGTGGGGGCGAGTATCGCGCCCGGGTTCTGGCTCGCCGCTGCTCTGGTTCTGGCGTTTTTCGCGGTGCTATGTGGCCTGTGCGATGAGGACTATCTGCCGGTCACGTTTGTAGGAGCCTATAGTGCCGTCAGCCTCGTCGCCTTCGTGATGTACTGGATCGACAAGCGCGCCGCCACCCGAGGCGCGCAGCGCACACCTGAGACCACCCTCCACCTCTTCGAACTGTGCTGCGGCTGGCCTGGGGCGCTGCTTGCCCAGCAGATCTTTCGGCACAAAACCCGCAAGGTCAGTTACCAGGTCGTGTTCTGGCTGGCCGTAATCGTCAACGTTGGTGCGTTGGGATGGCTGCTGATTGCGCCAGAGACGATGAGTTTGCGAGCGCAGTTGGGGTTCGATCTGACTAGATCCCTACAGCCGCTCATTTCCCGGTAAGCCGTTGGCAGGCTTTGGGTATCGCTGTCACACCCGATCCATAATCCCGCACAACGCATCCAACCCATCCGTCAACGCTGCCGGCCCCGGCTGAAGAATCAGCGGCGACTTGATCTCATACAGGTGGCCGTTCCTCACCGCCGGAATCTCAACCCACCCCGGCCGCTCGGCCACCTGCTCCGGCCGAAACTTCCGCCCGCACCAGGAGCCGATGATGATGTCCGGTTGGCGCTGGATGACGTCCTCGGGGTTCTCGATGATGCGTTCTTTGGCGCCGGGCTCGGCGGCCCGCTCCGGGAAGATGTCCTCGCCGCCGGCAATGCCGATCAGCTCCGACACCCAGCCGATGCCGGTGATCATCGGGTCGCCCCATTCCTCGAAGTAGACCCTTGGGCGGTTCGGTCGCGCTCGTTCGGCGCGGATGCGCTCAACCCGGTCGGACAGCGTTTGTGCGTAAGCGTCGGTTTGTTCGGCGAGACCCAGCATGCCGCCGAGTGTGCGGATCATGGAGAGGATGCCGGCGACGGTGCGCTGGTTGAAGATGTGCACGGCCACGCCGTGGCGCACCAGTTCGGCGGCGATGTCTGCCTGCATGTCGGAGAAACCCACCACCAGGTCTGGCTTCAGGTCTAGGATTTTCCCGATCTTGGCGGAGGTAAAGGCGGACACTTTGGGCTTTTCCTTCCGGGCGCGCTCGGGCCGTACGGTGAAGCCGGAGATGCCGACGATACGGTCCTCGGCGCCGAGGGCGTAGAGGGCCTCGGTGGTTTCTTCGGTCAGGCAGACGATGCGTTGGGGATACTTCATAGGGAGCCGGGCTCTGGGAGATTGACGACGTTGACGGCGACTGAGGGGAGGTATTCTACTAGGGATAGCGGCATCATTTCTTTCGCGAAGGGAGGACGCTATGGCGGGTGGATGGTCAAGAGATGGGGCGGTGCAGGATCAAATTGACGCGAGTGTTGATGACGAAGTGCAACGCGCACGGAGTCAGCTAGGCAACGGCGAGAGCGCGCTCTACTGTGATGAGTGTGATGAGGCGATTCCCGAAGCTCGGCGCAAGGCCATTCCGGGCGTTCGGCTGTGCATTGCCTGTCAGGCCGCGCATGAGAAGCAGGAAACGACGGCGCGGGGCTTCAATCGCCGAGGCAGCAAGGACAGCCAGTTGAGGTAAACGTAGTTCCCGCCGTACAGACGCCATTGCCTGAGCATTCACGAGATGCGCAGGCTATGGCATGGCGCTAGCGTCGGCGAAACCAGTCAATCTGCACTTAAGATCATTAAGCGCTGAAGGGAGCACAGCTTAGTGACTGGTGGACAGCTTTGGCAGCTTCACCTGGAAGAAGGATTTGATGCTGGCTTTCAGTGACGCCGCCATCTGCGCAATGTGTTCATTACGCTCTTGCACCGCGAGCTGGGTGTAGTAGTCCACGTCGATAGTGCCGTGTTCGTTCAGTTTCGGAGCTTTATAACTCATGGTGTTGTGTCCTCAGTCGAGAATTGCATGTTTTTCGTACGGCTTATGGTAGTGAGTATGAGGCTGTTGAAAAAGCGATCGTTTCTCAACAGAATGGTGAATTAATCTCATCAGTCGAGAAATGTTATGCGCCACCTGCCACCCCTCAACGCGCTTCGGGTATTTGAGTCAGCCGCCAGGAACCTCAGCTTTTCCGAAGCTGGTAAGGAATTGTACGTAACGTCATCCGCGGTCAGTCATCAAATTAAGACGCTTGAAGAAAATTTGGGACTTGCACTCTTTGATCGAAGCCGGCGAACGGTGGCGTTGACCCCGGCAGGCGAGCAATACCTCACGTCTGTGAGGCACGCGTTCGACGAGATTGAGATGGCCACTCAACGACTGACGGCGAACCAGGAATCCAATGTCGTCAAGATCAGCGTCGCCCCCAACTTCCTGACCCGCTGGCTGATGCCCCGCATGGCGCGATTCCAGGCCTTGTACCCCGATATCGAGCTGGAAATTAACGCGTCCATGGGCTTGCTGGATTTCGACCGCACCAGTACCGATATGGCGGTCTATTTCGGGAGTGGTGAATGGGATGACATCGAAGTGCATTTTCTGCGCAGAGTGATGCTGGTGCCGGTGTGTAGTCCGCAGCTGTTGGAGGGTGAGATACCGCTGGAAAAGCCTGAAGACTTGGCCAACCACACGTTGATCTATGTCAGCAAGCGGAAGTGGGAGTGGGAGAACTGGCTGCAACAGGCAGGCATGGATTTTATATCCGCCCGGGGTAGTCTGCAGATGTCCAGTGGGCAACTGGCCACGGCGGCGGCCCAGGAGGGCCTGGGAGTTGCGTTGGCTGATAGCACGCTGACGTCCCGTGAGATTAAATCGGGGCAGTTGGTGGTGCCTTTCGACATTCAGCTCGACACGAATCGGGCCTTCTATCTGGTCTACCGCAAGCAACGTCCGCTGACCGTCGGGATGAAAGCCTTCAAGGAGTGGCTGATGAGCGAGATGTAGGGCAACTGTGCTCGCTTCAGTGGGCCAGCTCCGGCCCCTGTAAGATGATGGCACCGCAGTTTGAGCAGGCGGCGAACGATTGGCGAGGCAAGGTGCACTTTGCCAAACTCAATACCGAGCAGGTGCCCGGTCCCTCTGGCCAGTTTGGTATTCGCAGCATACCGACACTGATCCTGTTCCAGAACGGCCAGGAAGTCGCCCGCCAGAGCGGCGCCATGAATCAAGCCCAGATCAGCCAGTGGCTGCAGTCCCAGGGCATTGGTTAACACCACACTGAAAGCTCTATCCCAAACGGAAAAACAGGTTGTTCTGTTCTACTACAGCGACAGTGATGAGCAGGACCCGCGTTATTTGCTAGTTGCCGAAGTCGGCCACAAATTTACCAATTGTGATACCAACACCCGCCATCCCAGAATCGGGAAAATCAGGACGAATATGTCGTCTTGGCTTCTTTGAGGGAAAGGGCGAACTTATAGGTTTTCGCTAGCACTTTTCAGCAGATGCGGAGGCACGCGCACTCCTTCAAAGGTCGTGCCCAGGTGTGAACTGTTGACCTTAAAGGTGGCGATGAAAGGTGCATCGGGTAGGCGGTGCCAGAATTTTTCCGGCAGACAGAATTCGAATGCGAAGCTGTCAAACTTATCGAGTGAGAGTTGATGGTCGCAGGAATAGCGGCCGCTGCCCAACGTACGGGTGACTTGATACTGCACGATCGCAGGTTCACTGACCAGGGAAGTCCAAAGTCGTGGCAGGGAGTATCCCATTGCCAGATGAAGCATAACCCAGAGTATAAGAGGACAGGAGACTAGGGTGAGCCCTTTCTTGATGCGGCTATATTGATGCCAGGGGTGGCCAGGATTGATTTTGCGGGTCCGTGCCAGATAAATCACCCATCCTGAAAAAAGGAGAACGGAGGTAGCAGAGAGATACAGTGACAGGGTGCAGACCCAGGGAGCGGGCAGGAAATTCTTCGGCCCGACAATTGGAAAGCCGCCGAGGATGGCGATTGCAATCAATATAGAGTGCAGCAAGTGTTGCTGCCACGGGTTAGTCGCGCGGTCGGTCACGATGGTGTTTTCCTCCTGAAAATGGCGCTGGCTCCTTGCCTTTGCCCGAGAGCCTATCAAAAGTTTGATTCGAACTATGAGACTGGGCTGTCAGTTTGTGACCTTGACGATGGTCGCCTATTCCTGCCGCTATAATTACTCGGGATGCCGACCAACACTGATTGGCTCGCGATATCGTTGCCCTTGTGATTCCGCCAATTGGTTGCGTTGAACTGCATAAAATCAGGGCAAGGTTATTCTCGGATCCCAAAGGCATTGGTAATCCTGTTTGCCTGATTGACCGCTATTTCTCACTGATAGCGATCAACCGCCGAGACTGACTGCGTCGGTAAAGCCGTGCTTTACCCAGCAAGCTTCGCCATTGCTGGCTATAATGGCGGACTTTGAACTAGTGCAGAGAGCTCTATGGCAATTGAAAAGAATCAGGTGGTTTTGTTCCACTACAGCGTCCGTGATGAACAGGGCAGCGAGGTTGAAAACTCCCGCGGCGGCGAGCCGAACGCCTACCTGCATGGGCACGGCGGCATCATCAAAGGCCTGGAGGAAGCTCTGGAAGGGCGTGAAGCGGGAGATACCTTCAGCGTCACCGTCGGCCCGGAGAAGGCTTACGGCCCGCGCAAGGACGACGCCATCCAGCGCGTGCCGATCAAGCATCTGATGGGCGCCAAGCGCTGGAAGGCGGGCATGATTGCCCAGGTGCGTACCGAGCAGGGCCCGCGCCATGTAGTGGTCGCCAAAGTCGGGCACAAGTTTGCCGATGTCGACACCAACCACCCGATGGCGGGTCGAACCCTGACCTTTGACATCGAGGTTGTTGACGTCCGGGACGCGGATGCCGAAGAACTCGCTCACGGCCACGTGCATGGGCCGGGTGGGCATCACCACTGAGGCCGAGGGATAGAAAATCCGGGGCGTGAGCCAGCCAGGCGCCGCCCCGATCAGGTTACTCGTCTGAGCTCATGCCGGACGATGATTTCATGTCGTCCTTCTTCTTCATGCCGGAGTGGTCGCCGGAACCCGAGCCCTGTTGGTCATCCATGCCCGTGGTGTCTGTTTCGTTGTATTTGGACTTTTCCGCGCCCTCGTGAAGCTCAGGATCCCCGCTCGCGGGCTTGGCATGTTCGTCCATATCCTGTTCGCCCAGATCGGGATTGTCATTACCGTGGTGTGAGGCGAACACAGTGGCCGAACCCAGGGTGATGGCGGGCGCCACCAGGGCATAAAACGCGAGTGCACGTAGCTTTTTCATCTTGTTCTCCTTCAGATACGATGTCTCGAGGCATGAAGCGTTCTCATCGAGCGCTTCGTCGCTGCGTCTCTGCTGCTTATTTCAGTGGCGTTCGCTCGTTACTGGGACTGAAATGCAGAGATCCGGATAACTAAGTACGCCCGGTTTGGAAAATGGTGCTTATCAACCGGGCAGAAATCTTGTCGGGTGCAGGCTTCAGTGAGGCATTCTCTTTCCGCACAACAGGTGAGCAAAGGCTGAACCATGAACATCGGCGTGATCGCAGATACCCACAGCAAAATGCGCCCCGAAGCCTTGGAGGCGCTGGCAGGCTCGGAGCTGATCCTGCACGCCGGTGACGTCGGGCGGGACGATGTGCTGGAGGCGCTGGAAGCAATCGCGCCGGTGGTGGCGATTCGCGGCAACATCGACAAAGCCGGTCGCGCCGCAACCCTGCCGGATAGTGAGGAATTGGAGTTCCTCGGCCACGCCTTCTACATGCTGCACGACGTCAAAACCCTCGATCTCGATCCCCGGGGCCGCTACCGCGTGGTGATCGCCGGCCATTCCCACAAACCCCGCAACGAATGGATCGATGACGTCCTCTACTTCAACCCTGGAGGCGCCGGGCCCCGGCGCTTCACGCTGCCGATTACGGTGGGGCGGTTGGTGGTGAGCGAGGCTGGTGTGGCTGGGGAGATTATTGAGCTGCCGGTGTGAGTGCTCTGTTTCCAGCAATGGTTGTGGCCTGAATTTGCCCATTCAGGTTCGAAAAGTTCGGCACATCTTTTTTCATGAAACTCGCTTAGCGTGACGCACTCGGTAGCCATTGAAGGCAACCTGCGACAAGATCGTGAATTCTCCCTCAAGGACTGAAGGAGCCATGGAGCAAAGGAATGACTAAAAGCGTCGTTTTACTGGGCGACCTGGGCACGGATCACGCCGGGTTCCCACCAACGCCGGTGATCGCCGGTTCACCGGATGTGTTGATCGACGGCAAACCGGTTGCCCGGGTTGGCGATCCTCTCGCGCCACACACCAAACCCAAGCATTCGACCCACCCCCGCACGATTGCGGCCGGCTCTGCCACGGTCCTGATCAACGGTATCCCCGCGGCGGTGACCGGCGGCGCGATTTCATGTGGCGGTGTCACCATGGGGAGTGGCAGTGTGATCATCGGTGATACCCATTCGCCCGCCCGATTCTCCGGTTTGTCTCCGCGTCCGGTAACCCAGGCGTCCAGGTTGGCGCCTTCCGCAAAGCGTGCGATTGCTAACCAAACCCCAGAGCCCCAGCGGGCTCTTAAGCACGAAGCGCTGGCCGAGAGCGGCCGTGGTGGGATAGCGGGTAGTACGGCTGTGTCTGGCCTGGCTGCTGGGCGTTCGGATAGCCCAACGCAGAAGGCCAGTGTGGAGCCAGGTTTTCACGTGGTTCAACGCCCGATGAACCGGAATGCCCTGCTGGCAGCTCTTTATGGTGATGCTTCCGCCAAGCCGGACAGCTTTGACCGTTTGAACCCCGGTTTGGGCGACCAGGTGCTCCCCGGTGAGATGATTGTTCTGGGTGACCCGGAGGCGAGCGCCTGCACTCTGGAAGAAGCGGATCTGATGGCCGTGGCCGAGCAGGTGAATGCCAAGGTGCGCTCGCTCAGTGCGGACGAGGCGCAGTTCCTCATCAAGCATTACGATCTATTGGAAGTCATCACCTCGACCAGCTCCGCAGGGCTTGGCGCTGGAGCAGTAATGGTCGCCAAGCAGCTCGATCACATCAAGGCAACGTTGATGGAGGTGGAGCGCCTGCATCAGGACAGCTACCGCAAGCATGGGCACCTGAACCATTCGGATTTCTTCGAAAAGCGCCGGGCGCTGTTCAAGAAGCTGGATTTCGCTCTGGGGAGTTTGGCGAAACGGGGCATGTCCCTGGATGATGATCCAAAGCTCAAGCGGGCACTGGGGTTGTCGTCGAAGAGTATTGTTCGTCATTGGAACAAGGCAGGGGTTGGAAATATCCCCGGCTACGCCACGCACTACGAACGAGTGGCGGCGGGCTCAAAGTACGTTCGTGGGGTGGGGTACCTTGGGATTGCATTGGATTCGTCTATGTCTGCACTCAAGATTCGTGAGGCGTGTAGGTCGGGCAGAGGTAGGGAGTGCCAGGCAGTTACATACCAGGAAGGGGGGAAATTGGTTGGGACAAGCGTCTTCGGAGCCCTAGGGGGAACAGCTGCCGGTGCATGCACCATGTTTGCCGTAACATCAGCAGGCATTGGCGGGATTGCCTGCGCCATACTGGTTGGAGGGGTAGGCGCGGCAGTGGGTGCCTCTGGGGGAGCCCAGGTGGGTGAGGCGTCGGGTGAACTACTTCGAGAATCAATTCATGAGCAGTGAGTTATTAACCGCCGTTGCAGAGAAAATTATGGTTTTTTCTATGCTTGGAGGGTTTTTTCTGCTCATTTTGATTCTGACTTTTTTCTTCCCGAAAGTGAGAGAGATTGAAGGCCACATCTCGACACCGGGTAAACAGCTAGATGGCATCAGGATTATTTGGGGGAATGGGCCTATTGGACGTTGGATGAGGGTGGTGCACGTCTATTTCTTCTTCGTCTTCCGAAATCTTCCTCGTATAGGCCCTAGGATTGAATCCAGGATGGGGGATGAGCGCGAAGCTCTGCCAAACGGCCTGAAGCTCTGGGTGCTCTTGCCTGTCTCCATTCTTTTCATCTTAGGGGCCAGTTCGATTCTGGCGGCTTGGTATCTGGGAGTCTTCTCAAGCTAGCGCCTCACACCGTCTTTTTGATTCTCGCCTTACTGTTTTTCCTGTCAGGTTGGTATCTTGGGACATTCGACTAGCGTAACGGGTCGTCCTTCTCCATTGACAACAACCAAGAGTACGCCATGAAATATCTGATCGTCGGGATTATCGCCGTCATCGCCGCGTTTCTGATCTGGCGAAGCAAGCAAAGCACGAACCCTGCGGAGCAGGCCTGTGCCATAGCGATCGGCGAGCTCCTCAAGTCCAATCCGGATGCTGACCCCCAGTCCATCGCCGACCTCTTTGTGCAGCATGAGATCGCGGGATCCCGGTGTCAGAGCGTGGGCCGGATGGTGATGCCGCAGTTGCGGAAAAACGGTCTGAAGCCTGAGGACGCCAGGATTGCGATGCGGCAGGTGAGGGCGGCCTACCCGCTGGTTCCCTAGGGAAGGGCAAGCTGAATCTCGCTGACTTCGGCCGATGCAAGCGCTGGTCATCCCGGGCCGAAAGACGCGTTGTGACGGCTTCGTCGATCCAGGCGGTGCTTCCGGTGACATAATCCTGCCTTCCAGTAACACCCACGGAGCGATGCCATGCCCCTGGCTGAGAAGATCTGCCTGTCTGCCGCTTTCCTGTTCTTTATGACGGGCCTGCTCACCGGCATCTGGAAGTACCGGCACATGGCCCGGAGCGAGGAGGCCAGCTCGCCGGTGTACGTGGATATCGCCCACCGCAGTTCCCTGCTGTACAGTTTCGCGGCCTTGTTGCTGGCGGCGTTCAGTGCCCACAGTGTGTTCGCCGGCTGGGTCAACACCATCGCGGCGCTGGCGGCCCTGGTGTTCTTCGCCTTCGCCATTGCCACCTATATCATCCATGGCCTGCTGCAGGACACCGACAATCAGCTCCGTCGCCCGCATCGGCTGGGCAAGCGGCTGCTTCCACCCTGGCTGATCGGGGCGTTCATGACCCTGTTGATTGTGGGGGAGGTAGGCGGGGCGCTGGTGCTTGGCACCGGCGCCATGCTGGGGATCTGGGGCAGTTAGGGCGGGGCTCGACGCCCCGTCCGATTTTCAGGCGTCGCGCACCAGCAGGTCGGCATTGATCTCGCTGATCGATTTGGCGCCAGTCAGTACCATGGCGACGCGCATTTCCTTTTCGATCAGTTCCAGCAGGTTACTGACACCGGCCTGACCGTCGGTGGCCAGGGCGTAGATGAAGGCGCGGCCGAGCATGGTGCAGTCGGCGCCCAGCGCCAGCATGCGCACCACATCCAGGCCGGTGCGGATGCCGGAATCCACCAGGATTTTCAGGTCGCCCTTGACCGCGTCGGCGATGGCCGGCAGCGCACGGGCGCTGGACGGCACGCCGTCGAGCTGTCGGCCGCCGTGGTTGGATACCACGATGCCGTCGGCGCCGAAGCGCACGGCGTCGCGGGCATCGTCCGGGTCCAGAATGCCTTTGATGATCATTGGGCCATCCCAGAACTCGCGAATCCACTCAAGATCTTTCCAGGAGATGGACGGGTCAAAGTTGTTGCCCAGCCAGCCGATGTAGTCTTCCAGCCCGGTCGGGTTGCCGCGGTAGGCGGAGATGTTGCCCAGATCGTGCGGCTTGCCGAGCAGACCCACGTCGTAGGACCAGCGCGGGTGCGTCATGGCCTGCAGGTAACGGCGCATGGCCGCGTTGGGGCCGCTCATGCCCGAGTGGGCGTCCCGGTAGCGGGCGCCGGGCACCGGCATGTCGACGGTGAACACCAGAGTTTTTACACCGGCGGCCTTGGCGCGCTCCAGCGCGTTCTTCATGAAGCCGCGGTCTTTCAGCACGTAGAGCTGAAACCACATGGGGCGGTCGATCGCCGGCGCGACTTCCTCAATCGGGCACACCGACACGGTGGACAGGGTAAAGGGAATGCCCTTGGCATCCGCCGCCCGCGCCGCCTGCACCTCGCCCCGGCGGGCGCACATGCCGGCCAGGCCGATTGGCGACAGAGCCACCGGCATGCTCAGGGTCTCGTCGAACAGCTTGGTTTCCAGGCTCAGGTCTTCCATGTTTTTCAGGACGCGCTGACGCAAGGCGATGTCGGACAGATCCTCGACGTTGCGCTTGAGCGTGTGCTCGGCGTAGGCGCCCCCATCGACGTAATGGAACAGGAAGGGCGGCAGGCGACGCTGGGCGGCGGCGCGGTAGTCGGTCGAGGCGGAAACGATCATCGCAGAGTCCTCATGGGTTCTTGAGCAAGCCGCGCCCCTTGCCGGCTGGTCCTCGTAGGAAGAGCGGGCCATTCATTGCTTAAGCAAAGGCGCGTCAATTGGTAATACCAATTTATAGCAGTTGGTGCAGTAGATTAGAAAACCATCAATGGTGTGTCAAACACGCAAATGTAGACTTTGGTACAGGCGTGGATATTCGGCTTGATCAACGGGCGGTCACTGGTTAACCTTTTC
The DNA here is from genome assembly GCF_034555935.1 of Marinobacter qingdaonensis. Lineage (NCBI taxonomy): Bacteria > Pseudomonadati > Pseudomonadota > Gammaproteobacteria > Pseudomonadales > Marinobacteraceae > Marinobacter > Marinobacter qingdaonensis. The sequence continues at coordinate 1,516,655 of NZ_JAYDCJ010000003.1, forward strand.
TGTAAATTGGTCAGACCAAAATAGGGCAGAAGCGGAAATGGGGCAGATTCGCCAGCACCGACTCTCCGACAACATCGTCGAGCAGCTGGAAACCATGATTCTGGAGGGCACGCTGCAGCCGGGGCAGCGTCTGCCGGCGGAGCGTGCGCTGGCGGAGCGGTTTGGTGTGTCGCGGCCGTCGGTGCGTGAGGCGGTGCAGAAGCTGGTGGCCCGGGGCCTGTTGACCAGCCGTCAGGGCGGTGGCAACTATGTCAGTGACTCCCTGGGCTCAAGCTTCAGTGACCCGCTGCTGAACCTGATTGAGGGCCGCCCCGATGCCCAGCGTGACCTGCTGGAGTTTCGTCACACCCTGGAAGCGGACTGCGCCTATTACGCCGCCCGGCGTGCCACCGACCTCGACCGTCAGCAACTACAGGAAGCCTACGATGAGCTGCAGGCCTGCTACGCCCGCGAAGGCCAGGCGAGCCGAGCCGAGGAAGGTGCCGCTGACGCGCGCTTTCATCTGGCCATTGCCGAGGCCAGCCACAACCTTGTGCTGCTGCACACCATTCGCGGTCTGTTCGATCTGCTCAAGCGCAGTACCGTGACCAACATCGGGGGCATGTACGCCCTGCGCAGTGAAACCCGACACACGCTGGTGGCCCAGCACCAGGCCCTGTTCGACGCCATCATGGCGGGCCGCGCCGAGGATGCCCGCCGCCTCGCCGGCGAGCACATCAACTTTGTCCAGGACATGCTGGAGGAACGCGAGGAAGAAAACCGCCGGCTGGCCCGCGCCCAGCGCCGGGAGCGCCCGGCTAGCCAGTAAGTCCCTGTCAGCCAACGGCGGCACTATTTGCTACTATGGCGCCCCTCCACCCCGACAGCGATTGACCACAACCCCATGACTGCTCCGTTCACATTGCGGCCGTACCAACAGGAAGCGGTTGATGCCACCTTGCGGCACTTCCGCAGATCGGACGAGTCGGCGGTAATTGTGCTGCCGACCGGAGCGGGGAAGAGTCTGGTCATTGCCGAGTTGGCCCGGCTCGCCAAACGCAAGATCCTGGTGCTGACCCACGTCAAAGAGCTGGTGGAGCAGAATCACGCCAAGTACCAGAGCTACGGTCTGACGGGGGGCATTTTCTCGGCCGGGCTGAAGCGCAAGGACAACCAGCATCAGGTCACCTTCGCCAGTGTGCAGTCGGTGTCGGCCAATCTGGACCAGTTCCGGGACCAATACTCCTTGGTGATCATCGATGAGTGCCATCGGGTCAGTGGCGAGGAGACCAGCCAGTATCAGCGCATCATTGAGCTGCTGCGGCAGCAGAACGACGCGTTGAAAGTGCTCGGGCTGACCGCCACCCCCTACCGTCTGGCCATGGGCTGGATCTACCGCTACCACTACCGGGGCTTTGTTCGTGGCTCTGAGGAAGAGCACGATAAACCCTTTCAGCATTGCATCTACGAGTTGCCACTGAGCTACATGATCAACCGGGGCTTTCTCACCAGGCCCGAGCTGGTGAACGCGGCGGTGGCGCAGTACGACTTCTCCGCCCTGCCCAGGGACCGCTTCGGGGAGTACGCCGAGAAAGACGTGAACCAGCTGTTGGGCAAGCACCAGCGGGTGACCCGCGCCATCATTGAGCAGGTGATGGAGCTGGCCGACGAGCGCCAGGGTGTGATGATCTTCGCGGCCACGGTGGCGCACGCCCGGGAGATCACCGGCTATCTGCCGCAACAGCAAACCGCACTGGTCACCGGCGCGACCGATCTGGCCGAACGGGAGCGGCTGATCCAGCAGTTCAAACAGCGGCGGTTGAAGTACCTGGTGAACGTGTCTGTGCTCACCACCGGCTTTGACGCACCCCACGTCGATTTCATCGCCATCCTTCGCCCGACCCAGTCGGTCAGCCTGTATCAGCAGATTGTGGGCCGGGGGCTGCGTCTGGACGCCGGCAAACAGGATTGCCTGGTGGTCGATTACGCCGGCAATAGCGTGAACCTGCATCACCCGGAGGTGGGAGAGCCGAAACCCAATCCCGACAGAGAACCGGTGCAGGTGTTTTGCCCGGGCTGCGGCTTTGCCAACATCTTCTGGGGCAAAACCGACGGTGACGGCCGGGTGGTCGAACACTACGGGCGCCGGTGCCAGGGAGTGTTAGAGGACCCTGTAGGCCCCGCAGAGGCGGGCACTACCCAGGCGAAAACGCCGCGCCCGGAGCAATGCGATTACCGGTTCCGGTTCAAGGAATGCCCCCACTGCAGTGCCGAGAACGACATCGCGGCCCGCAACTGCCACCAGTGCCACAAGGCCATCATCGACCCGGATGACCAGCTTCGGGATGCCCTGAAACTCAAGGACGCCCTGGTGATCCGTTGTGCGGGCATCAGCCTGAGTGACCGCGGCAGCAAGCTGAGGCTCACCTACCACGGCGAGGATGGCGAAGAGCTCAGCGAGTCCTTTGATTTCAGCAAGCCGGCCCAGCGCAGCGTCTTCAACAAACTGTTTGGTCGACGGTTCGCCAGCAGCCAGGCGCCGAAGGCGTTCACAACAGCCGACCAGGTGCTCGAGTTCCAGGCGCTGTTGCCTGCGCCGGATTTTGTCATTGCCCGCAAACAGAAGCATTACTGGCAGGTGCAGGAGCGGATCTTTGATTACCAGGGCGGTCGTCGCAAAGCGAACGCGCTGTCCTGAACCTCATGCCGAAAACACTGAGCCCCGGTGCGTCGCCTCCGTGATGCCCCCTCGGGACAAAAGTCTAGGTGATCCGGCTGGGGCGTCTGGGCCTATACTGGAGGCCCCGACACAGGAAGCGCGCGCGATGGAACTCGAATCGACCACACTGACCATGACCGTCCTCATGACGCCGGACATGGCCAACTTCTCCGGCAATGTCCACGGTGGAGCCCTGCTCAAGTACCTGGATGAAGTGGCGTACGCCTGCGCCAGCCGTTACGCGGGCACCTATGTGGTCACCTTGTCGGTGGACCAGGTGATGTTCCTGCAGCCGATTCACGTGGGGGAGGTGGTCACCTTCCTGGCGAGCGTGAACTTCACCGGGCGCACCTCCATGGAAATCGGCATCAAGGTGATCACCGAAGACATCCGCAAGAAACTGGTCAGGCACACCAACAGCTGTTTCTTCACCATGGTCGCCGTGGACGACAACGGCAAAGCCGTGCAAGTGCCCATGCTCGAACCCCGTACCGATGATCAGATCCGGCGGTTTGCCAACGGCCAGCAACGACGGGCGATTCGGATCGAGTTGGCGGAGCGCTACAAGGCGCTCCAGTCCTCGTCGGACAGCTGAGGGCGTCGTTAACGGTGAGACGCTGCGGTCAGCCCCGGCTGGCTGCCAGCCACCCGTTTCATCCAGGCCATGTCCAGCGGCACCAGTACGTTCAGGGCAAACAGCACCCAGCCGAGCGGCTGCAGCGTCGCCGCGAACCACACCATGAGGGCCAGGGACAGCAGGGCCCAGGTCACATCCACGGCAATCATCAGGTTGAAAAAGCGCGCCTGCCACCGCTGGTTCAGGGCCATGGCGGTCATGTCCACGCACCACAGCAGCATCACAAGGCCGACCACCTGGTAAAAGGTGGCGCCGGGGCCGCCCGCCCACTGGGCAATGGGGCCGGAGGCCAGGATCAGCGCCAGGGCCAGGGGCGTTGAGAGGAACACGTCGCTCAGGATGATTTGCTTCACGCTGAATTGGCGGACGATGTTTTTCATGGGGTCACCTCATTCGGGTTTCACAAAGGGTTGGACTACGCTACAAAGCTTCTACCGGGGTGGTGATAGGCTCAATTACCTGTGAGGTAATGGTGCGGCTTACCCGCGCTCGCGATAATGGCTTGGCATTCGGACAAGACAGGGACCCCAATGAGCGCCTTCGGAACGCTGTTCAGAGAAATGCGGCAGGGCAAGCGCCTGAGCCAGATGGATTTCGCCCTGGCCTGCGAGGTCTCGGCCAAGCACATCAGCTTCCTGGAAACCGGCCGCAGCCAGCCGAGCAAGGGCATGGTTCTGCATCTGGCGCAGATGCTGCAAACCGATCTGGCCGGCACCAATCGCCTGCTGTCGGCCGCGGGCTACAGTCAAGTCTATTCCGATCAGGACCTGAACGCCCCTGGCATGGCCATGATCAAGGACGCCCTCGATCACCTGCTGCAGGCGCACCTGCCGTACCCTGCGGTGGTGTTCGATCACGAGTACTCCCTGGTCATGGCAAATCAGGCCATGCAGGCGATGATGCTCAGACTGGTGCAGCTGGGCGCCCAGCTTCCGGCCCGGCCCAACTTCCTGCTGGCCCTGCTCGATGACAAGGGCATCAAGCCCTTCGTCGGCGACTGGGAGAACATCGCCTGCCACATGCTGCAGCGCATCTACCACGAACATCTGGCCGGCCCGTTTCGCGACCAGCCCAATCGGTTGCTGGAGCAGGCGCTGACGATCCCGGGCGTGCCGGAGCACTGGAAAAGCCACGTGGTGGAGCACCTGGACTACCCGGCGATACCCTTCACCCTGAACCTGGGCGAACAACCGCTTCGAATCTTCTCGACCATCGCCACCATCGGCACGCCGCTGGACGTCACCGCGCAGAACTTGCGGATCGAGCATTTCTTTCCGATGGATGAGAGCACCAAGGCCTACTGGCAGGCGTGATGCGTCGGCAAGGCACGGGAGTGTTGCCAACGGCCCCGATTGAACACATCATGCGGCAGTTGCGCTGACCTACCACCGAGATGCCCCGGGGCCCGAGATGATCAAACCAAGCTGTTACAGCTGCCGCAAGAGATTTGAGCCGGCCGAGCTGCGCCTGCACTACTCGAAAAACTACTGCCAGCCCTGCGGTGTCGGTTTGTTTGGCGACGACTACGCCCGTTTTCCGGAGAAGCCCAGCCCCACCACCCGCCGGAATCTGGCGGTTCATCTGGCCGTGCTGGTCCTTGGCGCGGCGGCATTCTGGCTCTGGTTTCAGGCCTGATACCGGCCCTGCAGCATCCGCAGCATTTCATCCACCACCGCAAACTGGGCACTGATGGTCTGGCTGGCCTGGTCGAAATAGGCGCTGGCCGGCAGCTTCGGTGCCGCCTCTGACAGAAATTCGGTCTCGATCACCGACAGCAGGGTGCTGACGGTCCGGCTCGCTTCCTGCAACGAGCCCAATCCGCCCTGGTTCTGGCTCTGCAGCGTGTTGTGGGCCACGGCCGACAACGCCTGGATCCGCTCGCACAGAAAGCTCAGCCGGATCCGCTCCACCCCGGTGCTGTTACCCGCCGCCGCGATGCCGGTACCCAGGGCCCGTGCCTGTCCCAGCCATTCGGTGGTGTAGAGCAATTCCCGCCATAGAGTGCCGACGCCGTCGCCCGGGTGGCTCAGAAACAGCAGTTGGTAGCGGGCGGCGATGTCTTCGATCAGTTGCAGCAGGTTGGCGATCAGCTGGTTGTGCTGTTTCAGGTTGTCGCTGACCGGCAATGACAGGGCCGTGCGCTCTAGCCGGGACCAATGGTCGGTGAACGACACCCAGCGTTCGTGCTCGACCAGACTGGTCGCGTCCAGGCCGTTCAGGTTGGTGCGAATCGTCGCCCGGGTCTGTTCCAGCTTCGGTTTCAGCGAGTGGTCGCCGCCCAGGTAGCCGGTGCTCAGGCCCCGATGTTGTTGCAGGTGTTCGAGCAACTGCCTCAGGCTCTTGAGCTGGGCGAGGCCCTGGGCGCGCCGGGCCGAGTTTTGCCAGGGTTTCTTGAACGCCAGGATCAAGACCAGGAACAGGGTGACAGCGGCGGCAATCAATAGGTCCATCAGCGTGCGCCTCCGGCGGTGGTGGGTTCGGTGATGGCGGCGGTCAGGCCCTGGATGTGCTGGACGATCAGGTCGGTCTCCTCGGTCGCCCGGCCATTGGCGTCAATGCGCTGGTGGGTGGTGTCCACCTGGGTCGCGATCTCCCGAACGGCGAGATCCTGCTCCCGGGCATTGTGGGCCACCGAGGCCACCTGCTCGTTCATATGCAGGGCGTGGGTCTGGATATGTTCCAGGCACTCCTGCACCGCCCGGGTGTCGGCGACGCTGTCCCGGGCCTGCTGCAGCAACCGGTCCATTTGCTGATGCGTGGCCTCGATGTTGGCCCGGACACCGGCGATGTTGGTGCCGATGCTGGCGGCCGACTGATGGCTGCTGTTGGCCAGATCCCGGACTTCATTGGCAACCACGGCAAAGCCCCGGCCATTGTCCCCGGCCCGGGCCGCTTCGATGGCGGCGTTCAGGGCGAGCAGGTTGGTCTGTTCGGCGATGTGACTGATGGTGGCGGTCATGTTGGTGACCGACTGGAACTGATCGAGCAGCTGGGTCATCAGCTCGGTGGTTTGTTTGGCATCGGCGGCCATGCCGGCGATGGTGTCGCTGGCGGTGGCCAGGCGGCTGCCCCCTTCCTGAATCAGGTCGCGCACCTGCGCGCTGGCCTGTTCCGACGCCTGGGCGTTACGGGCCACTTCGGCAATGCTCTGGCTCATCTCCTCGACCGCCGCCGAGGTGGCGGCCGAAGCCTGGCGCTGCTCGCTGGCGCCGAGCGCGATTTGCTGGCTGCTCTGGGACAGCTCGCCGGTGGCGTGGGCGATTTCCGCCAGGCGGTCGGTCAGCCGCTGCTCCCGGCGTTCGCTGTCGCGCAGGGTATCAGCCACGGATTGGGCGAGTGGCGCCAGCAGGGTAAGCCGGGTGTCGAGCAGGCGGTAATCCCGGTCTCGGGCCTGGTTCCGGCAGCCGGCGATCAGGGCGTCGGCGTCTTTTTGCATCAGCAGTAACCAGGCCGTGGTCAGGTAGCTGGCCAGGACCACCAGGGCCAGCCCCGCGGCCATCAGCCCCAGCACTGTCAGGGAAAGTCCGGCCAACAGAGCCAGGGTGCTGACGGTGATGGCTGTTCGCCGGCCAAGGCGGCCGGCCAGGGCCGCAGGGTACAGCAATGGATTCATGGTGCGTCCTCGCGATGGGTCGGGGCGTCCAGGGCCCCCTGCGAGATATGCCGAGCAAGATGCATACCGTGCAGGCCTGCCCCGTGTGTACCGGTTTGGCGCACGGGTGGCCCCGGCGGGTGCGCTGAAATGGGGCGCGGGCCGGAGGGTAAGGCAGGTGATCCGCTTTAAAAGGGGGCAGGTACACTCCTAGGATGGGTTACTGCTTTTGGGATGAAGTTCTGGCTATGGTGGCCGATAACCTCATCACAGGAATTCTGCAGAGGACATAACAACAATGATTGCATCGAATTCAGAACGCGCGCCGTGGCTGCCGTTGATTGGCCGTTTCCATCATCTGCTGGTTTTGCTGCTGTTCGCGCTGGCGGTGGCGCTGCCCGGGTTTGCCCTGACGGGGTTGGTGGTGGCGGTACTGGTTACGCTGGCGGGCTGGTGGCTCGGGGCTGGCCGGTTCAGCCGTGAGGAGGCACCGGCTCCGGCGAGCGCCACTCAGTCCGGCGAGGTGCTGGACATCTCCGAGGACCAGCCGGTCGGCGCTGGCCAGGCCGGGCGCATTGCCCGGGAGCACAATGAACTGCTGGCCAGCATGCGCGGCGCCCTGTCGGACCTGCGCCACCATGCGGTGCAGGTGGCGGTGCAGTCGGCGCGGCTGCGTAAGCTCACCGGCGAGGCCCAGCAGAGTGCCACCAAGCAGGAGGAGGTGTCCCAGCTCATTGCCCAGTCCAGTGGCGAGGGAGCCACGGCCCTTGAGGACATTACCGAGCGCACCGGGTCGGTGTCGGAGCTCAATTCCCGCAACCTGGACGGGGTGCGCGAGTCCAACGAGGCGCTGTCCCAGGTGGCCGAGCGCATCCGCGAGGTAAACGACCAGCTGCAGAACTTCCGCGAGACCGTGGCCGGGTTGAGCGAGAGCGCGGGCAAGATTGGCAAGATCCTGGAAATGGTGCAGGGCTTTTCCGACCAGACCAATTTGCTCGCCCTCAACGCCGCCATTGAGGCGGCCCGGGCCGGGGAGGCCGGCCGCGGTTTTGCGGTGGTGGCGGACGAGGTGCGCCAGCTGGCCCAGAAAATCGCGTCGGCCACCGGCGACGTGCACGAGATCATCAGCGACATGGACGCCCGGGTCGGGCGCACGGAAAAGGACACCGAGCAACTGCTGGTGCAGACCGATCAGGCCCGGGAAGAGGTGACCTCAACCGCCGCCCAGTTCGACAACATGCTGCAGTACATCGAGCAGGCGCACGCGGAGCTGCTGTCCATCACCTCGTCGGTGGAGGAGGTCAGCATCACCAACCGCCAGGTGCACGAGCATGGCAACGAGATCCATGATCTGGGCCGGGAGTTGGCGAAGGAAATTGCCGAGTCAGACGCCTTCTCCGAGCAGCTTCGCAAGGCCACCGAGGCCTCCATGGAGTTGCTGGCCCGCTACCGGATCGGCCGGGGCGCCTTCGAAGAGATCCTGGAGGCCCGTCAGCAACTGGCGGCGGAGGTCGAGCAACGGCTGACCGAACTGGCCCGGCAGGGCGTTGATATCTTCGATCGGCGTTACGAGCCGATTCCAAACACCTCGCCCCAGAAATACCGCACCAGCTTCTCCGATCGCTTCAAACGCGAGTTCCAGGACCTGACCGACCAGAGCAAGGAGCGCTTCACTGGCACCGTCTACAGCCTGCTGGTGGACGTGAAAGGCTACATTCCCGTGCACCACCGGGCCACGTCCCAGCCGCCCACCGGCGACCCGAATAAAGACCTGCTCTACAGTCGCGACCAGCGGCTGTACAACAGCAACGAAACCGAGACCCGACGGGCCAGCCACACCGAACGGTTCCTGCTGCAGACCTACATCCGGGACACCGGCGAGATCCTGAACGACCTGTCGATTCCGGTGTATGTGGATGGCAAGCACTGGGGCGCGGTGATCATGGGGTTCAATCCGGACCTGCTGCTGGCCGGTGACGGCCGCGGCTGACCGGCGCCCGCATTGCCCCGCGGTTGGGGCATGTGCGAGTCTGGTGCAGGTGTTTGTTTTTAAAGCGCAAAGGAGAAAACAATGAACAGCAAGGTTAAGAAGTCTGTCGCACTGTCTGTTGTCGCCGGGTTTTCACTGCAGCTCGTCGCCTGTGGCACGATTCTGTACCCGGAGAGAAAGGGCCAGACCTCGGGCCACCTGGACCCCGGCGTGGTGATCCTGGATGGCATCGGCTTGCTGTTCTTCCTGATTCCCGGGGTCATTGCCTTCGCGGTCGATTTCAGCAACGGCACCATCTACTTGCCCGGTGGCACTGCGTCCCTGGATTCCGGCGAGGTGAATGCCGTGCAGATTACCGGTGAGATGACCAACGAAAAGATCGAGCAGGCCATTTTTGAACACACCGGCGAGCGGGTCAGCCTGGAGGACGATGCGGTTCAGGCCCGGGAAGAGACGATCACCCTGAGTGCGCTGAACCGGGAAGTGCGGTTTTTGTAGGGAGCGGACGCTCCCTATCCCAAGTATTGGAGCCCCTCTACAGCGCCTGTTGACCGTCCGGGGTCAGCAGGGGCAGGGCAACCTCGCCGCCCACGCTCACCGCGGTCGCCGCCAGGTCGCGGGAGAAGGCGCCGGTAAACGTCGGGTGCTGGCCGTACAGCAGCAGGACCAATTGATCCCCGGCGTTTAACCGTTCCGCGACGCCAACCATCTCAAAGGCGTGCTCGCCAAAGCCGCGAATCGGATGAACCTGTTCGTCGATCAGCTCGGGCAGGCCCACACCGCCCTTGATGACACCCACCCCAACGAACAGGATGGCATCGCAGGTGCCGGTCGAGAAGATTGGGTCGGATTCGTCCAGGCATTGCTCGTCGAGGCTCGACAGGGGGCTGCCCACGTTCAGGGTCGCAGTTGGAATGCCGGCAATCAGGCCGTCCTCCTCCAGGGTGGTCAGTGGCACGATGGTGGGCAACAAGCCGGACACACCGGTGAAGGCGGTCACTTCGATGGCGTTACTGGCCAGGTCGAATTCGACCGGGAAGCGGGCGCCGCCCACCGTCACCTCCGGAGTGGACACGGCATCGCCCGGGGTGAGGGTGTAGCAGATCTGGTTGCCGGTGGTGATGACGTTGTCCGCATCGCCCCGGTCCAGCAATTTGTCATTGAACCAGGCCACGGCCGCCTGATTGGCGCTGATGTCGCCGCAGCTGGCCAGGGTATTCAGCCCCGCGTTGGGCAATTCAGGCAGCGCCTCCAGATAGAAACCCAGATTGGCCAGGGTCTCCTGCACCAGGCCGGCGTTCGGGGCCAGGTAGTGGTGGCTGAACGGGTAGGTCAGCAGGCGCACATCGCCACCGGCAGCTTTCAGTACCTTGTAGTTTTCCCAGGCATCGTTGAACGGGAACAGGCTGTCGCGCATGCCCTGGAACATCAGCACGTCCACCGGGTAGGGGTTGCTCTGTGGGGTCTTGATGACGTAGCGGCCGTCGCTGGTGACCGGAATCCGGCCGGTGATGGGATCAAGCAGGTACTCCTGGGTGTTGCCGGCGTCAAACAGCTCCAGGCCGCGCTCGTTGTCCCAGAAATAGCTGGGGCTGTGGTAGTGGAAGAAATCCAGCGCCGGATCCGAAACGCCATGCTCGACAATGCCATTCACCAGGGTTGAGCGCAGATAGGGATCCATGGAACCGCCGGTTCCGGTATCGCCCACCAGCGACAGGAACGCCAGCCAGTAGTTCTTGGTCACGTTACCCGGGTTCAGGCTGTAAGTGAGGTCGTGCCAGGTGATGTGCGGCACCATGGCATCCATCCGCTGGTCGGGGTCGACGTTGTAGAGCAGGTATTGGAAGCCGCCGCCGTAGCTACCCCCGATTCCGCCCAGCAACAGGTTGTCGTCCCGGTACTTCAGGTAGTCCAGATGGCTTTCAGCCCAGTCCACGATCTGGACCAGGTCCTCGCCCTCGAAGTCCGGGTCCATCACCCGGATGTTGCCGCCACTTTCACCGTGCCCGCGCTGATCAATGCTGATGACGGTGAACCCCGCGGACACCAGGGGGGCGATGGGCGCCAGCGGATCATCGCCGGCGTCCGTGGAACGTGAGCCGCTGAATCCGTGCCCCTGGAGAATCAGGGGGTGCTCGGTCTGGCAATCGAACTGGGCCGGCTCGAACACCTGGAAAACGATGGCGGCACCGTCCACCCGCGAGGGCATTTCCACCCGGTAACTGCGGTTGCCGGTCAACCGCTCGCCCTGGTCGCAAGAGGCGTGGGCCAGCTCGCTGATGCTGTCGGTCAGAGGGCGGGCAATGGAGCGGGTGGAAGACTTGTCGTTGGTGCTGGCTTGCTCGGTGCTTTGCGACGAGGTGCCGGTGCCGTCGTCGGAACTGCCACCACCGCCACCGCAGGCGCCAAGCATGGCGGCGGTGATGCCGAGAACCAGGGCATGGATTCGATTGTTCATAGCTCTGCCTTTTGTGATTTTTTGTTGCAGCGTGTTTCGAACTGTGACGAAAACCACATTAGGGCGGAGGGCTCATCAAGGCGATGGCCAGAATGCCCCTGGGCGGGGACGCTTGAGTCAATCTGGAAGGGTGAGCGGAATACCGCTAGGGGCTGCGGTTACTGCAGCCAAGGCAGGTCCGGATGGCCGGGCTGGCTGAGTGCCTGGATCAATTCGTCGGGGTAGGTGCCGCGATAGTAGTGGGCCAGGGTGCCGTCCGTTTTCATCTGGTCGAGGGTGTCTTGCCAGAGGTTCACCGTGGCCTTGTCGGTGTCCCGGGATATGGCGATGTACAGGTATCGAATGGAGGTGATGTAGGCCAGCTCGACGTCGTCCGCGGAATACGCCGATTGGTCAAACAGCGGCAGGCGCCCGATGTCGCTGGTCACCCAGGCGTCGACGCGGCCGTGCATCAGCATTTCCAGGCATTGCTCGGGCATGGTGGGCTGTTCCAGGTTGGTGAAACCCAGAGCCGACAGGGATTCGCCGCCCGAGCCACCCCGATAGGCACAGATGCCGTCGAGCGATCGGGCATCGTCGAGCGTTTGGATGGCAACGCCATCGTCGCGACGGACAAAGAAACCGGTGGTGATGCGTTTGATCGGGCCGACCCAATGGAACTGGTCTTCGCGCAGTTCGGACCGGGTGGTTTCGAACAGGGCAACCTTGGGGCCTTTCTGCGCCATACGGTAACCCCGCGCCCAGGGCACCAGGGAAATGTCGCCCGGTGCGCCAACCCGTCGCATCAGTTCACGGACCAGTTCCGCCGTAGCGCCGGTGACGCGACCATTCTCATCAAGGTATTCACCCGGGGGCGAGTGCTCTGTTACGACTCGCATGGGTTCGGCGGACACCTGAGCGCAGATCAGTCCGATGGCTAGCAGAAGGCCCGCCCGTGCCACATTACCGACAGACAAATTCCAAGACATGCCCCACCCTACATCGCGGAAACCAGCGCGCCGTTCTGCACGGCCCACCCTCACGTTCTCGCAGCATAGCCAGCCTGGCAAGGCTTGTCTGCAAAATCACGCAAAAGGTGAAAAATTTAATCTTTTCACGGCCGTTTCGCCCTGGATGCCAGAAATTCCTGCAACATGCTGTAGCTCAGACCCCAGATGCAGTACCCCTGGTACCGGCAACAGGGCATGTTGAGGGTACCCAGCGGCGTGCGCCAGGGCAGACTGCCCTGGTTCTCTTCCGCCGCCAGATAATCCAGGGGCACCCACACCACCCGTTGGACCTCGTGGTTCAGCGTCACCGAGCGCGGCCCCCGCCACTCGTAGAGGTAAGGGGTGACCACCATGGGCCGCCAGCGGCTGTGATGGCGGGTCAGCAGGTCGGACAACCGGGCCCGGAACCGGCCGTGCTGGGTCAGGTCGACGCCGGTTTCCTCCAGGGTTTCCCGCTCGGCCGTCGCCCGCGGCGAGGCGTCCTCCGGCTGCATGCGGCCGCCGGGGAAGGCCATGTCGCCAGACCAGGGATCGCCTTCCCGGCGGGCGCGCTGGATGAACAGCAACTCGGTGCCACCGCTGGCGGCTCTTCGATAGATCAGCGCCACGGACGCGCGGGTCAGGTGTCTCCGGAAAGGCAATTCCTGAGGGCGCAGGGCCTGCGCCCATCGGCGGGGTGTCATGGAGGGCGTCATGGGGTGAGTCCTTGGTTGTCCGTCGCGCCCATGGGTCAGCCGGGCGTTAGCCGGCGGGCGTCCACAACCCCTGCAGTTTTCCCAGCATCGAGGCCCCGACGCCCTGGTCGCCCAGGAAACCGAGAATGATTGGCAGGAATTGCTGAATCATGGCCGGGTCCATGCCCAGGGCCGAGAACGCCGACTGCACCCCATCCATGGTGGAGATGTTGGAGATCAGGCTCTTGCTCAGGCTGCTGCCGCCGCCCATCAGGCTGGAGAGGCCGGTGGCCTTGTCGGTCAGGTTGCTGATGGTGCCGGCGCCGAGCTGGTTCTTGGCGAGTTGCAGCATGGCCCCGGTGCCGCCCACAGCCTGGGACTGGGTCACGCCGAGCTGGTTCTGCAACTGGCCGACCAGTTGCTGGGCTTCGCCTTTTACCTGCGTGGCAGAGGTGAGGGCGGCGGAGCTTTTGGAGAGCGAGTCGTTCAGGCTGAAGGCATCGACCGCGGGGGTGAACAGGTAGATGCTGGAAACTAGGAGAAACTGCTTGAGGATGGCGTTCATTCGGAAATCCTTTCGCCGATGCGTTTAGGTTAGCAAGCTATATAAGGGCGCTGGCGCGGAATAAAATGCAGCGAACGAAGACACATCAGGCGAAGTCATACTCGCCGCCTTTCTTGAGCGCCGCCTGGTACGCCGGTCGGGCGTGTACCCGCTCCACCCATGCGGTGATGTTGGGCCGGTCCTTGCCGACGATGCCCCGGGCGACCGACGCTTCCAGCGGGAAGCTCATCTGGATGTCGGCGCCACTGAGTTGGTCGCCCAGGAACCAGGTGTGGTTGGCCAGGTGGTTTTCGACAAAATCGAGGTGGGTTTTGATCATCGGGCCGATGAAGATCTGGTTGGTCTTGTCGGAAATGCCCTTGGCCACCGGCTTGATGAAGAAGGGCATTGGGCTGGTTTTGACCTTTTCGAACACCAGGCGCATCACCAGTGGCGGCATCAGTGAGCCTTCGGCGTAATGCAGCCAGTAGGTATAGTCCAGCCAGGCCTGACCGCCGGCCTCGGGCAGCAGGCTGTCCTTGCCGTAGGTGTGGGCCAGGTATTCGATGATGGCGCCGGATTCGGCCACCACCAGATCGCCGTCGGTGAGCACCGGCGATTTACCCAGCGGGTGGATCTTCTTGAGGCTGTCGGGCGCCAGCATGGTCTTGGGATCGCGCTCGTAGCGCTGGATCTCGTAGGGCAGGCCGAGTTCCTCCAGCATCCAGAGAATGCGCTGGGAGCGGGAATTGTTCAGGTGGTGGACGGTGATCATGCCGAAACTCCTTGTTTAGATTAACCCCGACCGAATCATGTCGAAGGTGTCCAGAATGCGAGCCACGAACTGGTCTTTCGGGCGGAAACTGCTCTGGGTGCTGGCGGCCACGTCCCGTTCCAGGTGATCCAGCAGTTTGTGCAGGCGCCGTCGGTGCAGGCCGATTGCCGCCTGGACCGGATCGGATATTACCCCGGACAGGGCCGCAAACGCCGCCAGGGCCGCCATGACCGCAACCAGCACGCCGGCGGTGGTCGCCAGCGAGGGCTCCGGGGGGAATACGCTGTAATACCAGTTGCCGATGGTTTCCCCGAGAAAAAAATCTTTCGCGGCCAGGGTCTTGGCCAGCATGGACGCCAGCACCACCGCCAGGCCGATACCGCCGGGGGTAAATTTCTGAAAGGCGAAGGCGCCCAGCACGGTGCAGGAGATGCTGTTGGTGATGTCGGCCGAGGCCGTGCGGGTCACGCGGTACTGGCTCAGGGCATCCGCCAGAACCGGCTCGATCAGTTGGCTAAAGCGCTGGTGGTCTATCGGCTCGACCGCGTGCCGGGTGTACAACGCCTCCAGCGATTCGATCACATAGCTCTCCAGCAGCGTGGTCGCGGGTCCCTGGTGCTCGGGATGTTGGTGTTCGCGATTGTTGAGCAGGTCCTGCTGGATCAGCTGCGAGATGTGCGCCTGTACCCGGGTGGTAAAGCCGGCCGGTATCCGGTCAGCGAGCCTGTGCAGCCACTGCAGGCCTTGGCGTTTCCGAGTGAGGATCTTTACCAGGCAGGCCAGGGCATAGACCGGGGCCCAGAGCAGGTTGAAGGGGGCTCGCAGCATGTCCCAGCCCAGCGCCATCCGGTTGGTGGCGATGGCGCCGGGGTAGTGGAAATGGCGGTCGATGAACGCCGGCACCCGTGCCCGACAGTCGGCAAAGTACCGGGCCACGCCAGTCTGGATGGCGCGCTCGATCGCTACTTCGGACAGGTGCTGTGCGGGTGGTGCGGCTGTGGTCATGGCAGGTCTGGGCCGTGGGTTGTGCGAGCGACCATGGTATCAGGGATTGTCCGTCGTCAGGCAGCGCAGGGTCAGATCCTTCTCCAATCGATAGCTGTCGAAATCCCGGGCCAGGAACAGCTCGCCCCGGTAATGCCGCAGGGCTTCGGCCGCCAGTTGGTTGATGTGGGGCGCACCGCCCGGCCCGGACTGGTAGCGGGAACTGAAGTGGGTCAGCACCAGGTTGGGCAACTGGGCCTGCTGGGCGAAGCGCGCCACCTGTTCGGCGGAGCTGTGCTGGGGCCAGGGGCCGACCCGCTCGGACACGTCCTGGGTGTAGGTGGCTTCGTGGATCAGCGCGTGGCTGCCGGCACTGGCCTCGGCGAGCAGCGTCGGGTCGTCATTATCGCCGGCCACGATCAGGCGCCGGGCGACCCGGGGAATTTCGGTGTAGTCGTCGCTCCGAAGCAGTCGCCCATCGGCCAGGGTAACGTCCCGACCTTTCTGCAGCTCACCCCAGCTGGGGCCGGGCTCGATGCCGTCCTCGGTCAGTCTGTCCTGGCGCAGCTGTCGCTCCAGGTTTTGCTCCGTGAACACGTAGGCCCGGCAGGGCACCCGATGGGACAGGGCCACGTTGGTGACCGCAAAATGCTCGTCCTGCCAGCGAAAATCCGCCGCCTCGGAGTCGATGAAATTGACCGGGTAGCTCAGGCTGGAGTCGCTGTTCTCCAGGGTCGAGGTGACGAACCGGTGGGTTTGGACCGGGGCAATCAGGTCCAGCGGTTCGGTGCGCCCGAGCATGGAGGCGCTGGTGAGCAGCCCCGGCAGGCCGAAGGTGTGGTCACCGTGGATGTGGGTGATGAAGATCGCCCGCAGCTGCATCACCGAGTAGTGCGCGCGCAACAGCTGGTGCTGGGTGCCCTCGCCACAGTCCACCAGGTACCAGGGCCTGGGGCCCGAGGGCGCTAACGCCAGTGCGGTGACGTTGCGGGCCCGGGTGGGTGTGCCCGCCGAGGTGCCCAGAAAGGTGAATTCCATGGTGTCTCAGTGCTTGTCGGGTGAGTCGAAAACCGGTGTTAATCGGCCTCGGTGCGTGTCAAAGCGTCTTGCGATACCACGCAATTGCGCCCTGCTGCTTTGCCGGCGTAGAGGGCTTCGTCGGCGCGCTTCATTATTGCGTCGGAGGTGCGGTCCATGGACGAGAAAGTCGCAACGCCCAGGGTGACCGTAGCATGGAATCTGCGTTCTTCGACTCGAAACTCCATACGCTCAATGTGTTGACGAATGCGCTCCGCAAATGCCACCGCACTCTCCAGATTGGTATTCGGCAGAATGATGGCAAACTCTTCGCCACCGATTCGACAGCCAACGTCCAGCGGGCGCAGTTCTTTCTGGATCATGCTGGCGACGTTAACGAGCACGATATCGCCCCCCGCATGACCAAACTGGTCGTTAATATGTTTGAAATGGTCAAAATCAAACATAATTACAGATGTCGGCAAGCCAGAGCGAAGGAAGCCGGAACGTTGGGCCTCCAGGCGAGTCTTGAAATGTTTTCGGTTGTAGAAACCGGTCATCTCGTCCGTCAGGGAATCCAGGGTCAGCCGGTCCTCAAGCTCCCTCTGGTAGGTAACATCCCGAATCAGTGCCATGGCTACAGTGACGCCATCCAGGGTGATTCTGTTGATCATGATATCTACCGGCACTTCAGTACCATCCGCGCGTACGCCGGAAAAGCGCTTTTGGGCTCCCATGGGGCGGTTTACAGGTTTTTGGAAATAGGCATCGACTTTCTGACGGTGCTTTCCGCGATGAAGTTCAGGGATGATTGTCATCAAGTCGGCGCCCTTGAGAACATCGACTGGATAGCCGAACATCTCTCCGGTTCGGGAGTTAACCAGTACTATTTTGTGGTCTGCGTTTACAATAACTACCGCGTCGGGCAGCGACTCAATGAATGGCAACAGATGCTCGGAGGTCGTGACGAGTTGATTGTTATTTTTCTTGGTGGGCATTGGCCGGAATCCCGAGAACAAGTCATGAATGCACATTCATTACTATAAGCGCCCTGATGCCGAATTCTACCTTTTTCTCAACACACTGAGCAGGAGCCCTACCATGGCGGAATCATCACTCAAGGACCAACTGAACAGCGCGGTAAAAAATGCCATGCGGGCGAAGGACAAAGGGCGGCTGGTGACCCTGCGCATGGCCCAGGCGGCGGTCAAGCAGATCGAGATCGATGAGCGTCGGGAACTGGCCGACGAGGATGTGCTCAAGGTGCTGGAGAAGATGCTCAAGCAACGCCGAGACGCCGCCAGTCAGTACGACGATGCCGGCCGTACAGAGCTGGCGGATAAGGAGCGGGCCGAAATGGAGATCCTTGAGGAGTTCATGCCTGCCGCCCTGACCGAGGACGACCTGGACGCCCTGATCCGCTCCTCAATCAACGCCACCGGCGCCCAAGGCATGCAGGACATGGGCAAGGTGATGAACGACCTGCGCCCGCAGGTGTTGGGTCGTGTCGATATGGGGCAGTTGAGCAAGAAGGTGAAGGCGGCGCTGGCGTAGACCGAAATCACGGGCTACCAGTCGAGCCGAATGCGCCCGAACAACGCATCGCCCAGGGTTCGATCCACGGTGCCCAACCCCAGATCCCGATATTCCACGCGCGTGTCCAGGCTTCCGCCCAATCCTAGTGTGACCCCCGGCCGCCAGCGGCGAGCCGGGCTGACCCGATAGGTCAGCTCCGCCCGCCACTCGCACAGGTAGAGCGCGCTTTGCACGGCCCGATCCGAGTCCAGGGTGGCCCAGCGATCGCCCACGCGCTCGATCCGAGCGGCCAGCTTCTGGCCCGGGCTCTGCCAGCGCAGCAACACCGGCAGGTCCACCAGCCAGTGGCCATGGCCGGTTGTTGAGGCCCAGCGCAGCCGGGGCAGCCAGCCAAACGACCCGAACCGGTGATCGCCGCCAATCCCGACGCTGAACGGTGAGCCGTCGGCCATGGCCCGGAAGGCCGCGACCTGGCCATTCACCGCTTTGTGGTGAAAATCCTGATACTTGAACATGTTGGAGGTGCCGGCCAGGCCGGCGCGAGCTGCCATGCGGTAACGTCCCCACTGCCATTGGCCGCCGGCGGTGACCCGATGCAGGTGGCCGTTGTGGGCGGGTTCGCCGGCGCGCAGGCGCAGGGGTTGGTAATCGTAATCGAGACCCAGGTCGCCACCTGTGACCTGGCGGCGCCAGCCCAACGCGCGCTGGGATCGGCTCACCTCGCTGGCGGAGGTGGCATGCTCGGGCCAGTCGTAGGCTTGCCAGTGGCGGTAGGACAGGTACCAGGCCTCCGAGGCTTTGGCCGCGCCGGAGGCAGCCAGGGCGGCCAGCAGAGCCAGCGCCAGTGGGTAACGCCCGGGTGTTCGCGAACCTGTGAAATGCATGGGATTTGCCCTACGCTTGTAGCCATAACCTGGCCAGTGCAAGCGGTGTCCAAACGCCTATGTCCGACAAAGAACTGCGCACCAAATCTGACAAGCAATCCATCGATCAGTTTATCCATCAGGTCCAGAAATTGCCCAAGGGTGGCGCTGGGCAGGGGCGGCTGCTGTTTGCCCTGGATGCCACCGCCAGCCGAGAGGCCACCTGGGACCAGGCCTGCCACCTGCAGAGCGAGCTGTTTCTGGCGGCGCAGGATCTGGGCGGGCTGGCCATCCAGCTGTGTTATTACCGGGGCTTCCGCGAGTTCAAATCCACCCGCTTCGTCACCGAGACCAGTCAGTTGCTGAACCTGATGAACGGGGTCACCTGCCTGGGAGGGCACACCCAGATCAGCCGGGTGCTGGCCCACGCTGTCAAGGAGACCCGGGCGGAGCCGGTGAAGGCGGTGATTTTCATTGGCGACTGCTGCGAGGAGCCGGTGGACGAGCTGTGCCACAGCGCGGGCGAGCTTGGCATGCTGCGCACCCCGGTGTTCATGTTTCACGAGGGCAACGATGCCCACGCCCGGGCGGTGTTCCAGCAGGTGAGCAAGCTCTCCGGCGGGGCGTACGCGCCGTTCGATCGCAACAGCCCACAGATGCTGAAGGATCTTATGGCCGCGGTTGCGGTCTATGCGTCCGGGGGCGCCAAGGCCCTGGAGGATTTTTCCAGCCGCAGTTCGGCCGAGGTGAAGCGCCTGAGCAAGCAGATCCGATAGCGCGTAAGACATTGATAGCATGGGTCAATCAGCCCGGAGTACTGAGTGCAGATAACGCTACTGTTTCTTGTGATGGCGCTGTTTGCAGCCTTGTGGCTGCGCAGCCTGCCGCGTAACCGGCGCGGGCCCGCGGCCATTCGGCTGGCCTTGATGGTGGGGATCGTGATTGTAGTGCTGCTGGCGGTGACCGGTCGGCTGCATTTCATTTTTGCCCTGGCCGCGTTCCTCTACCCCCTGCTGCGCCGGGTGCTGCCGGCGCTGTTGATGGGGCGCATGGCTGGCGCTGGCAATGGCGGCGCCAAGGCCAAGCCGGGCAATCAGTCCCATGTGTCCGGCGACATTCTGGAGATGACCCTGGATCACGACTCCGGTGCCATGAGCGGCAAGGTCACCAAGGGCCCCATGGCCGGTCGGGAACTGTCGGAGCTGAGTGAGCCGGAGTTCCTGGAATTGCTGCGCTATTGCCGGCAGCACGATGAGGACTCCGCCCGGCTGCTGGAAACCTACCTCGACCACCGCTTCGGCGACTCCTGGCGCGCCGATGCCGAGGCCGACGCCGCGGGCGAATCCGCCGGTACCAATGGCTCGGGCAATGGCTCTGGTCCGCTGACCGAAAGCGAAGCTCTGGATATTCTCGGTCTCGAGCCCGGCGCCAGCCGGGAAGACATCATCCAGGCGCATCGCCGGATGATGCAGAAAGTGCACCCGGACCACGGTGGCAGCAATTACCTGGCCGCCCGCATCAATGAAGCCAAGGAGTGTCTGTTGGATTAGGCAACGGATGGTCTTAAACGCCGCGCCATAGACCTGGATCAAGTTAGCCGGCGTGCCTTTGTACTATGCTTTAAAAAGCGCTTCTGCTGGCTAGCCTGTCACCGGACGGGAGGGTGAGATGCGACGGAGTCTCGTGGAGTTTGCGTTATCGGTGGGTCTTGGCGTGGTGCTTGGCATGACCAGTGCCTCAGCCCAAAATTTTGCCGGTTCCGAAAGCTGTAAAGCCTGCCATCAGCAGATTTTCGAGCAGTATGAGCAGTCGGGTCACCCCTACAAGATTCAGGCTGTGCAGGGCGGGCCTCCTGAGTACCCCTCCGGCACCTCACCCGGCGTACCTCATCCGCCGCTGGATGAAGGCTGGAAATCCATCAGCTACGTGATAGGCGGGTTTGCCTGGAAAGCGCGTTTCCTTGATAAGCAGGGTTATATCCTCACCGGCGAAAACCGGCAGTACAATTTACCCAATGCCAGTCTTGGCACCGAGGCTCACTGGACCGCCTACGATGGCGGCGAGGCATCCCGGAAGCCTTACGATTGCGGCGCCTGTCACACCACGGGGTGGATGGCCTCGGGCGAACAGGGGCCACACCAGGACGGCTTGCCGGGCATTCATGGAACCTGGTCAGAACCGGGCGTCACCTGTGAAGCCTGCCATGGCGCCAGCGCCGCGCACCTTGCCAGCCCCTCCGAGGTCAAGCCGACAACCGAGGAAAATTGCGGTTCCTGCCACGCTCGGGGTGATCCTGGCCAGATCGACGCGAAAGATGGACTCATCCGGCACCATGAGCAATACGAGGACCTGCTGGCCTCTCCCCACAAAACCCTGGCCTGCGGCACCTGCCACGACCCGCATAAAAGCACCGTCTATCAGGCCGGTGGTTATCTGGGCGATGAACAAACCTGCAAGGGATGCCATCAGAACGTTGAGATTAAACTGGCCGCCAAAAAAGACGCTGGGTGCCAGGCATGCCATATGCCCCATGCCGTGAAAACCGCAGTATCCAAGACCGTGTCTTATGTTGACGGGGACGTGCCAAAAGGGGATCTCAGAACTCATATCCACCGAATCAGCACCGATCTTGACTGGAAGATGTTTACGGATGACGGCCAGTTTGTCCGTAAGGATGAAGAAGGTAAGGCATACATTACTTTGGATTACGCGTGCTTGTCCTGTCACGTCGACAAGGACAGGAAATGGGCTCAAGCCTATGCAGAAAAAGTCCATTGATCCGCCTGCGAATGCAGACGTCGAGGGCGAACCGGCCAAGCCAACGGGCCTGTTTGGCGCATTTCGGGCACTGCCGAAGGACAGCGCCCCAAAAGCGTTGCTGGTTGCTCTGATTGTCAGTGTTATCGGTGGCTACCTGGTGTCCAGCTCAGCGGTGTTGTTGAAACCCCGGTACTTGGCCAACCAGGAGCGGGAACAGCAGGCGTATTTGCTCGAGATCGTCAAACGCCAGCCCGGGATGGAGGGGCTGTTTGAGGCCATTGAAGCGGACCAGGTAAGCGCGCAGGTCGTTGATTTGGAAACGGGAGAGCATCTGCCAGAGTTGGATCCCGGAGAGTTTGATCAGCGACAGGCGGCCAAGGATCCGGCGCAGAGCGTTGCGATTCCCGCCAATCGGGATCTGGCTAACATCAAACGACGGGAAAAGTACGCCAAGATTTTTCAGGTTAGAACCGACGATGAGTTGAAAATGATCATCTTGCCGGTTTACGGAAGGGGGTTTACCTCCACGCTGCACGGTTATCTTGGGCTGGCGGCCGACGGTAACTCGGTCGTTGCTCTCAGCTTTTATGAGCAATCCGAAACGCCAGGACTGGGAGGGCGAGTCAGTGACCAGGATTGGCTGGATCTGTGGCGGGGCAAAAAGGTACGCGACCCGGCTGGAAACGTACGCATTGGTGTGGCCCGGGGAACGGTGCTCGCTTCCAGTCCGGCGGCACCTTACGAAGTGGATGCAATATCCGGCGCTACCTGGACCAGCCGGAGTGTGACGGGACTGCTGCGGTTCTGGCTTGGGGACGATGGTTACGGGCCCTATCTGGAGAACCTGAGATCCGAGCGGGCCGGTTCATGAATGGTCGCCCGGCAAGGTCCCGTTAGGTGCAGACTGTGACCGCATCCCCCAGCGCCAGCTCGCCGCCTTCCACCACCCGGGTGGTGATGCCGCCGTGGCCCCGCATGGCGTTGTAGCCGCCCGGCCCCAGGGCCGTTTCCATCTTGCTGCACGGGTGGCACAGGCCGGTGTACTCCAGCACCACGCTGCCGATGCGGAAGGTTTTGCCCTTCAGCGCCAGCAGGTTCAACCCGGACACCACGATGTTGCGGCGGAACACCTCGGGACCAAGGGCCTCCCGGTTCAGGCAGGAGGCGATGGCGTGCAGGTGTTCCTGTTGAATCAGGGTGACCTGCCGTTTGCTGGCCGCCCGGCCCTTGAATCGATCGCCGTCCAGGCCGGTGCCCGGGCTGACGGTCACCCGGTCGACCGTCGCCATGGCTTCGCCTCGGGCAGGGCGAACACCGATCCATTCAACCCGCCCGGTCTGGGGCAGGGTGTCGAGCAGGGTTTGGAGGGGCGTTGATTCGGGCATGGCGTTCAATCCTTGGCAAACAGCTGGTTTTTATCCTTGAACGCCTTGAACTCCAGGGCGTTGCCGCAGGGGTCGAACAGGAACATGGTGGCCTGTTCGCCCACCTGGCCCTGGAAGCGCACGTAGGGCTCGATCACAAAGTCGGTGCCCCGTGCTTGCAGACGATCGGCCAGCGCCTCCCATTCCGGCCAGTCCAGCACCACGCCAAAATGCGGCACCGGCACGTCGTGACCGTCCACGGAGTTGCGGTGGGCGTTG
This sequence comes from Marinobacter qingdaonensis, assembly GCF_034555935.1. Lineage (NCBI taxonomy): Bacteria > Pseudomonadati > Pseudomonadota > Gammaproteobacteria > Pseudomonadales > Marinobacteraceae > Marinobacter > Marinobacter qingdaonensis. The sequence goes on from NZ_JAYDCJ010000003.1 coordinate 1,539,815, forward strand.
GCCTGGGACTCGGTTTTCGGGTGCTCGTGGATGACCAGTTGGTGGCCGTAAAAATTGAAATCCACCCAATGCTCGCTGGACCGGCCTTCCTCCAGACCGAACACCTCCCGGTAGAAGTGCCGCGCGCCCGCCAGGTCGTACACGGGAATGGCGAGATGAAACGGTGACAGGCTCATAACTTGCTCCCTTTTTTAACCCCATTCTGAAACCCTTGCTAAAGCTCTCCCGAGCCCCAGCCCGGGTTCGATGGCATCGAGGCCCAGTATAGGCGAGTCGGTCAGTTCGCGAGACCCTGGCGCAGGCGTTGGGTGGCTCGCAGTATCAGGGCTTCTTCGGCGCTGTCCGGGGTCATGTCGCGGGTTTTCTCGAGCAGGGCCAGGGCCTCGTCGTGGCCATCCTCGCCGTCCACTTTCAGTCGGGCCCGGGCGTATTCGTAATACACGGCTGGGTAATGGGGCGCCAGGTCGATGGCCTCGGTGAACAGGGTTTCCATCTCCGACTCCTTAGCGCCGTAGGTCAGTCGGGCCACCAGGCTGCCGGCTTTCTCGATGATGCCTGCGTGCACGCCGGCGTACAGGGTCAGGGCGTAGATGTTGTCCGGGTTTTCCTCCAGCAGGGTGGTCAGGGTGTCCTTCACCTCCGAGGTATACCCGGTGGCGATGGCCTCGGACGCGGACAGCTGCTCCAGAATGCGGGCTTTGCCGTAGGCGTTGCCGAAGCGGATCATCGGGTGGTCGGGCGCCTTGGGCATGATGTCCCGGGTCCGATGGATCACTTCCTCAAGCAGCCGCTGGCGGGTGCTCTCATCGGTCTCCACCAGGGTTGCGTACAGCGCCTGGGCGTAGAGGGCGGGGAAATAACCGGCCGGACCCAGGGCCATGCCCAGCTCCCGCGCTTGCTGGAACTGGCCGTTGAAGAGCAGGCTCCAGGTCCGTCGCAGTTGTTCGGCGTAAGCGTCGAAATGGTCGCTGGGCTCGCCCTCGGCGAGGAAGGCGAGTTCCGGGTGTGTTTCCGGGAGGGCCTGCAGGTGCTGGCGGGTGAGTTCGTACAGCTCAGGCCAGCGTTCGGCATCGGCCTTCAGGGTGTCGGTGGTGGGCAGGGGGCCGCGAAAGCCGCCGGTCAGGTCCTGCCAGTGATGGCCCAGGGAGTCCTCGGAGTAGTCGAAAGACGTCAGTGTCTCCGGGTAGGGCTGCCAGTCCCCGGCGGCGAGAACGGGCTGGGTGGCCAGCAGCAGGGCGGTCAGGAACAGCGTTGGTTTCAGCATGATGGGGCTACCTCCATTTTCCACTAGAGGAACACAGCGCCCCAACGCTGGCATTGGCCCTTCGCCACCCCGGCATCAGCGCCGCTGCCAATTGCCGGCGCTGCCGTCCGCGGGCGTTAATCCCGGCTGGCTGCCGCCAACGCCTGAACGCAGCGCTGGAACAAACGGGCTGAGAAAAACGGGTGCTCGCCGTGCTCCTCCGCCACCAGCAGCCGCCCCCCGGATTCGCACAGACCGCCCTCGATCATCAGGTTGTCGGCCAGCTCGAAATCCTCCACCGCGTGGCCCAGGGCATCCTGGTCCCGGGCGCCCGCGCGCTCGCGGCAAGTGCGGCGCTCCAGGGTAAAGCCGAAGGCCGGCTTGCCCTGACCTATCATGTAGCCCACCTCAAACACCGTGCCCGGGTCGGCGCTGACACCCCGGAACGGCGTCAGGTTGGCGATGATGGCGTCGCAGCTGTCCATCAGGGCCCGGTTAGCGCGGTAGATGCGGTGGCCGCGGTCAGGCTTGGCCTCGTCGTCGGCAAAGGCCAGTTCGGTGTCCAGCGGGTCCACGCCTTCGAACCCCCGCTCAAGCAGCAGGCGCTTTTTCTCGGCCACGATGGCCCGGTGTTGTTCGGCCGGGAAGAAGACTTCCGGGCCAGCCAGGTAGATGCGGATTGGCTGTGGCATGGGTCAGTCGCTCAGGGTGAGGCCCATGTTCCAGAAGTCGATCTCCAGCCGGGTGGCGTCCCGGAAGATGCGGGTCAGCTGCTCGAACCGGCCGGGGGAGACATCGGCCAGGCGCTCATCCAGCCAGCGGATCTCGGCCTGCATGGCGTCCTGGAATTCCTCGCTCTCGTACATGGCAATCCAGGCGTCGTAGGGGTTGGCGTCGCCGCGTACCGTGGCCTCGCGGCTGTTCAGCCAGTTGGCAATTTCGCCGTAGCCGACCATGCAGGGCGACAGGGCCACGTGCAGGTCGAGCAGGTCGCCCCGGTTGCCGGTATCCAGCACATAGCGGGTGTAGGCCAGGGTGGCGCGGGCTTCCGGCAGGTTCGCCAGTTCCTCTTCGGAAATGCCCCATTCCCGGCAATACTCGATGTGCAGGCCGAGCTCGGTATCGACAATGGCCTGCAAGCCGTCCTTGGCCTGGCGCAGGTCCGACAGAGTCGGGCTCTTGTAGGCGGCCAGGGCGAAGGCGCGGGCAAACTGGATCAGGAACAGGTAGTCCTGCTTGAGATAGTGCTGGAAGGCTTCCGGGGCGAGCGACCCATCGCCCAGTTGCTGCACGAACCGGTGCTCGATGTAGTCACGCCACTCCCCGGCGCAGCTGTCTCTCAGGTCACTGAATTGGTAGGGCATTGGTTACTCCTTGCCACGGGATGAATGAAACCCATGGCGGGAGTATACCCAAGCTTTCGGGATTGCGCGTCACACCCGGCTAGCGGGCGCAGGCCCACGGATGCGTTCAGGCCATTCGACTGGGTGTGGACGGATTGCTGCGGGGGGCACCCCGTTTGCGGGCCGCCTGCCGGCGTGGGCGCTTTCTCGGCGTCGGGGGCGCGGGCTGGTTGCGCACGTATGCCCCGGGCGCTGGTTCAATCAGCGGCAACTTGCCTTCCCCGGGCATCCGCGCGGCCACCTGACCGCCACCGTACTGTTCCGCCCAGGTGACCCAGTCCGGCCACCAGGACCCTTCGTGCGTCTGCGCCTCCCGCAGCCACTCTTCCGGATCGGCGTGATCGCCGTCATTGAGCCGGTAGCCGTATTTCTTCTTCTCGGGCGGGTTGATGATACCGGCGATGTGCCCGGAGCCGCCGAGCACGAAGCGCACCGGTCCACCCAGATATCGGGAACCGCGATAGCAGGAGGTCCAGGGGGCAATGTGGTCCTCGAGCGCGGACACGAAATAGGTCGGTATCCGAACCTTACCCAGGTCAATGGGCGTGCCCGCCAGCTCGATGCCCCCCGGCTCCCGCAACCGGTTGTTCAGGTACATGTTGCGCAGGTAGTAGCAGTGCATCGCGGCCGGCATCCGGGTGGCGTCGCAGTTCCAGTGCAGCAGATCGAAGGGCGCCGGGTCCCGTCCGAGCAGGTAGTTGTTCACATAGAACGACCAGATCAGGCTGTTGGCCCGCAGCATGTTGAAGCCAATGGCCATGGAGGCGCCGTCCAGGTAGCCCTGTTTGTTCATGGCCTTTTCCAGTTTGCGGATGGCGTCCTCGTCAATGAACACTTCCAGGTCGCCGACGTCGGAGAAATCCATCAGGCTGGTCAGGAAGGTGGCGCTCTGGACCCGATCGTCGCCGCGGGCGGCCAGCCAGGCCAGGGTACAGCCCAGCAGGGTGCCACCGATGCAGTAGCCGACCGCGTTCAGTTCCCGCTCGCCGGTGGCCTGTTCAATGGCGTCCATGGCGGCGATCGGCCCTTCCAGCATGTAATCCTCGAACCGCTTGTGCGCCAGCTCCACGCCGGGGTTGACCCAGGACACCACGAACACCGTGTGGCCCTGTTCGACCCAGTAACGGATGAAGGACTTTTTCTCGCCCAGATCGAGGATGTAGTACTTGTTGATCCAGGGGGGAATCACCAGCAGCGGCCGGCGGTGCACGGTCTCGGTGGTGGGCCGGTACTGGATCAGCTGCATCAGGTCATTCTGGAACACCACGTCACCGGGGGTGTTGGCCAGGTTGTCGCCCACGGAGAAGGCGGCCGGGTCGGTCATCCGGAACGGCAGGGGGCCGGCGCCCTCGTCCAGGTCCCGCAGCAGGTTGGCCAGCCCGCGAACCAGATTGCGGCCGCGGCTGCGGACGGTCTCGCGCAGCACCTCCGGGTTGCTCAGTACAAAGTTGCTGGGCGCCATGGCGTCGGTCATCTGGCTGGTGAAGAAGCGCAGTTTGAGCCGGGTGTGGTCGTCCAGGCCGCGGACATCGTCCAGGGTGTCCATGATCCAGCGATTGGACAGCAGGTAGGCCTGCTTGATGACGTTGAAGGCCTTGGCCTCGGTCCAGGCCGGATCCCGGAAGCGGCCGTCGCCGGGTTCGGGCTCGACCACGGCCATGGGTTTGTTGCTGACCGTGCTGGACAGCAGCCCGGTCCAGAATTCGGCGGTGTCGCGAATGGCCCGGATTTGGGCGAAGAGCACAGTGTCCGGCTGGGTGGCGAGCCGTCCGGTCAGGGCTAAAAAGGGTTTGCCGATGCTCTTCGCACTGGCCGGGTTGGGCGGTGCGCCCCGCAGCGGCCGCAGGACGGCGCGCTTGAGCATGTGGGCGCCGTGCACGCCGGCACGCTTGAGGGACTCGCGGACGACATGGGGTTCGAACTCGGGTGTGGCAAGGTCGTTGGCTTTGGCTGCCATGGTGACTCTCCAGCTGGCGGGCTACATGTACACACCGCCGTTGACATTGATCTGCTGGCCGGTGATGTAGTCGCCCTCGGCGGCCAGGAACACCACCGCCCGGGCAATTTCCTCGGGTTTGCCGAAGCGGCCCATGGGTACCCGCGCAATGATGTGTTCGCGGATGTCTTCCGGCACTTGGGCGAGCATCTCGGTTTCGGTGAAGCCGGGCGCGATGGCGTTCACGGTGATGTTGTGCTTGGCCATTTCCAGGGCCAGGGTCTTGGTAAAGGCGATGATGCCGCCCTTGCTGGCCGCGTAGTTGGCCTGGCCGAAGTTGCCGGCCTGGCCAACGAACGAGGTGATGTTGATGATGCGGCCGTACTGCTGGTCCATCATGATTTTCAGCACCTCGGAGCAGGTCGCGTAGACACTGCCGAGGTTGGTGTTGAGGACATCGTTCCAGTCGTCGTCGGTGAGTTTCTTCATCGACTTGTCCCGGGTGATGCCGGCGTTGTTCACCAGGATGTCGATGCGTCCCCACTGGTCGTATACCTGGCGCACCAGGTTGCGGGCCGCCGGCATCTGGGCCAGGTCGGCCTGTATGGCCAGCGCACGGACGCCGTGGGCCTCGATCTCCTTGATGACCTGGTCGGCTTCGGACTGGCGGGTGCGGAAGTTGATGGCGACGTCGGCGCCCCGTTGCGCCAACTGGAGTGCGATGTGCCGACCGATGCCACGAGACGCACCGGTAACAATGGCGACCTTTCCTTGTAGGTCCTGCATGAGACCCTCCCTGGGTTGCCCCTGCTTGTTGTTCTGATCGGTTTTTGAACGGTCAGGCGGTCTTAATTCAAGCTAGCAGAGGCTCAGGGTGGCCACAAGAAATCGGCCTGGCCGGGGCTCAGGCCGAGCGGATGAAGGTTTTCAGGCGCGGGGCAATGGCCTGGCGCCAGCGGCTGCCGTTGAACACCCCGTAGTGGCCCACGTCCGGTTGCAGATGATGCACCCGTCGATGTTCCGGCACGTTGATGCACAGGTCGTGGGCGGCCCGGGTCTGGCCGGGGCTGGAAATGTCGTCCTTGCCACCCTCGATGGTCATCAGGGCGGTGTCGCGGATGGCCGATGGCGAGACCAGCCGGCCCCGGTGTCGGAAGCAGCCCCGGGCCAGGTGGAACTCCTGGAAAATTCGCTCGATGGTGTCCAGGTAATAGGTGGCGGGCAGGTCCATTACCGCCAGGTACTCGTCGTAGAATTCCCGGTGGCGGTTGACCTTGTCGGTGTCCTGGTCGCGAATGGATTTGAACAGCTCCCGATAGGCGTCCACATGCCGGTCCAGGTTCATGTTCACGAAGCCGGTCAGTTGCAGAAAGCCCGGGTAGACCTTGCGCATGGCGCCCGGGTAAGGCGCGGGCACCGGGTGCACCAGGTTGCGCTTGAACCAGGCCAGATCGTGCTCGGTGGCCAGCGTGCAGGGCTCGGTGGGATCAATGCGGGCGTCGATGGGACCGCTCATCAGGGCCAGGGACCGGGGCGTGGCCGGATGCCGGTCCTCGGCCATCAGGGCGGTGGCCGCCAGCACCGGCACCACCGGCTGGCAGACCGCCAGCACATGGGTGTCCGGCCCCAGGTAGTTGAGGAAATCGATCACGTAATCGATGTAGTCGTCCAGGCCGAAGTCGCCGGCCGACAGCGGCACCTGGCAGGCGTCGCGCCAGTCGGTGATGTACACGTCGTGGTCGGGCAGCATGGCCTCGACCGTGCCCCGCAGCAGGGACGCAAAATGCCCGGACAGGGGCGCGACGATCAACAGCCTCGGGTCATCCGGCCGGGTGACGCTGCGCCGGAACTGCTTGAGCTGGGCAAAGGGTTTGCGCTTGAGGATGACCTCCTGCACGTCCACCGCCTCGCCATCGCACACGGTGGCGTGCAGGTTGAACGCCGGTTTCGGGTAGCGACGGCTGAGGTCGCCAAACACTTCGTACGCCGAGGCCAGGCTGCGGGCGCCGGGCAAGCGGGAAAACGGGCTCAGGGAGTGCAGCAGCAGCTTGCTCTGGGCGCTGGTCAACAGGCGCAGGGGCGTGAGCGCGGCGCGGTTCATCTCATGGGCGAAGTACATCATGGCAATGTCCTGGCTGAGTAACGGGTTGCGGTCTCGTCGAGCAAATCCCTTGTCTCATACACCACGTGACGGTCCGGCTCGGGAGCAGCCGGGAATGGTCAGATTACCACACTTCGCTCTGGGCGCAGGGCAGGGTGTAAATGCCCGCTATACTTAATGAGGAGCAACTCAGTCAGGTGGCACTGTCATGCGCGAAACCGATGCCCACGACTACTGGCAGGAACAGGGTTCCGACTACTTTCGGGAACTCTCAACCTTTGGCGCGATACCGGATGAGGCGGTGTTGCGCATGTTCGAGAAGGGGCGCGTGATCAGCCTGGAGGCCGGCGAGCGCCTGTACGAGGTGGGCGAGCGCAGCGAGGCCTTCTACATTGTGCTCAGCGGCAAGATGAACTCCTGGATGCCCAGAAAAGACGGTGGCTGGACCCTGGCCCGCTGCCACGAGCCGGGCGATGACATGGGCTTCGTACCCATGATTTCGCTGTCCGATCGTCCGGCTACGGCGAGGGCCGAAGAAGACTCGATTCTGCTTGAAATCAGCAGTGTTCATTTTCTGGATCTGAATCAGAGCGAGCCAGAGGTGTTCGGCCTGATGCTGCTCAACCTGGTGCGGGGTATGGCGCGCACCATCATCACCATGGCGTCCATGCTGGCGGAGCAGGATACCCAGTTGCACAAGGTGTACCCCAAGGCGCCCAAACCCGGGCTGAAACAGGCACCGCACTCGGTCTAAGCTCTGCCAGACTGGCCCGAGCGCGGTGCCGGTTGGCTGCTACCTCAGTTGCACTGGCCGGCTTCGTAGAAACCCTCGCTGGTTTCCTTCACCCAGGTATACACCCCGGATACCGAGCCCAGGAAATCGTCACCCCCGGTCGAGTAATAGCCGCCCGCGTAGTAGGCCCGGCCGGCGTTGTCGTGATTGAGGTTGGTGTCGTTCCAGTCCTGGCAGGCCGGCGTTTCGCCGCCGCCCCCGCCGCCGGTGCCGGAGCAGGCGGCCGGTTCGGTGGCGTACCAGAGTCCGGGGTCGCCCTCGTACAGGGTGACGCTGTTCCAGGTGTCGTAGGAGGCGCCAATGTCGACGTCATCGCCGGTGGCGTAGGTGCGGTAGTTGTAGGCACCGCCGGCGTAGGCCCGGCCCGCCGAGATGTGGGCGTTGGGGGACGCGGTGGCCTGTTCGCAGGTTTCCGTGGGGGCATTGGGGTCGTAAACCACCACGTCCCGGTCCCGGATGCTGGTGTTAGTGTCGCTGTCGGTGGCCGAGTAGGTGCAGGTGTAGGTGCCGACGGTGGCGGTGTCGACGCTGCTGCAGTCTGGCGTTACCGTGACCGAGCCGTCTTCGGCATCCTCGGCGGTGGCGCCCGGGTCGGTGAAGGTGGTGTTGACGGCCACCTCCATCGGGTTGTCACCGATCAGGGTGATGACCGGGAACCCCTCGGGCTGGGCGCCATCGCGGCTGTGGCGATTAAAGAAATCCCAGATGATGTCCGGGTAGCTGGGCCCAACCCGGACCGACCACTTGCCATTGTTGCCCTCGGCGCCGCCCACCCAGTAATGGCCGTGGTTGGTGTCCTGGGTGTTGGGCGTGGTCAGCGGGCCATCCAGGTAGATGGTTTCCACCAGGGATCGGGTACCCAGGGTGGCGTCTTCGGTGTAGCGCTTGTGCTGGCAGCCGTGGTTGTTCTGGTAGTAGGGCGCGCAGGCGGCCGAGGAGGCCTCGGCCTCAGCCGGGGTGTCGAAGGCCGGGGTCCCGAACACCTTCAAGTGGGCATCCCGGATGTTGTCGGCGGCTTGTTTCAGCACGGTGCAGTCGTTTTCATTATGCAGCACCATCATCGGGATGGGGTAGCTGTCGTCCAGCTCGCCCTGCATGTCGGACACCACCTGGGACACGCTGTGGAAACTGGCGCTGCCGGGACACTGGCCGGACAGTGACACCGACGAGGCGTCTTCGCCGTAGGGCAGGCCCGCGGCCGTTGCCGCGGCGGCCCAGTATTCGTTGTGGGTGGTGGCGGCCACAACGGTCATGGCGCCGCCGGAGGACAGGCCGGTAATAAAACGCCGATTGGGGTCGATGCTGTAGTTGGCTTCTACCGCCAGAGCGATCTGGTGCAGGTCCTCGGCCTCGCCCGCGCCCTCGTGCCGGTGGTGATCGAACCAGAAGCCCCAGCAGTTCTCGTTTCGCATGCCGTCGTAGCTGGTGATGAATGGCGCCACCAGGATGAATCCGTAGGTGTCCGCGGCGGCGGTCAGTCCCCAGTCGTTCAGGACGTCGTCGTTGGTCTGTTTGCAGCCGTGAAGCGCCATCACCATGGGCGCGGGGCTGGTCACATTGTCCGGTACGTAGACCTTGTAATTGCGGGTGCGGGACTGGTTATAGGCCTGCTGGGGCAGGCTGTAGGAGTGGGTCTGGCCCGCCAGTGTTGGCATCGCAGGAAGAATCAGCGCGGCGACCAGGGCCGCCAGTACTATGGGATTTCTCATTCCGTGCTCCTTTATTGGATTTATTGTCTGGCGCCGTGGACCAAGGAAATATCGTGCCAGTCTGCAAGTGGTTGATTTTCAGTCGTTGGCACCCAGAAATTCGGCAGGGGTGGCCGGAACTCCGGACAGCCTGTCCGGCGTCCCAGACATTAACGCTGGTTCGGCGCAGCGGGGGACACCGTGCTAGGCTGAACATCCGGGGCGCAGCCACCAATCGCTTCAGAATGGGCAATCAGAGGCAACGGGGAGCGTGATGAAGTCCATCTCGAGCACCACATTTGCGCTGTTCGGCGCGGCGCTGGTGGCCATCAGCTATGGCCTGGCACGTTTCGCCTTCGGCCTGTTCGTGCCGCCGATTCGATCCGATCTGGCGTTGTCGCCGGATGTGATTGGTGTGATTGGCGCGCTGCCGTTGATCAGTTTCGTGATGGCGACCCTGGTCGCGCCTCTGGCCGCAGTCCGCATCGGGGCCCGGAATACGGCGGTGTTGTCCAGCGCTTTCGG